>JADFRS010000009.1 GCA_022561145.1 Gemmatimonadota bacterium
CGGAGTCGGCCTCCATGGCCTGGAGCACCTCCAAGGTGCCGTAGGCCATGGCCTCCAGGGCCGCGCGCACCAGGTGTGCGGAGGTGGACCCCCGTGTGAGCCCGACGATGGTTCCGCGCGCCTCCGGCTCCCAGTGTGGCGCGCCGAGGCCGACGAACGCAGGCACGAAGTAGACGCCGTCATTCGAGTCCAGGCTCGCCGCGATCTCCTCGGACTCGGAGGCGGAGCCGAGCAGGCCGAGTCCATCGCGGAGCCACTGAATGGCCGCCCCCGCGATGAACACCGACCCCTCCAGCGCAAACGCCAGCCCGCCGTCCTTGGCGCATGCCGCCGTGGTGAGTAGCCCGTGCGCGGAGGGCACGGGCTCGTCTCCCGTGAAGAGCAACAGGAAGGCACCGGTTCCATAGGTGTTCTTCGCCAGACCCGGCGACCAGCATCCCTGTCCGTAGAGCGCGGCCTGCTGGTCTCCCGCCACGCCCGCGACCGGCACTTCGAGGCCCAGGGCGTCACCCACCGCGACGCCGAAGTCGCCGCTGCTCCGGCGCACCTCGGGCAGGAGCGCGGCAGGCACCTCCAGCAAGTCGAGCAAGTACGGGTCCCAAGCAGCCGTCTCCAGGCCGAACAGGAGCGTGCGCGAGGCGTTGGTAGGGTCGGTCGCGTGAACCACGCCGCCGGTGAGCCGCGAGATCAGCCAGGCGTCGATCGTACCGCAGGCGAGCTCTCCAGCCTCTGCCCGGGTGCGCAACTCCGGGTTCTCACGCAGGAGCCAGGTAAGCTTGGTGCCCGTAAAGTACGGATCCAGCACCAGGCCGCTACGACGGCGGACCTCTTCCTCGTGGCCCGCACGCTTGAACTCCTCACAGATGGCCGTAGTGCGGCGGTCCTGCCATACGATGGCCCGGTGCACCGGCTCGAGCGTCTGGCGATCCCACACGACCACGGTTTCACGTTGGTTGGCGATGCCGATTCCAAGGATGTGGGCATCACCCGCCGCCGCGATCGCCTCGCCGGCCACACGGCGTGTGACCTCCCAGATCTCCGTGGCATCGTGCTCGACCCAACCCGGACGGGGAAAGTGCTGGGTGAACTCCGAATAGGCGCGACCCAAGACGGCGCCGTCCTCGCCGACCACGAGGCACGTCGACCCGGTGGTCCCCTGATCGATGGCAAGGATGGCGCTGACGCTCATGTCACTCCGTAAGAGCCGGACCAGGACCCGGATGGTCCGATCGGCACCAAGGAGCCGAATCCGTATTCCCAACCGCCCTCTCGAAGAAGGCGGATGAGGAGCGGAATGGGCAGGCCGACGACCGTATAGTAGTCCCCGTGGATATCGCCGACCAGCGTGGCCCCAACGCCCTGGATCCCGTACGAACCGGCCTTGTCCAGCGGCTCGCCGGTGGCGACGTAGCGCCGGGCCGTGTCCTCCGAGAAGCTCCGAAACGAGACGTCGGTATGCGATACGCCGCTCAAGACCCGCCCGTCGGGAAGAGCGAGTGCGAGACCGCTAGCCACGGTGTGCGTCCGCCCGGCCAGAACCATGAGCATGGCTTCGGCATCGGCGGCGTCCTTGGGTTTGCCCAGGATCCTGCCGTCCAGCACGACCACCGTGTCGCCCGCGAGCACGAGCGCGTCGGGGCGCCGGGCCTGCACCGTCGAGGCTTTCTCTCTCGCCAGCCGCTCGACGTGGCCGGAGGGGTCTTCTCCGTCGAGCAATGTCTCGTCGATGTCCGCCGACAACACTTCGAACTCGAGCCGCAACATCCGCAAATATTCCGCGCGGCGGGGCGACGCCGACGCCAGCACCAACGGCGGCACGCCGTTCAACGCTCGAGGACCAGAGTGACAGGACCGTCATTTACGAGCGCCACATCCATCATGGCGCCGAAGCGCCCGGTCGCTACCCGTCCCGGCAGGCGGGTCTCGAGCAGCGCGACGAAGCGCTCGTAAAGAGGCACCGCGATCTCAGGAGGGGCGGCGTGGACGAACGACGGTCTCCTACCCTTGCGGGTGTCGCCGTAGAGCGTGAATTGGCTGACGACAAGCAACGAGCCGTCCACATCGTCGAGGGAAAGGTTCATCTTCCCGTCTTCGTCGCTGAAGACACGAAGACCGATGATCTTCTCCGCCATCCATGTGAGGTGCTCCTCCGAGTCCCCCGGAGTGAAGCCCACGAGTATGACATGCCCAGCGCCGATCTCACCGACCACCGAAGCCTCGATGGTCACGCTGGCTTCGCTCACGCGCTGCAGGACGACCCGCATGACCTACTCGACGGTGACGGACTTGGCGAGGTTGCGTGGCTGGTCCACATCGCACTCCCGCAGGATGGCGGTGTGGTAGGCCAGGAGCTGAAGCGGTACGGTGGCCAGCACCGGCAGCAGGTACGGTGCAGTCTGCGGGATCCTGATGAGGTGGTCGACCTTGGACTCGAGTTCCGGCACTCCCCCATCGCTCACGACGGCGATGATTCGGCCGTCCCGTGCCTTCACCTCTTCGATGTTCGACACGACCTTGTTGTAAACCTGATCGCGCGGAGCGAGCACGACGACCGGCATGTCTTCGTCGATGAGCGCGATCGGACCGTGCTTCATCTCCGCCGCCGGATAACCTTCGGCGTGGATGTAGCTCACCTCCTTGAGCTTGAGGGCCCCCTCGAGCGCCACAGGGAACTGGTAGCCCCGTCCCAAATAGAGAAAATTCCGGCAGTCCTGATAGGCCTCCGCAAGAAGGCGGAGGTCGTCGCTCAGGCGGAGCGTCTCCTCGACCTGACCCGGAAGCGCTTGGAGCCCTGCCACCACTTCCCTTCCCTGGAGAATCGACAACCCACGCCGGCGGCCTACGTAGAGCGTGAAGAGCAGGAGCGCCACGATCTGGCTGGTGAATGCTTTGGTGGAGGCGACGCCGATCTCGGGGCCCGCGTGCAGGTAGATTCCGAAATCCGTCTCGCGAGCGATCGTGGAACCCACCACGTTGACGATCCCCATCGTGCGGGCGCCCTGACGCTTCGCCTCGCGGAGCGCCGCGAGCGTGTCGGCCGTCTCGCCCGATTGGCTGATGGCCAGCACCAGGGTTCCGTCCTCCAGCACCGGGTTCCGATACCGAAACTCCGACGCGTACTCCACTTCTACCGGGATGCCCGCGAGCTCCTCGAGCATGTACTCGCCGAGGAGAGCCGCATGCCAGCTCGTCCCACACGCCGTGATCACGATGCGCTTGATATCACGCAATTCTTCATCGCTCAACGTGATCCCCCCGAGGCGCGCGTTACCCTCCTCCTCGAGGAGGCGGCCGCGCATGACGTCGCGTAGGCTACTGGGCTGCTCGAAGATCTCCTTCAGCATGAAGTGGTCGTAGCCACCCTTTTCGATGGCCTCGAGGTCCCAATTGACGTGGTGTACGGAGCGGCTGACCGCGCCCGAGCCCAAGCTATACACGTCGTAGCCATCGGCGGTGAGCACGGCGTAGTCCCGATCATCGAGGTAGACCACGTCACGTGTGTACTTCACGACGGCGGCCGCATCGGAACCGACCAGGAACTCACCGTTTTGGCTCACTCCGAGAAGCAGCGGGCTACCGTTGCGCGCAACCACGATCTTGCCGGAATCGCGACTACTGATCACGGCGATGCCGTACGCACCCTCGACCTGGTACAGAGCGGCGACCAGGGCGTCTTCGAGCGTCGAATTCGTCTTGAACGCCTCGTCGATCAAGTGGACGACAGCCTCGGTGTCGGTGTCGGTAGTGAACTGATATCCCAACTCGACGAGTTTCCGGCGGAGCGCCTGCGCGTTCTCGATGATGCCATTGTGGATGAGTGCGATATCCCCCGCGCCGCTGAAATGGGGATGAGCGTTGGTCTCGTTTGGAGCCCCATGCGTCGCCCACCGTGTGTGCGCAATGCCGCACGTCCCCGACGGCATGTCCTCCGTGACAGCCTCCTCCAAGGCCCGGAGCTTGCCGGCGCGCTTGACTACGCGTAACCGCCCCTCGGCATCGAGCACAGCGATGCCGGCTGAGTCGTACCCGCGATACTCGAGGCGTCGCAGCCCCTCCATGAGGATGGGTCCCGCCTCCTGTGAGCCGACATATCCTACGATTCCGCACATACGGTTCTCATGTTGTTGTCGTCAGGCGACGCCCTCGAGGAGGCGGGCCGCTCGGGCCACCAACTCCTCCGCCTCGGCCGCACGAGGCGCTTCGGCGATGAGCCGAACCACCGGCTCCGTGCCCGAGGGCCGCACGTGCAGCCACGTCTTGCGGTCGGGCCATGCCAGCCTCAACCCATCCGCCCGGTCGCTCACTGCTCCGGCGAGATCGTTCTCGAGGACCCCGTAAGCGTCCTCGATGGCCCCGCGCGGGAAGCGGACCTTCTCCTTTACGATTCCGTATTTCGGCCAGCCAGCCACAATCTGCGAGAGCGGCCTTCCCTCATCTACAAGGTGTTGCAATATGAGTGCCGCCGCCAACGGTGCGTCACGGGTATGGTGCAGATCCGGAAGGATGACTCCCCCGTTGCCCTCCCCACCGACGACGGCTCCCTCCAGCTGCATCCGGCGCGCCACGTTGATCTCGCCGACGGGCGTGCGCACCACCGACCCACCGTGGGCCTCAGCGACGTCATCGACCACCTGGCTCGTCGAAAGGTTCGTCACGACCGTGCCGGGTGTCCGCTTCAGCACGACCGCGCTGGCGAGCGCGAGGGTGAAGTCCTCCCCAAGGGGTTGGCCGGTCTCGTCGACCAGAGACAGACGGTCCACGTCGGGATCGACGGCCAGCCCCACGGCTGCGCCGGATTCCCGTACCAGTCTCGCGAGGTCACCGAGGTTGGCCGCCGTAGGCTCGGGATCCCGCGGAAACCGGCCGTCCACCTCGAGTCCAATGCCCACCACCTCACAACCCAACGACTCGAGCAAGCGCGGCATCACGGTGCCGCCGGCACCGTTCACGCAATCCAGCGCGACCTTGATGCCCGCGCCCGAGATAGCGGACACGTCGAGCTGCGGAAGCCGTTCGATCGCCTGGAGATGGCGGTCCACCGCCGCCTCGTCGTTGACGACTTCACCGAGAGCCGACCAGTCCGCCCTATTCGGGTCTGTGGATTGCAGGTAGTTCAGGAACGACTCCATGCCCTCGGCGTCGACGAACATGCCTTCTGCCGACGCCAGCTTCAGGGCGTTCCATTCTGCCGGATTGTGACTCGCGGTGACGCACACGCCCCCGGCCGCCCGGTGGTGCTCCACGGCGAGCATGAGCGTCGGCGTGGGCACGACTCCGAGATCCACCACCGAACATCCGACCGATTGCAGCCCCGCGATCACACCCCGGACGAGCATCGGGCCCGAGGTCCGCGAGTCGCGCCCCACCACCACGGTCGACTGTTGTCCGGCGACCTGCAGCCAGTCTCCAAACGCCGCGGCAATGGAGCACACGAGTTCCGGAGTGAGCGGCGCTCCAACGCGCCCCCGGAACCCCGACACGCTCACTACCAGATCGGGGGGAAGCTGTATTGACATCGGCGTCCGAATTGGACGAGAAACGGTGTGGACATGCCCCATTGAGGCCCTGTCCGGGAAGGTCGCGAATCTTACCCGAGGCCGGCTGGAAAGGTCAATGTCTGTAGCGGCGACTACACCTCGGACGGTAGATTCAGCGAGGCGCTCATGATGCGCATCTCACGAGTCGAAAATCCGGAGTAACACGAATATATGGCGACCCCCAGCGACAATGCGGGAAAGTTCGGGACCTTGGCGGTTCATGCAGGCCAGGCGCCGGAGGAGACCACCGGAGCCATCATGACTCCGATCTTCCAAACCTCTACGTACGTTCAGCCCGAGCTGGCGAAGCCCAAGGGCGGCTATGACTACGCCCGGCTCAAGAACCCGACCCGCGAGGCGCTGGAGGCAAACGTCGCCGCGCTCGAGGACGGCTGTCACGGAATCGCATTCGCCTCGGGCCTCGCGGCCATCGAATCCGTGGTGAAGCGCCTTTCGGCGGGTGATCACGTCGTCAGCGAGGAAAACACCTACGGCGGTGTCACCCGCATGTTTACGAAAGTTCTCCAGAAGCTGGGGATCGAGTTCAGCTTCGTCGACACGCGTGACCCGAGCTGCATCGCCGAAGCCATGCGTGCGAACACGAAACTCGTGCACGTCGAGACCCCCACCAACCCGATGATGCGCATCTGCGACATTGAGGAAGCGGCACGCATCGCGCACCAGGGCGGCGCTATTCTGATGGTGGACAACACGTTCGCCTCGCCGTACAACCAGCGCCCGCTTGCACTCGGGGCGGACGTCACGGCCCACTCGGCCACCAAGTACCTCAACGGCCACTCGGACATCATCGGCGGCATCCTCGTGGTCAACGACGACGAGCTTGCCGAAGACATCCATTTCGTCAGGAAGTCGACCGGTGCGGTACCCGGGCCGATGGACTGCTGGCTGTGCCTTAGGGGCACGAAGACGCTCCACCTTCGCATGGAGCGGCACAACGAGAACGGCCTGGCCGTCGCTCGGTTCCTGGAGCAGCACCCGGCCGTGGAGCGGGTACACTATCCTGGACTCGCCTCGCACCCACAGCATGAGCTCGCCGGCCGCCAGATGAGCGGCTTCACCGGCATGGTGGCCGTCGAACTCGGAGACGCGGCGAAGGCCCGGTCGATGGTCGAGCGGACCCGGATCTTTGCCCTGGCGGAAAGCCTGGGAGGGGTGGAGTCGTTGATCAGCGTTCCGGCGCTACAGACGCACGCTTCCGTTCCTGAAGACATGCGGTTGGCGATGGGAGTGACGGACGGACTGGTTCGGCTTTCCGTGGGCATCGAGGACCAGGACGATCTCCTCGACGACCTCGACCAAGCGCTCGCAGGATAGCCCAATCGGGTGGGGCGGCTTCCCGAACCCGGTGAAACTTCGCCGGCGAGGGGGCCGTACAGCCGGGTAGAGAGGGAGCCGAGGGGCTTCACCCTCGACATAAAGGAGATGGACGGTCATGGTAGGTGAGAAAGAGGGAGCGAACGGCAGCGAAAACCGAGATGGGAACGGCGAAGAAGAGCCGACCCATGCCCGCCGGATCCTTACCGATATTGCACCCCGGTCCTGGGAACACCCCGCTGACCGGGCCGCGCTGCAGGCGCTCCGGAAGATCCCCGTCTTCGACGAGGTATTGAAGAGGCTCTTCGGGTTCTTCGGCGAAAAGCCGATCCGGCTCGCGTTCCTTTCGAGTTCCGTCCGGGTGTCCCCCAAGCAGATTCCCCGGCTCCACGACCTGTACATGGACGTGCTGGAGACGCTGGACGCCCCTGAGGAATACCCTCTCTTCATCTCCCAGAACCCGATCGTGAATGCCGGAGCCTACGGCATGGACCAGCCCTTCATCATCCTGCATTCTGGGCTGGTCGGCCTGCTCGATGACGAACAGGTGTCCTACATCATGGGACACGAGCTCGGGCACATCCTGAGCGACCACGTCCTCTACAAGACGATGACGGAACTGCTGCTAAAGCTCGCCAACATGGGCTTCCCCATCGTCGGTCTCGCGGCGAGGGCCATCCTGGTCGCACTCCTGGAGTGGTCGAGAAAGAGCGAACTCTCCTGTGACCGGGCCGGCCTGCTCACGATCCAGAACCCTGACAGCATGATGGGCGCGATCCTGAAGCTCTCGGGCGGCAGTGACGACGAGCTCGACCTGGGCGAATTCATTATCCAGGCCGAGGAGTACCGGGATTCTGGAGACGTGGCCGACCAAGTGTTCAAGGTGCTCAACCTCATGGGCTCGACGCATCCGTTCCATGTGCTCCGAATCGCCGAAATCCGGTCGTGGATCGAGCAGGGCGACTACGACCGCATCATCCGCGGAGAGTACCAGCGCCGCAGCGACCCTGATCCGGCCTACAGAAACGACTTGCGCGAGGCTACCGCGGCATACGCGAAGGGGGCCAAGGATCTATTCGGGCACATGGCCGGCGCCGCGAAGCGCATGGCGGACGAAGTGCTGGGCTCGAAGAAGTAGCACGCCGTTTCGGCCCACGTCGGGCCCGAGACGAGTCAGTGGGGCGACCGTAAACACGGTCGCCCCACTGCTTTTCCTCCAACTTTGACAGCCCGTCCGACGTTCCGTACAGTGGCCGGATGCGAATCCTCATCATCGGAAACGGCGGGAGGGAGCACACCCTGCTGTGGAAGCTTGCGAAGGACCGACCGGACGCCGAGTTCTTCGCTACGCAGCCGAACGGCGGGATGGCACCGTTGTGCAAGGGTGTGGAGATCGCCCCGGGCGACCTCGAGGCACTCACCGGGTGGGCGGCCGCACGGCAGATCGACCTGGCCGTGGTCGGTCCCGAAGCTCCGCTCGCCGCCGGAATCGTCGATCGCCTCAGGTCGAAAGGCGTGCCGGCCTTTGGTCCGACGCAGGCGGCCGCACGCATCGAGTCCAGCAAGGCTTACGCGAAGGACCTCATGGCCAAGGCCGGGGTGCGCACGGCGGCCTACGCGATTTTCGAGGAGCTCGCCCCCGCCCAGGACTACATTCGAGAGAAGGGCGCCCCGGTGGTGGTAAAGGCCTCGGGGCTGGCCGCCGGCAAGGGGGCGCTCGTGTGCGAGACGGTCCAGGAAGCACTGGACGGTGCGCGCATGATGATGGAGGATCGGGCCTTCGGAGAGGCCGGCCGCCAGATCGTCGTCGAGGAGTTCATGACCGGTGAGGAGCTCTCGGTGTTCGCTCTTACGGACGGAAGTGAGGTGCTAGTGCTCCTTCCGGCTCAAGATCATAAGCGCATTGGTGACGGCGACACGGGGCCGAACACGGGCGGCATGGGAGCCTACGCACCCGTAGGCCTCGCCACTCCAGAGCTGATCGAGGAGGTGATCTCGACCATTCTGCGACCGACACTGACCGCGCTGGCGGAGGATGGAGCCGAGTTCCGAGGCCTCCTGTACACCGGCCTCATGCTGACGGATGAAGGCCCCAGCGTCGTGGAGTTCAACTGCCGTTTCGGAGATCCGGAAACACAGGTCGTTCTGCCATTGCTCGACAGCTCCCTCCTGGACCTGCTGGCGGAGGTGGCTGAAGGGGGCAGTCTGGCAGGCCGCTCGCTGCGTTGGAAGAATGCCTGCGCTCTCACCACTGTGATGGCATCGGAAGGCTATCCGGGCAGTTACCCCAAGGGACTTCCCATCGCGATCCCGGACGACCTGCGGGACGACCCGGACGTGCTCGTCTTTCACGCGGGTACGCGGCGCAGCGAGGACGGGTTGGTAACGTCCGGTGGACGGGTTCTGGCCGTCACGGGTCTGGGCGACTCGATGGCGAGTGCAGGAGACCGCAGCAGGGCGGCGGCGGCCCGCATCCAGTTCGACGGCAAACGCTCCCGCAGTGATATCGGATGGAGAGAGCTGGCCCGATGCTCTCCGGCGCCCGGCGCCGGGCAGGTAAAGCGTGCCTGAGCTCCCCGAGGCCGAGACGATCGTCCGCGGTCTCCGCCCGGCACTTCACGGCACCGTCATCTCGAGAGCCCGGGTTCTCCGCCCCGACATCCTCCGCACCTCCCCCGCCCGCTTCCGCAAACACGTCGCGGGCCGCCGCATCCAGCACGTCGGTCGCCGGGGCAAGAACATCGTGATGGAACTGGATCCGCCGGGGTTTCTCGTGGTCAACCTGGGCATGACCGGGCGGCTTCTCACGCTGCCCTCCGTATCACCTTCGACTCATCCTGCCGTGCGCTTCACCCTAGACGACGGCGGGGTGCTGGTTTACGACGATGTGAGGCGTTTCGGCAGGGTGGAGATTCTCACGCCGGGAGAGTGGGAGTCGCGGTCAGCCGCCATGGGACCCGAGCCCTTGGACCCTCACTTCGCCGGCCACGACATGTTCGCACGACTCCAGACCTCACGTTCACCGATACGCTCGTGGTTGTTGGACCAGCGCCGGGTCGCGGGGGTAGGCAACATCTACGCGAACGAGGCCCTTTGGAGGGCTCGCATCCACCCGGCTCGTCCCGCCAACACGCTGACCCGGAAGGAAGGCCATGCGCTGCACGGCGCTATCCGGTCCGTGTTGCTCAGCGCCATCGCAAACGGAGGCACCACCCTGAGGAACTACCGTGATGCATCCGGCAAGCGTGGAAATCACGCGCGCAGACTCGGCGTATACGGTCGTGTCCGCAAACCATGCGTCCGCTGTGGGACTGAGATCGTGCGTATCGTTTTCGGAAACCGATCCGCCTTCTTGTGTCCGGAATGCCAGCCGTGGGAGCGACACCAGACGTGATCATGCCGCTCAAGCCGATGAGGGGCTGGCTCACGATGTGCGTGCTGCTCTCCGGTCCGTACGTGACGCCATCTGAGGCGAGCGCGCAGGCGACGCCGGGCGAGGGCCTGCCCGTCGTGGAGCACACGCTCGACAACGGCATGCGGCTCCTTATCCTGCCCCAGACGACGGCGCCGACCGTGTCTTTCGTGGTCCAGTACGAGGTAGGCGGCGTCAACGAGGTATTGGGCTCGACCGGCATCGCACACTTGCTCGAACACCTGCTGTTCAAGGGGACCACTACCGTCGGCACGCGCAACTACCCAGCCGAGCAGGCGCTCTTCGCCGAAATGGATGCGGTTCAGGACACGATTCTGATGCTCCGCTCGAGCGTCGGCGGGCACGACACGGTCCGCATCGGCGAGCTGAGCGGACGAATCGGGACGCTCGAGGACTCGGCCCGCACGCACGTGGTGGCCAATGAGTTCGACCTGGTGCTGTCGACGGCCGGCGCCCGCGGCCTGAACGCGACGACCGATTCCGAGTCCACCACATACTTCGTGGAGCTTCCGTCCAACCGGGTCGAGTTGTGGTTCATCATGGAGGCGGACCGCATGAGGAACCCCGTCTTCCGCGAGTTCTACAGCGAGCGAGACGTCGTGGCGGAGGAACGGCGCATGCGCGTCGACACGCAGCCATCCGCCCTGATCTACCAGGCGCATATGGCCACCGCGTTTCGCATGCACCCCTATGGAGTCCCGGTAGTGGGCTACATGTCGGACGTGCAGAACCTCACCCGCCGCCAGGTGGTCGACTACTACCGCCGCTTTTACGGACCAAACAACGCGGTGGTCGCGATCGTCGGTGATGTGGATCCGGATCAGATCATCGGCTGGGCGGAGGAATATTTCGGCGGAATCCCGGCCGGCGAAGCCCCGAGGCCTGTGCTCGCTCGCGAGCCCGAGCAGCGCGGAGAGAGGCGGACGGAAATCGAGTTCGACGCCGAGCCGCTCGTGCGTATGGGATGGCATGTGGTGGACACCCTACACGACGACATGCCGGCTCTGGTCATGCTCACATCGCTCCTCACGGGGGGGCGGACATCGCGGCTTTACCAACGCCTCGTGGTGCGCGAGCGCCTCGCCACGTCGGTCACTTCCTCGATGGGCCCGGGCTCACGATTCGCCCAGTTGTTCTCGATCAGCGCCGTCCCTCGGGCGCCTCACAGCACGCTCGACATCGAGGCGGCGGTCTACGAGGAGCTCGATCGCCTCGCGGCCCAGCCGCCCGACGACCTCGACCTTCAGCGGGTTCGCAACCAGGTGGAGGCCGGCAATTTCCGCCGCCTGACATCCAACCTCGGACTCGCATTGCAGGTGGCGGGTTCGGCGTCCCTGTACGGGGATTGGCGATCGAGCTTCCGGTTCTCGAGGCGACTCCAGGCCGTGACCCCGGAGGAGGTCTCCCGCGTGGTGCGCGTTCATTTCACACGTAAGAACCGCACGGTTGCTACGCTCGTGAAGAACGGGACAGACCCATGAACGGCGCGCGGCGGGACCGGGCAGGAACGTTCCTTTGCCGCCTGGTCGCCGGGGCCTTGATCGCCGCGCCGGTCATGCCTCGAGCCGTGCTGGCACAGGCGGTTGGCCTCGGGGCGGTGCGCGACCTCGAGGTCCAGGAGCTCGAGTTCACGCCGATGAAGCCCGACCTCTACGAGCTGGACCGGGGCGTCAGGGTACTGTACATCGAAAACCGGACACTCCCCCTCGTCTCTGTGTTTGCACGCTTCAAGGCCGGGCCCTCCAATTTCCCGCGCGGGCGGCTGGGCGCAGCCAGGGGCCTGCCATCGCTGATGCGCAACGCTGGAACGACGTCGCTCTCACCAGATTCGGTGGATAAGATGCTGGAGTTCTACGCGGTTCAGACCACCTTCGGCGGAGGGGGCCAGAGCACGTTCACCAGCCTCAACACCCTGACGCGGCACCTTGCCGAGGCGTTGGGGATCTGGACCGACATGGTTCGCAATCCAGGATTCGACTCCGCTAGAGTGGAGGTGTGGCGCGGCCAGGAACTCGAGGACGTGCGCAGAAGGGCCGACACACCCGGAAGGCTCGCGATCTCCCAGTTCAACCACCTCATGTACGGCGACCACCCGGTGGGCTGGGAAATGGAACCGGAGGATCTGACGCCCGCGGCCGTATCTCCCGACGTCTTGCGCGAGGTTCATCGCCAGATGTTCTGCCCGGAAAACCTTACCCTCGGCGTGACGGGCGATGTCTCCTGGCACGACGTGAAGCCGTTGCTCGATCAGATGCTCGAAGGGTGGCCGTCATGCCCCGGTGAGTTGGCCGACCCACCCGAGGCCCAATTCGCCACAGCGCCCGGCGTCTATTTGATTCCCAAGGAGCTCGATCAGAGCACCGTCATTCTCGGGCATCCGAGTGAGATCCGCCTGGAAGACTCACCGGAGTACTTCAGTTCGCGGATCGGCCACTCGATTTTCGGCGCGAGCGGTTTCAGCAGCCGGCTCATGAAGAGGCTCAGGACTGAGGAAGGCTACTCGTACAGCGCATCATCGGTGTGGACCACACCCGTCGTGTCTCGTGGCATTGTCGGCGCCATGGCCCAAACCAAGCCGGAAAGCACTGTGGCGGCGATCCGTGCGATCCTCGACGTCATCGAGGAAATGAGGCAGCACGCCCCGAACGACGTTGAGGTCAAGGAAGAGATAGACCGGGTCGCGAACGGCTTCGTGTTCAATTTTCAGGATCCCAGCCAGGTCGTGTCCAGGCAGATGCTTTACGCGAGTCAGGGACTTCCGCTCGACTGGCTCACGCGTTACCTGCGCGGTATCCAGGCCGTGAGCCCGAGGAGTGTGCTGCGCACGTTCGCTGACAACGTGGACCCATCTAGGATGGTGATCCTCATTCTAGGTGATCCGAGCAAGTTCGATCCAGGGCTCGAAGAGCTGGGACCGGTCACCATCATCGAGCTGACGGAGCCGTCGACTCCACCTGCCCGCTGACACCACACCCTTCACGGCGCCACACCGACGTGCAGCGCGGCGATGCCCCCGCTCAACGTCTTCCAGCGCACATCCAAGAATCCCGCGCCCCGCATCAATGCCGCCAGTCCGTCTGGGGTCGGAAACTCCTTCACGGATTCCGGCAAATAGGTGTACGCCCAGGGATGTCCGGATACGAGCCGTCCAACAATGGGTAGAATTCGAGTGAAGTAAAGCATGTAACATGCTTTCATTACTACGTTTGTGGGCACCGTAAACTCGAGAATAACCAGACGGGCACCCGGGCGCAGCACCCGCCTCATTTCGGCGAGACCTCGTTCGAGATCGGCAAGATTCCGAACGCCGAACCCCACCGAAGCTCCGTCGAAACTCGCGTCCGGAAACGGCAGTTGAAGTGTGTCACCACACACCGGCGAGACGGGGGTTCCGTCCAACTTGTCGCGGCCCTGAACCAGCATTGGCTGCGCAAAGTCCGCCGCCATCACGTGGCCGACGAAACCGGCCCGGCGCGTCAGTTCCAGGCTCAGGTCGAACGTACCGGCACATGCGTCCAGATACGTCCCATCGGGCCGCTTTTCCCATCCCAACTCGCCCACAGCCTTGCCACGCCAACGGCGATCGATGTTCAGGCTGAGCACATGGTTGAGCAGGTCGTATCGCGGCGCGATTTCCGAGAAAATTCGCCGCACCTGTTCGGCCCGTCCGCCCCCGCTCGAGGGTTTCGCTTCCGGTATTGTGGCCATGAAGCCCGAGACTCGGTTAACTTTACGGTCGTTTCCCCCACAAGGTACCGGTCGCGACGAGGGAATCGCTACCCTCACCCTGCACCACGCGCACACGGGAGCTCGGTCTCGTTGGATTACGCTGAACTGTCGGACAAGGAGCTCGCCTCCCTTGCCGCCCAGGGCCGGCAGGCAGCCTTCGGGGAGCTTCTCAGACGGTACCAGCGCCCGATCTTTTCGCTCGTCTTCCGCATGGTTCGTGATCGGTCGTTGGCCGAGGATCTTGCGCAGGAGGCCTTTATCCGGGCATTCGGGGCGATCCGGTCGTACGATCCACGTTACAAGTTCAGCAGCTGGATCTTCAAGATCGCGAACAACCACACCATCGATCACCTGAGAAAGCGCAAGCTCGACACCGTGTCGATCCACGGATCACCCCATGCCCGCACGGCCCGTGAAGAGGAAGAAACGCGCTTAGTGGTGGAGTCGGGGGGAGAGAGCCCACAGGAATATGTGGAACACAAGGAGTTGGGCAGCCAAATCGAGCACGCCATCGGGAAACTCCGGCCCGAGTATCGGACCGCCATCCTGCTCCGCCACGTCGAAGGATATCCGTACGACGAAATCGCCGAAATCATGGAACTCCCGCTCGGGACCGTGAAGACCTATCTACACCGCGCCAGGAGTGAGTTGAAGGAGCATTTAGCCCACCTCACTCAATGACTTGGCACCGAACGGAAATGGTGAAACTTTCCGGACCGGCGGGACGTAGGGTGGCATGTTGGACACCGATGACTTTTCGACTGGTTTTCCTGCTGAAATGAACAGGCACCTGACAGCCGAGCAGATCCAAGCGCTCCTGGACGGGCACCTCTCCGATGGAGAGTTCGCCGACGCCCAGGAGCATGTCGCGTTCTGCTCCCGCTGTCATGCCGATCTCGAAGCTTGGCAGCTTCTATATGCGGAGCTCGGCGGCCTGCCGGAAATCGCGCCGTCTCCTGACTTCGCCGCGCGTGTGCTCGAACAAATGCCGGCCCAGGAGGGCGCTGCTGCATGGCGGCGAAAGGTCCGCTCGTGGATCGCTGTGCGAGGCCGAGGCGCCATGGAGCACCTCTCACCCGAGCGGCTCCAGGACTACATCGAAGGACTCATACCAGCTCGACAGGTGGCCCGGATCGAGGCACACCTCTCCGGCTGTAGGGTTTGCCGCTCTGATGTGGCCGTTTGGCAGGGGCTCTTCGAGGGCCTCGGGACGCTTCAGTCCATGGAGCCCGCGGAGGGCTTCTACGAGCGCGTCATGGCTCAGCACCGAGTGTTACAGCTCATGGAGGCTTGGGAGCCCGCAGCGGCCAGGATCAGTGCGTTCGCCCGAGTGAAGCGACTGGTGCCACGGACCCGTCGGGCCTGGGCGGCCGTCGCCGGTCTCGCCATGCCACCCCTCACGATCGGCTCGGTGCTCCTTTTCGAGATGTTCTCCCATCCCGCGCTCACCCCAGGGTATTTGGCGTCTTTCCTCTCATGGAAGGTGACGGAATTGGGCACGGCGCTCGGATCTGCGCTGATGGACGGTGTCGTCGAGTCGGCGGCCGCCTTCCAGGCCTATGCTCTTATCGATTTCTTGTCAGGGAGTCCTCTGATCGCCGTGACGGGCACCGTGGTGTTTGCGGCGCTATCGGCCTCGGCGGCCTGGATTCTCTACGCGAACCTCTTTCATTCACGACGCACGGTACATCCATATGCACAAGCATCGTCTTAGCGGACTGACGCCCGCGCTCCTGACCGTCGCGCTCGCGGCGCTGCTGCCGGCCACTGCGTCCGGCCAGGTTCGCCAGGTGGTCTCCCACCAACTGGCAATCTCGGAGCGGGAGGCTTCAATCCATCTCGAGTTCGCCGATCAGGGCCGGCTCGACATCGAGTTCCGCGACGGTCAGGTCTTCGTCGGCGATGCCGTGGTGGGCACCTATGATCGCCGGGACCAGCTCGACATCGCGTGGCGGCAACTCCTGGGCGAGGTAGTCACACTCGAGAACGGCCCGCTCGCACGTGCGCTAGAGGCCTGGGCGCCGCCGAGTTCACTGGTCGGGAATGCCGCGGACATCGCGCTGCTGCTGGATGAGGCGCTGGAAGGAGCCCTGCTGCCGCCTGCCGTGGAGGCGAATCCCGCTGAAGCGGATGAGGCTCCCCCCTCCTTCGAGCTGAACCTCCTGGAACTCCTCTTGCGGACGAGCCTTCTCCCTGCGCTGGCGGAGGCCCTCGAGGGCCTGCAGGAAGAGGGGATTCAGATCTACCTGGAGCAGGACGTCTTCGTAGGCGCAGGCGACCGTATCATCGGGCCACTCTTGCTCGTGGACGGCAACCTGACCGTCGAAGGCGAGATCGACGGTGACGTCGTTGTGACCCAGGGGTCGGTACGTCTCGAGGAAGGTGGACTGATTACCGGCGAACTGCGCCTGGTCGACGCCCGCCTCTACAGGGACGGTGGCACCATCGAGGGCCGGGTGGTCTCCGTGGAGTCGGACCGAGACCAACTAGAGCGAAGGATTCGCGACGAGATCCGGACGGAGTTTCGCGACAGGCTCAGAAACACCGCGCTCCGCACCAGGGGTGATCGCACCGGGGTTTCGGCATTTTGGGGCGACGTCACACACGGCGTGGCCGAGATCTTCGAGGACCTGGTAAAGCTGTTCCTGCTCGCCGCCGGCAGCCTGCTGATCGTCTTCCTCTGGAAGGATCGGCTCAACGTTATCGCGGACGCAGCGCGGCGTACACCGATTCGGGCTGGCATGGTCGGAATGGCGGGCGCGTTCCTCTTCCTGCCCGCCTGGATCCTCGGATCGATCGCCCTGGTGGTCTCGATCGTGGGAATCCTGGCGCTGCCGTTCTGGCTGCTGCTCTTCCCTGTGGTAACCGCGGTCGCCGTTGGGGTCGGATACCTCGCCGTCGCCCGGAATGTGGGTGAGTGGTTGGCTGACCAGAACTTCAGTCGAATCGACCGTGTGCGCGCCACCAACACGTTCTACGCGGTGGTGGCGGGTGTTGTGGCGCTCGCGGTTCTTTCCATGCTGGGGAACTTGCTCGGAATGTTCGGTCCCATCCTCGGAGTGCTGCAAACCCTCGTGGCCGCGGCCGGGGCCCTCGTGACGATGACGGCCCTGTTGGTAGGGTTCGGAGCCGTACTCATGACCAGGGGTGGCCGGCAGCCTGAATTCTACGACGGACGCGATCCGTTCGACGACGACATCTGGACACCCACCGTCGATGTCGACGTCGAGGTGGAGGTCGAGGACGTGATCGAGGCCGAAGAGGTCCGCGACGAACCAGAGGCCGAGGCCGAGGCGCCGGACTCCGAGACGCAGGTCGTGGCGACCGATGAGGATGAAGAGGTGGATGACGGTGGGCCGGAGGCGGAGCCCGTGGCGGAAGAGGAAGGGGCGAAAGATGTTTAGGACTCGTATGATCCCGGTAGCCGCGGCTGCTCTGGTGCTGTCGGCAGGTGGGCTCTCCGGACAGAGCTGGCGGACGGTCACCATGTCGAGGCAGCTGGGCAACGAGCGAAGCGTCGAGGTGCACGTGCAGTACGGCGCTGGTCACTTCACGGTTAGCCCGATGGACGGCGGAGCACTCTATCGCATGAGGATCCGTTACGACGAGGAGATCTTCGAGCCCGTGGCCGAGTACACCCCCGGAGAGATCCATCTCGGCACCCACAACATCGGGCGCCGCATCCGGCTGGGCCGCAGGGAGTTCAGCGGCGAATTCGACTTGGAGTTGTCCACCGAGGTGGCCATGGACCTCCGCATGGACTTCGGTGCGGTCAAGGCCGAATTCGACCTGGGCGGACTTCGGCTCACGAACTTGAGCCTTTCGACCGGCGCGTCTCGGACGCACATCGACATATCGGAGCCGAACCCGGTGGAGATGAACGTCGCACAGTTCGAGGTGGGTGCGGCGGAATTCACGGCACGTCGCCTCGGCAATTTGAACGCAAGGTCCATCCGGGTAGACGCCGGCGTCGGTGATATCAGTCTGGGCCTCACGGGCAGCTGGCAGCGTGACGCGAGATTGTCTGTGGACATGGGCCTCGGCTCTCTGGAACTGCGGTTGCCCGAGGGCCTAGGGGTCAAGATCGTAAAGGATACGTTCCTCACTTCGTTCGATTCGGAGGGACTGGTCAAGCGGGGGGACGCGTATTATTCCCTAGACTACGAGGACGCCGATCGGCGCCTCACGATCGACATCGATGCCGCGTTCGGGAGAATCACCGTCATCTGGGTTCGCCAGGAGAAATAAAATGATCGGGACGTTGCTCACATTCTTCGCCGTCGGGCTGGTCACGCTCGTGGTTGCCGGAGTCGCCTTGGCTGTGCTCGGCACCGTGCTGTCGCTGGGCCTCGGGCTCGCGGCCTTCCTGCTCTTCAAGGTGGCCCCGATCCTTCTCGTGGGCTGGGTCGTACTCAAGGTGGTGGAGCGCAGACGTGGCGGATCCATTTCTGCAGCGGACCAGCGCTGGCTCAACAGCGAGACTGGGACAGAACTCTAGGTCCTTGCCTTCCCCCGGTTACGCTCCCGGGCCATTCTCAGCCTTACCCTCGAACTCGCCACCGCGCGCACCGCGAAGTGGATCAGCGTCCGCAGACGCTTCGCCCTCAGCACACCCACTCGCAGACGCCTGAATCCGCGGTGGTAGTTTCGGCCCTCGAAGATTTCACGCAAGCCCCACCTCAGGCTGAGTAGCGCCTGGGCCTCACGAGCCGCTTCGCGCACGTGTGCCGGCTGCTCCTCAGCGAGAGCCCAGCGTCTGTAGATAAGGCGATTCTCCCGATAGGTGATCCGGTACCGACCCGTGAGGTTGGATCCGTGGACTCGGTAGGCACTCAACACCCCGGGACATGCGAGCACCGGGGTGCGAGCCGAGAGGCGTAGCCAGAGATCGTAGTCGTTGGCGACGCCAAAGGTCACGTCGAACCCCCCTGCCTCGAGGAGGATGTCTCGCTCGATCATCACGGTCGAGAGAGGAATGAAGTTTTCTCGCAGCAGCGCCTCGGTCACGAGCCCGGCTCGCTGCGGTACGCGCCGTGCGAACCGGCCCAGCGGCTCCCCGCGGGCCGATACGATTCGGCAGTCCGTGTAGCTCCAAGTGCTCCCGTCAGAAGTCATGCGCGCGAGCTGGTGCTCCAGCTTCTCGGGATACCAGAGGTCGTCCGCATCGAGGAACGCCAGGTACCTCCCCCTCGCGGCGTCGGTTAGGCGGTTCCTCGCCTCGGCGAGGGGAATCGTAGCCGTGCTTCCATGAACCCTGACCTTAGGGGAAAGGCGGGCAGCGGCTTCACGGCTGTCATCCTTCGAGCCGTTGTCCCAGAATACCAGTTCCCAATCCGTGAAAGTCTGAGCCAGCACACTACCCAGCGCCTCGAGCAGGTACGGAAGCCCGTCGCGGCAAACCATGACAACGCTGACGCGCGGCGCCACGTATCAGTCCCCCGGACGGGCTCTCCACGAGGTCGCGGACTCGATAGCGTCGAGGAGAGCGTCCACATCGGCTTCGAGATCCGCAATTCGGAGTGCTCCCCACTTGGGCGAATAGCCCGGAGCACGCCCGAGGACGCGGAGGGTCTCGGGAAAGTCACGCAATACGACATTCACCGGCAGCTCTGCAAACGCCCTGCGGGACATGGTCCGTCGGGGCGTTATCCTCATTCCGCCCCATCGCCGGCAAGCGCATCCAACACGGCGCTCGCCACATCTTCGAGCGCCTTCGCGGCGTCGGAGTCCTGGGCTCCGATCACGGACGGCACACCCTCGTCTCCCGCCGTCCGAACCCGCGGGTCGAGGGGCACACGACCCAGGAAGGGCAGGTTCATCTCCTCCGCGAGGCGCTCCCCGCCGCCTGAACCAAACACGTCCACCGGCTCTCCACAGTGCGGGCATTCGAAGCCGCTCATGTTTTCAACGATGCCAATCACCCTCGTGTTCACCCGTTCGAACATGCGGATGGCACGGCGAACGTCCCCGAGCGCCACCTCTTGCGGGGTCGTGACCATGACGGCTCCATCAAGGTCGATCTTTTGCACGAGGGAGAGCTGGGCGTCGCCCGTTCCCGGCGGCATGTCTACGACCATGATGTCGAGATCGCCCCAGGCCACCTGCTCGAGAAACTGCCCCAAGATCCCGCTGATGAGTGGCCCGCGCATGATCGCCGGCTGCTCCTTGTCCAGAAGGAAGCCCAAACTCATGAGGCGCACGCCGTGAGCCTCCAGCGGCACGATCATCTCCTTGCCCGGCTCGCCCGTGACCTGAGGCCGATCGTCCTGTCCGAACATTAAAGGGATATTCGGGCCGTAAATGTCGGCATCCAGCAAACCGACTCGGTTCCCCCGGGAGGCGAAGGCCGCGGCGAGATTCGCGGCGACCATGGACTTTCCGACACCACCCTTGCCCGAGCTGATGGCGACGATGGACTCGACATTCTGCAAGAGGCCCGGCTGGGGTGTGGGGGCCGGCACGGAACCAGGAACCAGCCCTCCCGGAGTCGGGACCGACGGTGACGCACTCCCCGCCGCCTGTGGAAGCTGGACGTTCACCTTGACCGACGAGACCCCCTCCACCGCTTCGACGACCCTTCGGGCCTCCTTTGCGAGCGACCCTGGGTCACGTGGGCTCGGCGCGAACGAAAACCTCACCGCGCCGCCTTCCCCGACTTCCACGTCACGAACCAGGCGACTACTCACTACATCCTTGCCCGCGTCGGGGTGCATGATTTTACGTAGCGCTTCAAGGACCCTTCGATGCAGCCTATCGTCACTCATTCAGATTCCACTCTCGTTGGCCAAAAGAAAGGCGCCCCTGTGGGGACGCCATCAGCGCTGGGTCGCCGTGGGGCAATCCTACACCGCGCTGACCGCGGTGACTTCGGGGACACTCCCTCTCAGGCGGCGTTCGATTCCTTCCTTCAGGGTCATCATCGAGATTGGGCACATCTCACACGCTCCCAAGAGGCGGAGTTCGACGATCCCGTTATCCCCGTTGAACGACAGGAACTCGACGTCTCCACCGTCGGCCTGGAGGGCAGGTCGAATCGACTCCAGCACTTCGAGGATCTTCGTGTTGACGGAATCGGACATGGCCCTGTTTCCCACGCGCCCAAATGGACCGCGACGCGGCCGATCGACCGCATCACGAAGAAGCTATGTTTTTTTTCCTATCCACACCAATCTAGTCGCTTTTATATTGAAAGTACTGAAAGTGTTGCATTTCCGCCTGATCGAGAACAGGTTTGAAACATATGTTTCTCGTTCTGGCACGCTCTACCGGCCTGGAGGGAGAGGGCACCGAGGCTCTTTGAAAGGCTCATTGCGAGAATGACGGAGGACCGGAACCTAGGCGTCGCCCTCGACGGTGACTATGGCGGCCACTCGCCCCATCTTGCCGATTATTGGCAGGTCATTACGCGTCGGCTGTGGCTGGTTCTGTTGATCTTCGCCGTCACAACGGCCTCCGCCATCTGGGCGGTTTCGCGGCAGCGGACTGTCTTCCGGTCAAGCCTCTCGATGCAGGTCAACGATCCGCTGAGCCGATCCCGCTCGCTGACCACGGGAGCGCGGGTCTCTGGGCTCGACATCTTCGTCGACCCGATGAAGTCCGAAATCGAGCTTCTGCGCTCTACTCCCGTCGCCCTCGCTGTAGTCTTCAACCTGGGCCTGCGGTTGAGGCCCAGCGATGCTGAAATGCCCCGTTCGGCCTTGTTCATACAGGTGTGGGTCGCCGAAGACGCGCCCGACACTCCGCTGGAGCTTCGCTACGATCACGCCGGCGGTACCGCGCAACTCTTTGGTCCGGCGGGTGAACTGCTCGGAACAGCGAGTGTGCACACCACTCTGGACGCCGGATACGTTCGGTTCGTTCCCTAATCTCCGCCCGCGGAAGAGCGGACCTATCGTCTCGATATCTTGCCAGCCAACTGGGTGACGGGTGAAGTGACCGGCGGGCTCGCCGCCGCGCCTCGCCTCGACACCAACATCATCGACGTCACCTACGCCACCGCCGACCAGATTCTGGCACCTCAGATTCTGAACCAGGCCGCCGAAGCACTCCGTAAGTACGGGGCCGACAAGGTCAAGATTCGAGCGGTGGGCGACGTGGAGTTCATTCGGCAGCAGCTCGACAGCGCGGCCGTCCAGCTCCAGAGCTCGTTCCGGAGCATCCGCGATTTCAAGGAGAGCCAGGACTTCACCAATTTAAGCGTGCAAGAGCAGCAGTTGGTGAACGACATGCAGGCCACGATCACGGCGACCGAACAGCTCGAGGATCGACGGGTGGCGCTCGTACGGCTTCGGGTCGACATGGAAAACTCCGGTGTGCTCGAGGTCGATCTGGTCACCTTCCTCGCGATCCTACCGGAGGGCGTGAACCCCCAGATCCGCTCGTTGGCCGACCGTATGCAGTCCCGGCAACGGGAGATGCAGAGGCTCCTGACAGAGGAGCGGCAGACCCGGGAGCATCCCGCGGTCCAGGCCCGGTCAGCGCGCAGCTCGAGGTGGACGAGGGACAGCTCAGGGACGCAGTGATGGCCAACCTGAGTGTCATCGGCGACCAACTCGGCATCCGCCAAGCAGAACTCGAGACCATTCGCGCCTCGCAGCGACTCTTTCCAGGTCTGGAAAACCGCCTGGAAGAGTTGCAGATGGCTCAGGGCATCGACGCTCAGAACGTTCAGTTCCTGAGAGCACAACTCTCGCAGGCCATGATCACCGCGGCCAGCGCCAGCCCGTACGTGGATGTCGTCGATCCGGCCATCGGAGCGACGCCCGCCGTGCCCAGGGGGCGGTTGAACCTAGTTCTCGGAGCCTTACTGGGGATCATCCTGGGAATCGGGGCGGCGTTCTTCCTGGAATACCTTGATCGTACGGTTCGCACGAGCGCAGACGTGGAAACACTTCTCGGTATTCCGGTGCTCGGCATCATACCGAGGCTGCGCAAGATGGACGAGATCGAGGCCGGCGAGCTCGAAGGGCTGCCGATGATCGTGGCGCTCGATCCGCTCGATCCGGCGGCAGAGGCATACCGAAACCTGCGCATGAACCTGATGTTCATGAGCACGGAGGAGGAACCGATCCGGACCATCCTCTTCTCCAGCGCCGGTCCGAGCGAAGGAAAGTCCACGACGGCGGTCAACTTCGCGGTGATGCTGGCCCAACAGGGGCAGCGCGTACTTCTGATCGACGCCGACCTTCGACGTCCGGCCCTTCACCGGGCCATGGACGTCCTGCGTGAGCCGGGGCTGACGAACCTCCTGGTAGGGGATGCCGAACCGCGTGAAGCCATCCGCCCTAACGTGCTCCCCAACTTGGACATGCTTCCCAGTGGGCCCTTCCCCCCGAACCCCTCCGAGCTGCTGAACTCCAGGAGTATGCAGCGGCTGCTGGAGGAGTTCGAAGGAAAGTACAGCCATATCATCATCGACACTCCGCCTGTCTTGGCGGTCACCGATGCCGCCGTGCTGGGCGCTCATACCGACGTCGTCGTGTTGGTGCTACGGTCGGGCGAGACGGAGCAACGCGCGGCCGAGAGGGCCGTCGACCAACTACGCCGCGTGGGTGTCAGGCTGTTTGGAGCGGTGCTCAACGAGGTCTCGACCAGCAGTGCGGAGGAGAGCTACTACCTCCAGTATTATTACAGCTATCATCCGAAAACCCAGGGCGGCTGGCAGCGCTTGCGGGAGGGCGTATCCAGGGCGAGATTCTGGTAGATCGCCGTCTCCGGCTACACAACCAGACCTCCAAATCTCGCGACGCCTCATACCATGAACGGTGCCTTTAGAGTTCCTTCGCCCGAAAACGAGCCTGTCCGACCCTACGCGCCGGGTGATCCCGAGCGCGAATCCCTGAAATCCGTACTGAACGAGGTGGCCGCCGCCGAGGTCGAAATCCCTCTCATCATCGGGGGGAAGGAGATCCATACGGGGACCATGAAGGACGTGATCATGCCCCACCGGCATGGTCACGTGATCGCGCGGTGCCACCGGGCTGGACCCGATGAGATCCAGCAGGCGGTTGCCGCCAGCCAGGAGGCGTTCGGGGAGTGGAGCGCCATGCCATTCGCGGACCGGGCGGCGATCTTCCTGCGGGCCGCAGACCTCCTGGCGGGTCCATGGCGCGACATCGTCAACGCCTCGACCATGCTCGGGCAAAGCAAGACCGTACATCAGGCCGAGATCGATGCAGCCTGCGAACTGATCGACTTCCTGCGCTTCAACCTCCACTTCGCAGAGCGGATCTACGCCGAGCAACCCATGTCCAGCCCGGGGATGTGGAATCGGACCGAATACCGTCCGCTGGAGGGTTTCGTCTACGCGGTTTCGCCGTTCAACTTCACGTCGATCGGCGGGAACCTCTCGTCCGCACCGGCCATCATGGGCAATACCGTCGTGTGGAAGCCATCCTCCACGGCGTTGCTGAGCAGTTACTACCTGATGCGCCTCTTCGAGGCGGCCGGTTTGCCGCCGGGAGTCATCAACTTCCTGCCCGGAAATCCGGCCGAGGTCACCGAGGGAATGCTGGGGAGCCCGCACTTCGCGGGCGTCCATTTCACCGGCTCCACCGCAGTGTTCCAGAGTCTCTGGAAGACGGTCGGTGTGCGCATCGGAGACTACCGGTCGTACCCCCGGCTGGTGGGCGAGACCGGCGGCAAGGACTTCATCATCGCGCACCCATCCGCCGACCCGGCCGGACTCCGAACCGCGATCGTGCGGGGTTCGTTCGAGTACCAGGGCCAGAAGTGCAGCGCCGCGTCGCGGATCTACATACCGGCAAGCATCTGGGCCGACATGGAGGCCGGGCTCGTCGAAGAGACGCGATCCCTGACCATGGGCGACCCCGTGGACTTCCGCAATTTCATGTGCGCCGTGATCGACAAGAAAGCTTTCGACAAGATCAAGGGGTACATCGACCGGGCCCAGGCCTCGGCCGACGCCGACGTCATCGCCGGTGGCGAATGTGATGATTCAGAGGGTTACTACATCCGGCCGACGATCATTCGGGCTCACAAACCCGACTACGAGTCCATGCGCGAAGAGATCTTCGGGCCGGTGGTGACCATCTACGTCTACCCGGACAACGCATGGGCCGAGACACTCGAACTCGTCGATTCCGGGTCGGCGTACGCTCTTACCGGCGCCGTGTTCGCGGAGGACCGGAGGGCGGTGGCCGAGGCGTCACATGCGCTTCGGTTCACTGCAGGCAACTTCTACGTGAACGACAAACCCAGCGGAGCCGTGGTCGGGCAGCAGCCGTTCGGGGGCGCCAGGGCCAGCGGCACCAACGACAAGGCAGGTTCGGCCCTCAATCTCCTGCGCTGGACCTCTCCCCAGAGCATCAAGGAGACCCTCGTGCCGGCCACGGACTACCGGTACCCCTTCATGGGGGCAGAGTAGGCCTCTAGAGGCGGATTAGCGCGGAACGAGCCTCAAACGGGTTACGGTCCTGGCTTCTACCGTGGAGCGCCGCAGCGGCAACAGGAACAGTTCGCCATCCAACCACCGCTCGAGCTGGTCGAATGCGTTCGGATGTCGCGGATAACCCGATTGGCCGCCAGGGAGAATGAACCCGCCCGATCCATCGACGTCGGCCATGTCCACCACATGCCGCTCGCTGGCACCCGACGTCATTCGGAATGGAGGCCGCACGCCAGCCGAGTGGGCCACGTTCACGGAGCCCGAAGAACCCTCCCGCGGAATGTCGCGGCGGCCGAAGCCCAGAAGTGAACCGATCACCGGAATCTGGTCGAGTGGATGATCCAAGCTCAGCCGATGGGCCTCCCCCCAGGTGAGGCCGGCGGAAACCTCGACGGCCTGCCGGGCCGCGGCCGGAGCCACCGAATCCAGTACCGGATGATGCTCGTCGATCGCGCGCTCGATCGCGCGCTGAGGCGTATAGCCCGAAGGCCCGCCGTAGAGCTGCCTACGTAGCCCCGTGATCATGGCCGCCCGCCAAGACATGAATAGCGTCGTGGCCCGGCTGTCCTTGGTCGCTGAACCGTCCCAAGCCTCGAGCGAGGCGGCCTCCTCCTCGAAGCCCACCTCCCTGAGTATGCCCGCAGCGTAGTCCTTGTACCGCAGGGCGAACGCGCTCGTGACGTCCATCTGCATTACGGCCAGCGTGCCGGCGTCGTGGAGCGGCTGGCCCTCGATGAGCTCCTCGATACGCATCGCTCGATAGGGAGGTGCCCAAGTCCCGTCCGTGATGAGCAGGTCGATGCCCTCCCGGCTCTGCCGATTGTTGGCCGTCACAATGTAACCCCGCTCCGGGTTGACCACGTGGGGGTGCTCCTCGAACGGCAGGACTCCGACCCAGTCGTGCTCACCGGTCCACCCGGGCACCGGCAACAAGGGCGGGCGCCCACTACGCCGAAGCGGAACCTGCCCCGCCATCCAGTACCCGAACGTGCCCGCGGTGTCGGCGAAGACGACGTTTTGATGGGGGTTGGTGAACAACCGCACGGCATCGATGAACTCCGCCGCCGATCCGGCCATATTCATCGCCCGCAACGCGAGGGATGTGGTCGAGACATCGTGGGCAACCCACCGGAGTGACAGCAGCTGATCACCCGCCCGCCTCTCGACCGGAGTCATGATGGGCCCATGCCGGGTCTCACGCACTTCGAGGGTTACGGGCTCGTTCCGACCCCGGACCAGGATTGTTTCCTCCCTCACGTCGAATGGGCGCGAGCCCTCGGGCGTCAGGTATCGGGTCTGGTCGGAGGGATCCACCCTTTCGATGAAGAAGTCGGCGTCGTCGACAACCGCGTTGCTGAAGCCCCACGCCACGGCCGCAGAATGCCCAGCGGTCACGAACGGGCTGCCCGGGAGGGTCATTCCCACAACGTCGAGCCCCGGGGCGTGAAGGCCCACGAGGTACCAGATGGTCGGAGCGTCGAGCCCAAGGTGCATGTCGTTGGCCACCAACGGCTTACCGGATCGGCTGCGGGAGCCGCCCACAACCCAGGAGTTCGACGCCTTCACCACATTGACGGACTCTAGGAACGGGAGGGCCTCATCGGGGATCGCCGCCGAGGCGAGCAGCTCGAGAGACAGTTCAAGCGATGGCTCGAGCGACCTGGCCAAAATGCCCGGATCGTGAGCCGACGCCCTCGACGCCCGAGTCACGGTCTCGACAATTTCGCCTTCATGGAGGATCGTCGTGCCCCACTCCGGATAGTCGGGCCGCACCAGGGCGAAGGCCTCGTCGTCCAGGGCCACCCTCGCGGCGGCGACGCTCAGCGAGATCCCATACTCGGTGAGGTCCCAGGCCATGATTTTCTCGATCGCCAGTACGTCGACCGCCGTCCACGGTTCCGGCCGCGTGCGCAGCAGCACGAACTCGGGGGGCAGTGATGCACCAAGGCCCTCGATCACGGTGTTCACTCCACGCACGTAGGCTTCCACGATTGCCAACGACTCTTCGTCGAGCGCCTCCACGCTCTGTTCGGCCGCCCGTCCGATACCCAGAGTGCGCAGGAAACGGTCGGAGGAAAGTGACGCTTCACCAAAAATCTCGCTGAGGCGCCCGGTGGCCACGCGGCGAAACATCTCGAGCTGCCAGAGGCGGTCGGAGGCGTGCACGAAGCCCTGGGCGAAGACCGCATCCTCCACGGACTCCGCCCATATGTGCGGCACCCCCAGACTGTCGCGAAGCACGTCGACCGGGCCGCTGAGACCGTCGACGGACAATGTGCCGCTCCGATGGGCCGGACCCCTGACCAGGAAGAATGTCCATAGGATCAGCGCGAATCCCAGCCACAACACGGCCGAGGCCACCCTGAACAGAATCCGCCTCACCGCTGCGACGCCCGCAACGCCCCGTCGAAATCCGCCATGAGATCATCGATGTCTTCGAGGCCCACCGAAATCCGTAAGAACCCGTCGGGAACGCCTATGGCTTCGCGTTCCTCGAGCGTCTGATGGCGGTGTGATGTGTAGCGAGGCTGGGAGATCAGCGTTTCCACCCCCCCCAAGCTCGGCGCGATGAGCGCGAGCGAAACCGTCTCGGCAAAGGCATCCGCAGCCTCACCCCCGCCCTTCAGGACCACCGACAGCATGCCGCCGTAGCCGTCGAGCAACTCGCGAGCGAGCGCGTGGTCGGGATGGCCTTCCAGGCCCGGATAGATCGTGGCCTCCACTTCAGGCCGCTCATCGAACCATGTCGCCAACGCCATCGCGGTCTGGTTGTGGCGGGCCATGCGCACCACAACCGTCCGCAGTCCCCGGTCCAGGAGCCAGGCCATGTGCGGGTCGGGTGCGGGGCCATAGAGCTTCATGAGGTCTCGGACCCCGCCGACCACCTCGCGCGAGCCTGAGATTACACCGCCGATCAGGTCCGTGTGGCCACCCAAATACTTCGTGGCGCTGTGGATCACGGCGTGTGCGCCGAGTTCGGTCATGCGCACGTTCACAGGCGAAGCGAACGTGGTATCCACCGCGAAGAGCAAGCCGTGCTCGTCGGCCAGAGCCGCAGGCACACGCGGATCGAACATCCGCAGCCCCGGGTTCGTGGGCACCTCCAGGTAGAGCACGCGGGTGCGCTCTCGGAGAGCCGCCTTCCACTCGGCCTCGTTCCCCGGCTCTATGAACGTCACCTCGATCCCGCGCCTTGGCAGCTCCTGCCTGAACAGCTGGTGCGTCGCGCCGTACAGGTAGCGCGAGGTCACGACGTGATCGCCCACCTCCGCTGCGGACAACACCGTGAGCGCGATCGCGGCCATCCCGCTGCTCAACAGGAGTGAGGCCTCCGTCCCTTCGAGGGCCGCCATCTTGGCGGCCACTTGTTCCTGGTTGGGGTTGTTGCCGTAGCGCGTATACCGAAGAGCCGCGGATTCGTCCGCCTGCCCCCCGTAGAACGTCGAGCTCATCACCAGCGGGGGCACGACGGGCGCACCGGGCGCGGGCGGCGGGCTTCCCGCATGTATGGCGCGTGTGGAGAGTCCTAATTCTATCTCGTTCTCCGACATACTGGTTATTCCTTGGCGTCTGACGGGGGCGTTGGGAGATCACGCGCAAGCGAGCTCAAAGCATAGTAACCATCGGGATCGGCATGCTGGATGACCACGCGCCGCGCCACCAACTGGGCCAGCGCGAGCCGCTCGGCTTCCCCGGGGAACATCTCCACCATGCAATCGGCGCTGACATGTCCTGCCTCCTCGAGGATTTCCCACGTGGACTCCTCCATCTCTGTCCGAGCGCCGATCAATTCGAAGCCGGCTCCCTCCAACTGGACCACGGCCAGCAGGCTGTGGCGCTCCAGTACGGCCGTGATGGGATCACGATGCTGGTTCCTCAGCCCTCTGAGAACGAAGTACGCATCGCCCGGACGGTCCTCGCCCAGGAATCGAAGCAGCAGCTTGGCCACGACCTCGTCGGCACAGGAGAAGTCCAGCACCGTGACCTCGGAGAGGTCGATGAGCGATAGGGCGGGTCCCGAGACTTCGGCGAGTTGCGTCTCGATGGCGAGCCGGACCGCCCTACCGGTAGGCCGGGTTACGAGATGGGAGTAGAGAGTGGCTACCGACCGCTGCAGAACGCCGCCGACGTCGATGGACACAGGGTCTATGCCGAGCTCACTCATCACTGGTCGAGTGCTCCGGGATGATGATGTTGATCTGAGAACCGGGGAAGGCGGCCAGGCCCTCTGTCAGTGGCGGCACATCTTCCCATTCCGGAACGTCGGCGATTCGTGCGGTTCCGCTACGGATTGAAATCAGCCCTCCCCACCGCCTGACCTGTTTGCGGATCTGCTGGATCCCCTGCCCTCTCCCGGAATCTGGAAATCTCGTAAGCCCATGAATGAACGCGGCCTCCAAGGCCGTGGCGTCTCCCCACCGATCGCCGAAGCGGGCCGAGTGCTCGTCCGAGAGCGAACCCTGAAATCCACGCCCCATGTCGGCGACTGAGATCACGACAACCTGGCGCCCGAGGCGCTGGGTCCAGTTGTAGGATTGGGCGGCAACCCAACCAGGCGCCTCGGCATGCTCGAGTATGTTCTGGCAGACCTCACTGAGGATCACGCTGAATTGAACGACTGCGGTGGGCGGATAGTTGAGCCTGCGCGTCAGGATGGCCCCCGCACGCTTCTGAACTCGGTCCACCACTTCATGGACGTCGCTGTTCTCCGTTATGGGTGTGATCTCGAGGAGCACGTCCGAGGGCCCCTCCGACCTCCGGGGGGGGTGGCCCACCACCTCGAACACATTCTCAGCGGCGCGAAAAAAGCCCATGCGCGCCATGTAACCGGCCACCTCCGACTGTTCGGGAAACTCGAGGCGAGCGGGCTCCCCCTTCCGCGAGCGCGCCAAGCTACCCGCCGCGAGCAGGTTGACCATGCCGTTGGGATCGACAAAGCGAAGATGGCGGCCGTCGAAGAGCACGTTCCCGTCTGGCGTCGCCGCCACTTCTTCGAAGACCTGCTCGTAGGTCTTGAAGTCGAGGGAGGTCGGGAGGGCGACGACCTTCACCGCATTCCTCCCTCGGTGGAGAGTCTTCCGACAAGGTGGCGGTGGAGCCCTTCGGCACCGCGGTGCTCCACGTTCTTCGCCGCCATGTGATTCGCCCTGGCCAGGGCCACCTCCAGCGAGTCGCCACCGATGAGTCGGGCGAGGAAGGTAGCCCCCCACACGTCACCGCAGCCAGTGGGGTCTCCCGAAACCGGACCGCCCTCGACCGGAACCATGCCACTGCGGGCCGTACCTGGCGTTGCGACAAGCCGCCTCGTCTTGGGCCAGGTCGCCGGATCGGCATGGAACCCGGCGCCAGCCAAATAGGCGGCGCCCCGCTCGCCGAGCGTGACCGTGATCAACTTGAGCTCGGGCCCCACGACATTGGAGGCGAGCTCCCAGGGGTCTCCAGTCGCGCCACCGAGCAACTCGAATTCCTCTTCGTTCATTTGCACTGCGTCGAAACACCTCAGCCAGTCGCCCCAAGAAGGAAGCACCTGGGGAATGCGCATGCCGTGCGCCCCCACGCCGAGGAAGAGCGAGTGCAGGTCCCCGTACGTAGGCCCGTCATAACCCGCACGCAGCGCTCGAGCAGTATCCAGATCCATCTCGAAGCCCGAGATGAAATTGACATAGACCGCGTCACACTCCCTCACCAAGGGAGCCAGCTCGACCCAAGCCCAGGGTGGCACGCCACCCTCCAGCTTCTCCGTGCGCCGTGCTCCTCCCTGGTAGTGGATCTCGACCCGGTTGTTGGGCGCGGGCACGGTCACCACACCGGCACCGACCCGAACACGCGGCAGGGAATGGAGAAAGCGCAGGGCCTCCTCGGCCAGGTCGGAGCCGACCTTGAGAAGCGGAACGATCTCCCACTCCGGCGGAAGCGAGGCTTCGAGAGCGCTCAGCCCGTAGCATATCCCTCCCCACTCTTGGGCAGGGTACTCGCGGACGTCGTCACAATAGAGGATCGTGTCCCACACCATCGTGCCTACCACTCCGAGTCGCTTGGACGGGACGGTAGCCACCGGAATGCCGTCGGCGGTCAGGAGTCGCCGAGTTGCAGGACGGCCATGAAGGCCTCCTGTGGAATCTCGACTGATCCGACCTGCTTCATCCTCTTCTTCCCTTCCTTCTGCTTCTCCAGGAGCTTGCGCTTGCGCGTGATGTCTCCGCCGTAGCACTTGCCGGTGACGTTCTTGCGGAACGCCTTGACGTTGGTCCTGGCGATCACCTGGGTGCCAATCGTGGCCTGGAGCGCTACCGCGAACTGCTGCCGAGGGATGAGCTTCTTGAGCCGGCGGACGAGGTCACGGCCGTAGTCGTACGATTTTTCCCTGTGGATGATGATGCTGAAGGCATCCACAGGGTCTCCGTTCACCAAGACATCCAACCTCACCAGATCGTCCACGCGGTACTCGAGCAGTTCGTAGTCGAGAGCCGCGTACCCTCGCGTCCCGCCCTTGAGCCGGTCGTAGAAGTCGAGAACGATCTCGGCCAGAGGAAGCTCGAAGTCCAGCTCCACCCGCTCCGGGTCGAGGTACCGCATTCCCAAAAAGACACCCCGCCGGTCGTGACACAACTTTTGTACGTTCCCGATGTACTCGGACGGACAGAGGATCCTCGCCTTCACGACGGGCTCAGATATCGACTCGATACGGCCTTGGTCAGGTAGCGACGCGGGACTCTCCACGGCGAGCTCAGACCCATCCGTAAGCAGCACCCTGTATTCCACATTCGGCACCGTGGTGATCAGATCGACGCCGAACTCCCGATCGAGCCGCTCCTGCACGATCTCCATATGTAGCAGCCCCAGGAAACCACATCGGAAACCGAATCCGAGCGCCACCGACGTTTCCGGCACGTAGTGGAGGCTGGCGTCGTTGAGCTTCAGCTTGTCGAGCGCGTCCCGGAGAGCCTCGTAGTCGTCGGTATCGGTGGGATAGAGCCCCGCGAACACCATCGGGTGGACTTCCTGGTATCCGGCGAGGAGGTCTTCCGCCCGGTTGTCGGCATCCAACACCGTGTCGCCCACCCTCGTATGAGACACGGCCTTGATGGCGGCGGCGACATAACCGACCTCGCCGGGCAACAGCTCGGGCTGCGGCACTCTTCCCAACCTCATGAATCCTACCTCCGTGACCTCGTACCGGTCGGTGACGGCACCAAACGTGATCTCCATGCCCGGCCTGACCGCACCGTCCACCACACGAATGCTCGGGATGGCACCCTGGTACTGGTCGTAGAAGGAATCGAAGATCAGCGCGCGCAACGCGGCCGACGGATCGCCCTCGGGCGGAGGGACCCGATCGACGATCGCCTCCAGGATTGGCTCGATCCCAACACCCTCCTTGGCGCTGGTCAGCAGGATCGAGTCCAGCTCCACTCCCAGCAGGTCGGCGAGTTCCTCCTGCCGCCGTCCAGGCTCGGCGGCGGGAAGGTCGATCTTGTTGATGACCGGAATGATCTCGAGATCGGCGTCCAGTGCGAGAAAGAGGTTGGAGAGAGTCTGGGCCTGTATGCCCTGCGAAGCGTCTACAACCAACAAAGCCCCCTCGCAGGCCGCCAGCGAGCGCGACACCTCGTAGGTGAAGTCCACGTGCCCGGGCGTGTCGATGAGGTTGAATACGTACTCCCTGCCCCCGGGGGCGGTGTACGCCATGCGTACGGCGTGGAGCTTGATCGTGATGCCCCGTTCCCGTTCCAGCTCGTTCGTATCGAGCACCTGCTCCCGCATCTCGCGTTCATCCAGCGTATGCGTCGCCTCGAGAAGCCGATCGGCAAGCGTCGACTTCCCGTGATCGATGTGAGCGATGATACAGAAGTTGCGGATGTGATCGAGGAGCACGCAGCACTCGTTGTTCGATGACGACAGGCTAGGTTCTACGACCCAGGAAGATAACGAGCCCGAGCGGCGCGGGGGACCTCGTTCGACGCGAGTGCTTCCGGACTCCGTTTGTCGGGACCGGGCATCCTATGCGGCACCCCCGCGGGGTGGCCTCTTCACGGGCTTCCGGGCGGACCGAGATCTCGTTCTCGCGGGCATCCGTTTGCCGGTCGCCGCTGGCTTGGTACGTCTGATCTGTGGCCGAGAGCCAGTGGCCGGAGGGCGCACGCGGATGGTACGCGCGATCTGTGAAGGCCTCGTCCTTCGGGCCGTGCTCGCGGCGCCACTCCTTGGACGGGCTGTTCGGCGGTCCGCGGGGGTTGTCCGCGCAGGAATCCGCATACTCCCAGTCGGGGATCAGACGGGCCACAAGGTCGTCTACCGCCACGTAGGGATCGGTGTAGACCTTGCGACCTACCAGAGACATGTCCCAACCACCGTCGAAGCGGGAGTACCGAAGCGCACTGAAGTCGAACGGTTCCCGCGATGCAACGATGAAGAAGTATCCCATTCCGGGCCGGTCTTCGACATGCCACTCCGCCGAATTGGGAAAGATCAGCCGATAGTCGCGGCCACCGCGTACGTAGTGGTTCTCGTCTGGCGAGCGCGGAAAAAGGAGGCGCGTCGTCCCGTCCGTGTCGATGTTTAGGATCGCGACGAACGCGTCTTCGGTGGATCGGTAGTAGACGCGCACCCGCTCGCCACGCCGCAGGACGGGCTCATCGCCCCGGTCGAGCCAGACACGGGCCTCGAGCCGATCCATGCTACAACGGTTAGCGCGATGCTGATGCTTCCTCTCGCGGCAACCATGATCTCCTCCCGGGTGTACGACTTCCCCATGCCCCGTGAAAGCAGATCCCGTGCCAACCTGGTCGGCCAGGCGACGCCGCGTGGTTGTAGGGATTTCATGGGGAGCGATATTGCCCAGCGTCCCCAAAAGTGGACGGGAAAGCGGCACCCCAGGGACATCCTGGCCACGTTTGCTGGTGTTGGCCGGTGGACCTAGCTTCGGCGTCACACATGAGCGAACTAGCGTATCCCGCGTCCCCCCGGGGCCGGCCCGACCTGATGGACCCGGCGACCCTCTCGCAGTTGGGGGGCATCGAGCTGATCGCTCGCCAAGTGGTGGAGGGCTTCATCATGGGCCTTCATCGCTCACCGCACCGCGGGTTCTCGGCCGAGTTCGCCGAGTTACGCGCCTACCAACCGGGCGACGATCTCCGCTACATCGACTGGCGCATGTGGGCTCGTTCGGACCGCTTTTACGTCAAGCAGTTCGAGCAAGAGACCAACCTCAGGGCCTATCTGCTCGTGGACGTTAGCGCCTCGATGGGCTGGAGTTCGGATCCCGGCACGCTCCCGACCAAGCTTTGGTACGCGAAACACCTCGCGGCCTCCCTCGCCCTCATCCTGCTTCGGCAGGGCGACTCGGTCGGGCTCGCCGCGTTCCACGATGAGATCGTCGCCCGCGTCGCGCCGAGAGGCAGCCAGTTGCACTGGTACGAGCTACTACGCCACCTCACGCATCTTGAACCTGAGGGAGGCACGTCGGCCCACACGGCACTGAAAGAGGTCGCCGTACGACTGAGGCGGCGGGGGCTGGTCGTGCTGCTATCCGATCTTCTGGTGGACCAGGACACCACCCTCACCGCCCTGCGCTTTCTGCGGCACCGAGGCCACGAAGTCCTCGTGCTGCACCTGATGGATCCAGGCGAGCGCGAGCTGCCCCACACGGGCGATGCACGCTTCTTCGATCCCGAGACGGGTGACGAGTTGAGCGTGAGCGTGGCCGACGTGCGGGCGGCCTACCGGGGGGCCGTGGTCGATGCCCTCAGCGAGTGGGAGCGCAGCCTGAAGCCCCACGGGATCGACTACGTCGTAGTGGACACCGACACCCCGCTGTCCCGGGCACTCAGAGCCTACCTGCACAAACGCGAGCGCCTGGGCTGATGGGCCTGCTCAATCCGCTTCTGCTACTCGCGGGAGCCGCGATCGTCGTGCCGCTGATCCTGCACCTTTTCCACCGCCACGATACGAAGCGCGTGGCCTTTCCGGCGCTGCGTTACCTACAGCGCGCGGAGAAGGAACACGCGCGCACGATCCGCCTTCGGCAAATCCTACTCCTGGTTCTGAGGATCACTGCGATCCTGTTACTCGCTTTGGCTGCGGCCCGACCGTTTGTCGGCGGGGGGGGAGGCATCCACGACCCCACAGCGCTGGTCATCATCCTGGACAACTCGATGAGTTCGGGGCGCGTTGTGGGTCAGGGCCGGACGCTCGACCAGCTCAAGGGCATCGCCCGCAAAAGCGTGGCCCGTGCCAGCAGCGAGGATAGGGTGTGGCTGCTTCGAGCCGGGGAGCCGTGGAGCGTCGCGCTCACCGGCCCGCTCGACGACGTAGGCCGGTGGATTGAAGAGACCGTGGTGAGTGGGGGTCGGGGTAACCTGCTCGAGAGCATCGAGCGCGCAGCGGCTCTGGTCTCCGGCGCGGGTCTTCGAGCCGCCGAGATCCACGTCGTGTCCGACCTTCAGCGTACGGCGTTTCTTGCCGGCACCGTAAGAGCCGATCTTACGGCGATCCCGCTGATCGTGTACGACGGCACGGACGCCGAGCCCGTGAACCGCCACCTCGACGGACTTCTGATCGGAGGGGGGCTGCCGCCATTGGCCAACCAGCGCTCCCAAATCACGGTGCGGGTGTCTGGCGGCTCCGACTCGCTAGCCCCCATACGACTCGTGATCGAGAACCGGATCAGAGGAGCGGCGAGTGCCCCGGAAGGTATCCACACACTCCTGCCGCTGGGTCCGTTCGCCGAAGGTCCCGTGAGCGGATACGTAGAAACCGACCCGGACGACCTCGGTTTGGACGACCGGCAATACTTCTCGCTGACCGTGCGGCCGCCACCGGGTGTCTGGGCCGACACGTCCCAGTCGTTCTTCTTGTCCCGGGCTCTGCCGGTGCTCGAAAGTGCAGGCCTCTTGAGGCCTGCGCCCGTCACCGAGGCCGACGTCCTGCTGGCCATCGGAGGTGCGGGGATGGAGAGCCGCCGGACCGGGGCGGCTGCCATCGTCGTCCCCTATCGAGACGTGACCCTGCTGCCGGCCCTGAACCGACGTCTGGCCTCCAGCGGGATCCCGTGGCGCTTCGAGCCTACCGAGGACCAGGGCGAGACGCCCTTGGGCGCCTCGAGTGTGCCAATCTCCCTGGACGGGGTGCGGGTGTTCGAGCATTACAGATTGATTCCCGGTAGTACCGGCGGCGCCGATGGCGCCGAGGCCCAGACCGAGGTGGTCGTGCGCCTGGCAACGGGAGAACCCTGGCTGGTGCGGGGAACGAGCGGCCGCGGACCGTTCTTCCTGGTTGCCTCACCGCTCGAACCGGAAGCGACCAACCTCCCGATCACGGCATCGCTGCTCCCGCTGCTCGAATGGATGCTGAGCGGATGGGCGGGTGACCGGGCCTCGATTCCCTTCCTGATCGCTGGCGAACCGATCCCTCTTCCGGAGGGCGCGACGGGAGTACAGGACCCCGAAGGAACTCTGCATCCCGTGGATGGTACGGGCGTTCTTCGAGAAACTCGCCTGCCCGGCGTTTACACCATCTATGAAGAGGATGCCCCGATCGCTTACGTGGCGCTGAACACCCCCATCGAGGAGTCACTGCTCGAACGCATCGAGGCTCGTGAGCTGCGGGGGCTGGTGGATGCCCCGCTCACCATGGTGGAGGACAGCACCCGCTGGACACACGCGGTGTTTGCCAGCGGCCAGGGACCCGAAGTATGGTGGCAAGTCCTCATCATGGCCCTGGGAGTCCTCGTGCTGGAGAGTCTGGTTGCCGCGAGCGGCCCCGCGCGCGTGCGCGGAGGCTCGATGACCTCCGCGTCGGCACACGGGGGCGCAGGGTCCGGCCAGTGAGCTCACTTCCCCACCCCGTGTTGGAGGGCATGGCCTCCTGCCCGGCGTTTCAGGGCTTGGATGGCGCGCTTCCGGGTCCCGGTGAAGCGCGTCGTATCGGGGGAGCGACGGGCTCGACACCCGCCGCCATCCTGGCCACCCTGCATGAACATCATCCGGACCGCCTCTTCGTGGCTGTCGCGCGTGATCCCCAGGCCGCTACCGCTATCGAGTCGGACCTGGAGGTGCTGATCGGTCCGGGCGTCTCTCACCTATATCCTCAACACGAGGCTCTTCCATACGAGTCCACCGAAACGCACCTGGAGATCGGTGGCCTCCGGGTGGAGGCGGTGGAGGCACTCTTCAGCGGTAACGCCCGTTTGTTGGTCACGACGCTGCGCGCTCTTCAGGAACGGGCTCCCGTGCCCGAGGGCCTCGTTGAGCTCCGCATCACTCTACAGATCGGAGAGGAGGTCGGCTTCCAGTGGCTGATCGACTCATTGGAGGCGCGCGGCTTCAAGCGCGCGGCGATGGTCGAGGAGGTGGGACAGTTCGCCATTCGCGGTGGACTCCTAGACGTCTTCTCGTTCGGCTCTCCGGAGCCCATGCGGATCGAGTTCTGGGGCGACGAAGTCGCGTCGATCCGTTTCTTCGACATCCTGGACCAGCGCTCCACCGAACCGCAGGACAGTGCGCACATCCTGCCTGTCAACTTCCAATCCTCCCCTGGTGACGGACACACGCTTCCCCGGTCGTTGCTCGAGCTGGTGCCTCGCGAGACCATCCTATTCGTAGTGGGCCCGGCGGAGTGGACGGCTGAGTTGGAGCGCACCTGGTCGCAGGTCCGCGCCCTCCATCGCGAACGGATCGAGGAAGGCTCGGCGCCAGTCCCGCCCAGCGACCTCTTCCTCGAGCCCCAGCAGGCCCTCGCCGCCCTCACGAGTTTTCCACGTATCGAGGCGGTGGTGGAGTCCGTCGGCGACGAGATCTTGCACACGGCACCGCCCCCACCCGTGGACCGGGACATGGCGCGCCTCAAGAGCCATCTACGCGAGGGGTCGGCCACGGGGCACCGAACCCTCATCCTCTGCGACAACCAGGGGCAGTGCGACCGCCTCGAAGAGATCATGGGCGGAGTGGAGTCGATCCCCCCGGAGTGCCATATCATGGTCGGATCGCTTGGGGGGGGATTCGTGCTGGAACGCTCGTCTCCCCCACTACGCGTGTTCACGGACCATGAGGTGTTCCGCCGCACACGCCGCTTGCGGCGCGCTCGCAGGTTCCGTGGCGCGGTCGCACTCGAGAGCATCTCGCAACTCAATCCGGGTGACTTTGTAGTTCACATGGAGCACGGAATCGGCGTATTCAAGGGACTCGAGCACACCCAAGTAGCCGGCACGGAGCTCGAAGCCATGGTGATCGAATACGCCGGCGAAGAGATCCTGCGCGTGCCCGTTTATCGCCTCGACCTCGTAGAGCGCTGGGTCGGTGAGACCGAGGACTCGAAGGCTCCCGCGTTGCACCGCATCGGAGGCAAGCGCTGGAAGACGCTCAAGCGAAAGACCGAAGCGGCCATAGAGCGCATGACCGCTGAGCTCCTCCAGCTCTATGCCTTACGCGAGACCGTCGTGGGGTTCGCCTTCTCTCCCGACGGAACGTGGCAGAAAGAGATGGAGTCCTCTTTCCTCTACGAGGACACCCCCGATCAACGCAAAGCCATGTCCGACGTCAAACGCGACATGGAGTCGTCCGGGCCCATGGACAGGTTGATATGCGGAGACGTGGGGTACGGCAAGACCGAAATCGCGATACGGGCGGCGTTCAAGGCTGTCCAGGACGCCAAGCAGGTCGCGGTGCTCGCCCCCACCACCGTGCTCGTGGAGCAGCACCGGCACACCTTCGAGGAGCGCCTGGCGGACTATCCCGTCAAGATCGGAGCCCTCAGCCGCTTCAGGTCGGCGAGTGAACAAGAAACCCTGCTCGCCGGCCTCAAGGACGGGACAATCGACGTGGTAGTGGGAACGCATCGGCTGCTCTCCGAGGATGTCACGTTCAAGGATCTCGGCCTGCTGATCATCGACGAAGAGCAGCGCTTCGGCGTGAAGGACAAGGAGCGCCTGAAGCAGCTTCGCACGTCGGTCGACGTGCTAACGCTCACAGCCACGCCCATCCCGCGTACGCTGCACCTGTCGCTCAGCGGCCTCAGGGATCTGTCGCTCATCCAGACGCCGCCCCGCGACCGCCAGCCCATCATCACCCATGTCGTGCCCTGGTCCGACCAGATCCTTTCGGAGGCTCTGCAGCGGGAGCTGGACCGCGGTGGCCAGACATTCCTCCTGCACAACCGGGTAGAGACCATTGAGAGCGCGGCCGAACAGGTTCGTGCCCTGGCGCCCGAAGCCTCCGTCGCGATCGCCCATGGACAGATGACGCCCAAGGCGCTCGACAAGGTCATGCGGGACTTCGTCGACGGGGAGGTGGACGTGCTCGTGTGCTCCTCGATCATCGAAAACGGGCTCGACGTCCCCAACGCCAACACCATGATCGTCGACCGGGCTGATCGCTTCGGCCTGTCACAGTTGTACCAGATTCGGGGCCGGGTCGGACGAAGCGATCGGCGGGCGTACTGCTACCTCGTCGTTCCCGACCAGTTGAGCGACGAAGCCGACAAGCGCCTCCGCGTGCTCGAGCACTACACGGAACTGGGAAGCGGGTATGCCGTGGCGCTCAAGGACCTCGAGCTGCGCGGAGCCGGCAACCTGTTGGGTGGGCAACAGTCGGGGTTCGCCCACGCGATGGGCCTGGACGCTTACCTTCGACTGCTGGAGCAAACCGTTAAGCGGATGAAGGATACTAACGAAGAGAAGGAGTACCCGGAGCCTGAAATTTCCCTGGCCGGTGGGGCGTACCTTCCTGACGGCTACGTTTCGGATTCGGGCCAGAAATTGCATCTTTACCGTCGCCTATCGAAGCTCCGGCACCAAACGGAGGTCCAGAGCCTGCGAGAGGAGTTGACGGATCGATTCGGAGAGCCGCCGCCCGAAGTAGAACGGCTTCTCGAAGGAGCGTCGCTTCGTATCCTCGGCCGGGCGCTGGGGGTCGAACGCATTCTGGTGCGTGATAGGGTCGCGCGCGTGAACTTCCGGCCCGGGGTGGAGCCCCGTTTGACGGTTCTCGAGCGACCGCTCAGGGACCATCAAGTCGAAGTGGAGGTTCGGCGCTTGGCGCCACTCTCGTTGGCGCTGCACCGAGTGGGAGCCGCGCCATTGGGTACGACGATCATTTCGGCCTTGGCAACGCTGTTGGCCGGCAGGAAAGACGCAGCATGAACCGTGTGAAGCACAGAGGAGAAAGACCTAGATGGATTTGAAGCGAAGTTTGGCTGTAACGGCGTGTCTCGGCGCGTTGGCAGGGTGCGACTCCGGCAGTCCGGGCGATCGAATCGTGGCACGGGCGGGGACCCACGACTTCACCGTGCAGGACGTGGTGGATCTGCTGGCGGGAGCACAGTTCCCGAACGAAGGGGAGGTCATCAACGCCCTGGCGAACTTCTGGGTCGACTACACGCTGGTCGCCATCGCTGCCCAAGAGGATGCCGATCTGCGCAACGTTGATCTCGAGCCGGTGCTTCGTCCACAGTTCGAGCGGGAGATCATCCAGCTCTATCGAGCGGAGAGCGCACAGGCCGACACGGCGATCGACGACTCCAGCCTCCGCGCGCTCTGGGATGAGTCACCCGTGGAAGGCCGGGTGCACGCGCGCCACATCCTCTTGACCTTGCCCGACCAGGCCACGGACGAGCAGCGCGATAGCGTCTTCAACGCTGTGAACGCACTCAAGCGGCGCATCGAAGGCGGTGAGTCCTTTTCCGACCTGGCTATCGAGTTTTCGCAGGATCCGGGTAGCAGGCCGCAGGGAGGGGACATGGGTTGGTTCGAGCGCGGCCAAATGGTGCGGCCCTTCGAAGAAGCGGCTTTCGCGCTACAGCCTGGCGAGATCAGCGATATCGTCCAAACGCCGTTCGGCTTTCACCTGATCCGGGTGGATGAACGTGACACGCCCGACTTCGAGAGCCAGCGGGACGACTTTCGCAGCCAAGTCATCGCCCAACGGCTCAGATCGGCGGACTCTGTGTTTCTGGCCGCGGTGGACGCCGACGCCAACATGAAGGTGAGAGACGGTGCGCTGGAGGTGCTTCGCGCACTCGGCAATGCACCTTGGCAGCCGCTCAACCGGCGGGCCACCAAGCGAACGCTGGTGGAGTATGCCGACGGCAGGCTGACGGCCGGCGACGTCCAGCGGTTCATCCAGACGCGGGCGCCGGAGTTCGCGGGCCAGGTCCAGCAGGCGGCCGACGGACCGCTCGAGACCCTCCTCCTCAGCCTGGCGCGTGACCAAATGCTCATCAAGAAAGCGTCCGATTCGGGCATCGACATCGATCCGGCCCGGCGGGACTCGCTTATCGAGGTGACCCGGGAGCAACTCGTGCAGGCCGCCGACCAGCTGGGCATCCGACGAATCACACCGATTCAAGGCGAATCCCCCTCGGGCGCCGTGGAACGAACGGTTCGCGGTATCATCCAGTCCGTGCTCGACGGCTCGACCAACGTAATCCCGCTGGGCGTCGTCACGGCGAGCTTGCGCGCGGAGTACGACGGCCGCGTGATGCATGCAGGCATCCTGAAGGCTAGGGAGCGTCTGGACGAAGTCCGTGGGGTGCAGGGTGCTCCGCCGCTCCCGTTGCCGACGGCGCCAGACAACGTAGCGCCGGTCCAAGACACTGCCGAGGCCGCAGCCGACAGCACCGGATAAGGCGGCGGCGAGCGTGGAACACCCCCTGTTCCAGGGGTTTAAATCAGGCGGGCCGGACGGCGTTCCGGCCCGCTTTTCCTACGAAGGCGCGACCGGAAAGAGTTGAGTTGGTGATTCGACACATGTGCATTGCCCTGGCAGGCGTGCTTCTCGCGGCCTTGCCACACCCCGCGGTGGGGATGCAGACCGTCCCGACCGAGTCCGACGTCGTCGAGGCCGTGTGGGCCGTCGTCGGCGACTCGGTCATCCTGAAGACGGAGGTCGATCAATACCTTCTGCGGCTGTCGGCACAAGGTGTGGTCATCCCCCAGGATCCCGACCAGCTCCACCAGTTGCGGGAGCAAGCAATCGAGCAGCTCATAAACGAGCAGCTCATCCTGCAAGAGGCCTACGCCGACACCACGCTCGCGATCACCGACGAAGACCTGGATGAGCGCGTTCAGCAGGAGGTCGACGCCCAGGTCCGCCAGTTCGGCACCCTCGGACAACTGCGAGTGGAGCTCGCACGGCAGGACATGACGCTGGCGGGCTTCCGCGAGCAGCAGAGGGCGCTGATCCACCGCAGGCTCCTACTACAGAGTTACCTCGCGAAACGGCAGCGCGACGCATCGGCCGTGGCAGTCTCGGAGCAGGAACTCCGGGATTTCTTCGCCGAGAACCAAGCCCAGGTCCCCACCGTGGCCCCGTCACTCCGTTTCGTGCAGTATCTCATGCAGCCCATCGCGTCGGACACCGCCAAAGCCAGCGCGCTGGCTGAGGCGGAGCGCGTACTCGACATGATCCGCGAGGGTGAGGATTTCGCCGACCTCGCTACCCGCTTCTCGCAGGGCCCCTCTCGGGAGGTCGGCGGAGCGCTCGACTGGATACGCCGGGATGGCAGCCTAGTGAAGAATTTCGAGGACGCCGTGTTCTCGCTTCCTGCCGGAGCGGTGAGCGCACCGACCGAGACCGAATTCGGCTATCACTTGATCATGGTGGAGCGCGTCCGTGGTGGGGAGCGGCGTGTGCGGCACATTCTGTTCACACCGACCGTGACCCCCGCCGACATCGCAGCGAACCGGGCACGAGCAGAGGAGGCAATTGCTCTGCTGACAGCGGGGGAGTCGATGACGGACACTGTGTCGGTAAAGGTCGACACGATCAACATCGACATTGCCCAACTAACGCAACTCTCCGCGGAACACGCCTCGGCGCTTCGGGAGGCGGAGGTGGGCGCGGTGATCGGCCCCATCCCGTTCCAGCAGGCCTCCATCAACGCGCTCGCGATCGTGAAAGTGCTCGAGCGCAGGGTCGGCGGACGCGCAAGTTTCGAAGACATGCGGGCCCAAATGGAGTCTCGCCTCCGGGAGGACAAGATCATCGAACAGGTTGTCCAGGACCTCCGCGCCGCCGCCTATGTGGACATTCGCCTCCCGGGAGGGAGTTGAAGCCCTGACGTCCGAAACCGCGCTAGCGCTCACCCTCGGTGACCCCCGTGGGATCGGCCCTGAACTCGCCGCCCGTGTCGCCAACCATTTCAAGCAGGAAGATCCCGACATCCGGCTCGTGCTTCTCGGGCCCGAGGGAATGGCTCCCGACGGATTCGATTATCGCGCCGGCGACGCATGGGACGGAACGCAAGCCTCGGCTGGAGCCGTCGCCGCAGCCGCTATCGAGTCGGCGGTGGAGTTGGCCGAAGCCGGCCAGGTGGCGGGCATCGTCACCGGGCCGATCCACAAGCCCGCGTTGATCGAGGCCGGGTGGGACGTTCCCGGACATACCGAAATGCTCCAACAGCTCACGGGAAGCCGCCGCGTCGGTATGCTCATGTGCGCAGAACGCACACGGCTGGGCCCACCGCTCCGTGTGCTCCTAGCCACCACTCACATCGCGCTGCGTGACGTGGCAGGACGCATCACGACCGAGCTCCTTGTGGACCAGGCCGAGCTCCTGGCGGCAAGCCTGGCCGAGGCGTGGGACATCCCGGCGCCCCGCCTGGCACTCTGTGCTCTCAATCCGCACGCGTCGGACCAGGGCCTGTTCGGAGACGAGGAGACCACCGTGATGGAGCCCGCTGTGGAGGCGTTGAGGGGACGCGGTGTGTCGGTGGAGGGCCCGATTCCGGCCGACACGGTGTTCTCGAGGGCGCTGGAAGGCGAGTTCGACGCGGTAATCGCGCCCTACCACGACGTAGGAATGGCACCGTTCAAGGCCGTGGCGTTCGGATACGGTGTGAACGTCACGCTGGGGCTCCCCTTCGTGCGCACGTCCCCCGACCACGGTACCGCTTTCGACCTGGCGGGGACAGGCAAGGCCGATCCGTCCTCGATGATGGAAGCCGTGCGTCTGGCCGCGAGGCTCGCGAGAAAACGCTTTGACACTGCCATGGCCGGTGTTTAGCTTTCACTTCCGGACCGTGTCCATCGGTCGAAGAGCATGGTTTTTATCACTTTACAGTCGTCGGTCCGGCCCTTGATCAAGCTCATCAACGTCACTCGAGAGTTTCCGGGCACAGGGAAAGCCCTCGACGGCGTCTCCTTCCACATCGAGAAGGGCGAGTTCGCCTTTCTGACCGGCCATTCCGGCTCCGGGAAGACCACCGTACTACGCCTGATCCATTTGGCCGACCGTCCGACAACGGGCGAAACGCGTGTGAGCGGATTCTCGTCGGATCGAACGTCCCGCCGGGAGGTCTGGAAGCTCCGACGCCGGGTGGGTTACGTCTTCCAGGACTTCAGGCTGCTTCCGGGGAGGACCGCACTCGAGAACGTCGCCTTTGCGCTAGAGGTGACGGGTGCGCGGTCAGCGGGGATCAAGCCCAGGGCGCAGCGCCTCCTGACCCAGGTCGGGCTCGCGCCCAAGGCCGGCTCGATGGCCAGCGAGTTGTCGGGAGGAGAGCAACAACGCGTGGCGGTAGCGCGTGCACTGGCCAACGATCCACTCGTGCTGCTGGCCGACGAGCCCACGGGCAACCTCGATGACCGTGCCACGAGGGGCATCATGGAATTGTTTTGGGAGCTCAACACGGTTGGCATGGCCGTGCTCATGGCGACCCACGACCTCGAGTTGGTGCGGAAATACCCGGGAACCCGGGTGCTGGAGCTGGACCAGGGTAAGCTCGTATACGACTCCTCCGTGAAGGCCCCCAAGGTCGAGTCGCCACCACCCGACGAAGCCCAAGCCTCTACGGCAGGAGGATAGAGGCCTTGTATACCCTCCGAGAGGCGATCCTCGCTTTCAGGCGCTCTCCGCTGCTCACGGGCCTGTCTGCAGCCATGGTGGGCGCCGCCCTATTCGTCATGGGCCTGTTCGCCCTCGCCACGCACAACCTCCGGCTGGCCTTGGAGTCGGTGGAGGAGCGCATTGAGGTCGTGGCCTACATCCGCGACGGCGCGCGCAACGACGAGATCCTCCTCGCACGCCGCGAACTCTTGGCCCTACCCGAAGTTCTCGGCGTAGAGTTGATCACCAAAGAAGAGGCCCTCGAGATCGCGCGACGCGACCTTCCGGAGTTCGGCGAGTTGTTTACCGACCCCGCGGTCAATCCGCTCCCGGCATCACTCGAAGTCCGGCTCAGGCCCGGCCGACGCAACCCGGAGGCGGTCGAGCGGGTCGCCGCCCATGCGCGTGCCTATCCCTTTGTCGAGGACGTCCAGTTCGGCCGCGAGTGGGTGGACAAGCTCTTCAACCTCCGGCGCATGGGCGGGCTTACCGCCTCGGTCATGGGTGCCGCGTTCGCGATGGTAGCCGCCCTGATCATCGGGGCCGCCGTACGCATCGCAGTGTTCGCGCGTAGAGAAGAGATCAGGATCATGCGGCTGGTAGGGGCCCGAGACGGGTTCATCCGCCGTCCCTTCCTGGTCGAGGGCGCGATCACCGGACTCCTGGGCGGCCTGATGGCCCTCGCCCTCACCTACGGGACGTTCTGGGTGGTGTTCCGATACCTGTTCAGCGTGGCCTGGATCCCGGCCGAGTGGGCGGGCTTGGGGCTCCTCTCGGGCACCGTGTTCGGTGTCTTCGCGAGTGGCCTGGCCGTCCGCAAGCACCTGAGGGAAGTCTGACGTGAGCGCGTTCTCCCGCATTCGCTTTGGCGCACTCCTCGTCGGTGGCGTGATCATGGTCGCCCCCACACCGCAGGCTGCCGCGCAGACCGCCAACCTGCGCCGCGACATTCTGGAGAGCCAGCGCCGGCTCGAGGCGGTGCGCGCGGAGCGGGCGCGACTCCAGAGAGAGATGGGTGACCTCACGAATCGCGTCCGCAACGTTTCCGGCGAACTGCTGAACATCGAGCGACAGCTCAGTGCCTCCCGCTCGGCTCTGGCCGAGGTGGAGTTTCAGGCGGAAGCCACCACGGTCCAGATCGAGGAGAGCAGCCGGAGCCTGATCCAAGCGCGTGAGCGTTTGAGCGAGGGGACCGCAATTCTGCAACGCCGCCTACGTGATATCTACAAGCGAGGGCCGGAGTCCATGGGCCTGATGCTGAGCGTGGCCGGCTATGCGGGCTCAACCGCCGTGGCGGCGACGATGACCTTCGAACCCGGGACGGTCAGTCTCGGAACAGCGTACGGCCTCGAGTTCGGGCACTCGGCCGGCGAACTGGTGTTGGTCGAGCGTGGCATTGTCATGTCCGTGCGGAAGTTCAGGCTCCGATCGTTTGTCGCACTCAAGACCGCGCGGATCATGGGGCCGCGTCCCGATCGCTTCCCCACCCACGTGCTCGACCTGGACAACATCAGCGTTCATTTCGACTTTTCCAGGCTCGCGTTCGAGGCCACGCTGATCACGATCGAGTTCTGCCAGTATGGCGGGAACGTGAATATCGCCGTCAACGGGGAAACGCTCCATCAGCTTGGCCGTGTCGAAGACCTCCCGCGTCAGGTGGCGCAGGGCGTCACGGCGACGATCGGCGACGGCGTCATCACGCTGACAGGCGCCGTCACCGACCTTTTGGTCGGGGGCCAGGAGCTTTCGATCGACAACGTGACGGCGGTGTCTGAGTGTATTCTCAGCGCGCTCGGTGGTGACCTCGACGCCGGTGATAGCGCGATCGAGGATTGCAACCACAACGGCATCCCGGATGAGTGTACCCCGGGCGACGTTGACGGCGATGAAACCGTCGGCTTGCCCGATCACGTCAAGTTCACTCAATGCCTGGCAGGACCCTGTGCGGCCCCGCCATGCTCGGGTTCTTCCGGCAGCGCTGGCTGCTGCTCGATTGTGGACTTCGACAACAGCGAAAGCGTCGATCTTCGCGACGTGGCAGCCTTCCAGCGGGTGTTTGACGGCCCTTAGCCCGCATTTCTCACAGGGTGGATAGCAAAAGGCTGCCCTTCGTGGGATAAACAGGGTGTACAAGCCCGTTTATCGTTCACGGAGGAACAGCCTTATGTTGGCAGAGTGTAACCAGGAATCGTTTGGATTTCACGCCCTGGGCCGTCGTGATGTCGTGGCCCAATTCGACGGTGGCCGCATCTCGTCGGACGCGGGCGGCTTGCTGCTGCGTGAGACGGAGCGCGTCACCGGCATCATCCGCCAGTTCGCGGCCTGTTTCACCGATCATCGCGATCCGGATCTGATCGAGCACACCGTCGAGGAACTGGTCGCCCAACGCGTCTACGCCTTGGCGTTGGGGTACGAGGACCTCAACGACCACGATGATTTACGATACGATCCGTTGTTGGCTGTCATGGTGGGCAAGAAGGACCCGCTGGGAACGCAGCGCGTGCGCGACCGAGACAAGGGCAAGGCACTCGCCGGCAAGAGCACGTTGAACCGGCTGGAGCTGACTCCGGTTCGGGCCACCGCCCAGAGCCGCTACAAGAAGATCACGCTGGATCGACAGGCGATGCGGCGCCTGTTCACCGACGTGTTCCTTCAATCCCACAAGCGTCCTCCGAAGCGCATCGTGCTGGATCTGGATGCGACGGACGATCGCATCCACGGCCATCAGTCGGGTCGGTTCTTCCACGGTTACTACAAGAGCTATTGTTACCTGCCGTTGTACATCTTCTGCGGGGCGCATCTTCTGTGCGCCCGGATGCGTCCCTCGAACATCGACGCTTCAGCCGGCAGCGTCAAAGAGTTGCAACGTCTTGTCGGACAGATTCGCCAGCGCTGGCCGACGGTTCGGATCGTCATCCGCGCCGACTCGGGCTTCTGCCGCGAAGCGATCATGGCCTGGTGCGAAGCCAACGAGGTCGATTTCGTGCTGGGATTGGCCAAAAACAAGCGTTTGACCCAGGAGATCGCAGGCGAACTGGCCCAGGCGAAGTGTCAGTATGATGCCACCCAACAGGCGGCGCGGGTCTTCAAAGACTTCCGCTACCGGACGCAAACGAGTTGGTCGCGATCGCGTCGGGTGATCGGCAAAGCCGAACACCTGGCCAAGGGGGCCAACCCGCGCTTCGTGGTGACGTCGCTGTCGGCGGAGGCGTTCGATGCCCGATCGTTGTACGAAAAGGAATACTGCGCGCGCGGCGAGATGGAAAACCGCATCAAGGAGCAGCAGCTCTGTCTGTTCGCCGACCGGACCTCGGCGGCCACCATGCGGGCCAACGAGTTGCGTTTGTGGTTCTCTTCGGTGGCCTACACGTTGATGACAGCGCTGCGTCGGGTGGGCCTGAAAGACACGTCGATGGCCAGGGCCCGATGCGACACGATTCGTTTGAAGCTGCTCAAGATCGGCGCACAGGTGCGCGTCACGATTCGCAAGGTGTGGGTGTCCATGGCTGAGAGTTGCCCGTATCGTCGCATCTTCCAACAGGTCCATGACAGCCTCGTCGCCACACGCCCGATGATCCTGCGCTGTTGACTCGCTCCTGGTCCGCCCGAGTCGTTCTTGTGTACAAGCCCCAACACGCCACAGTCGGGTTACGTCTCCATCGCCCGGGACAGCCCCCAAAACCGCCTCGAACCCCCGACCGCCGGGCCTCCGCACGCCTCTGGTGCCCCAGCCGCTCCGGCCAGACCTCCGCCCACCCGCCGGAGAAGCACCAAAGACCCAAAGCAAACATCTAGTGAGAAATGCGGGTTAGCTCTCGGGTAAACGGACGGGTCGAACTTGATTTCAGATACACTAAGTTCCACTATACCACCTCCCACGTAACCGCCATCGTCCCCGCCACCCGGCACTTCCGGGGCTCGCCTTGCACAATCCGCCCTTGGTTCTTCAGGTCCGTCAGCCGACGGCGGAGTTCGGTGAGGTCGATGGCGCCCAGATCGGGATCGACGCCAGGAGTCCCGCCGACACAAAGAGGGGGGGGCTCGCAGGTCGCCTGAGGCCACCAGGGTCCCCTACCCGACCTCGCCTCGCTTGCGTCGGTGCGAAGCCTGAACAGCCGGGGGCCCACGTCACTCGTCTCGCCTTGAAGACGCTTGCGAGGCTGTGCATCTTGCCCATGTCGGAATGTTGCTCGCGTCAGTGCGGAGGTACATATACCCGTATGCGCACACGCAAGGGGGTGGGTGCGATCGCGTTTCCGAGGCTGCAATGGGTCCCATACCCGCTTTCGGCGCGCGCATTGTTGAACCGACGACCACCACACACGCCGCGCACACTGCACCGAAACACGCACGAAACACCGTGGAAACAAGGACGAAACAACGGGCCACGTCTACGAGTGTGTGAGGGTTGTTTCTTGTCCAACCGAACGGTTAGACATTTTTTCCTTGACAGAGTGACGAGCGCGCGTCATACTTAGGGGAGTAA
>JADFRS010000010.1:0-37104 GCA_022561145.1 Gemmatimonadota bacterium
GCCCAGCTCACGATGGCCGGCAGTCTGGCGATGGGAGTGGCTGGCCCTACGTCCCGACGACGCCTCGGCGCAGGAGCCACCCGTCGGTACCTGGTCCGGTATGCTGGAGGTGGCAGCGCTGGAGATGATCTTCCACTTCTCCGAGGCCTCGTCCGGAGGATTCGAAGGCACCATGGACGTGCCGGCGCAGGGAGCCACCGGGGTACCCTTGGGTTCCGTAGTGTTCGAGAATGGGACGCTCAGCTTTCTGATTCCCGGTGCGCCGGGGGGTGCGGGGTATGAGGGTATCTGGTCCGACGACGAGCAAATGTTTCGAGGTACATTCTCGCAGTCGGGACAGAGCTTCCCCCTGAACCTCTCGCGACCTGACGGTGAAGACGGCGGTCCCGTCCGTCCGCAGACCCCCGAAGGGCCGTTCCCCTACGAGTCGGTCGATGTGCGCTTCTCCAACACAGCTGCCGGAATCGAGTTGGCCGGCACGCTTACCATTCCGACCGGCGACGGGCCCTTCCCCACCGTCGTCACGGTCTCGGGATCAGGACCTCAGGATCGCGATGAGACGATCCTCGGCCATCGCCCGTTTGCGGTTCTCGCGGATCACCTCGGACGCCACGGCGTTGCGGTACTCCGTTTCGACGACCGAGGAATCGGAGAGTCTGAAGGTGACTTCGCCTCGGCAACCTCGCTCGATTTTGCGGACGACGCCGAAGCCGCCACGGAACGCAACGCGGTCCTTCAGAGGAAACTCTTTCGAATCGTTCTCGAGGAACCGGACGCGGACATCGCGGCCCCTGCCCTTCGCGCCGCTCTCGAGCGCTCGCTCGACGAGATGACGGACGAGCAGCTGGCGCAGGCCGGTATTACGCCCACGACTCGGGGGCAGTTCATCGCGGGTCAAGTCGTGTTCATGAACTCGGCCTGGATGAGGGTCTTTCTCGCTCACGATCCGGCCGAGCCTCTCGCTCACGTGACGGTGCCGGTATTGGCCATCAATGGATCGCTCGACGTGCAGGTATCGGCGGAACAAAACCTCCCGGGCATCGAGCGGGCGCTGATCGCGGCAGGCAACCGGGACTATACCGTCCGAGAGATGGACGGCCTCAACCACCTGTTTCAGCCGGCCACGACTGGCGCGCCGGGAGAGTACGCCCTCATCGAGGTGACGCTCGATCCATCGATGTTGGATCTCGTGACCGAGTGGATTCTGCAGCGTTTCGGGGGCTAGCGGAACGACCCGGGGCTCAGCCCATCAGACCCACAGTTCCTCCACGCGGTCCAGGCGCTGCTGGACGTCGGCAACGTGATCACCGGAAACCTGGCGGTCCGTCCGTGAGTTCCGTACGAAACTCGCGCATACGGAGATGGGGAATGATTACCAAAGGCAAGACATGGGTGCAGCTTCTCTGGGTCGGGCTGCTGAGCGCATCTGTGATCGCATGCTCGGACTCCTCGACGGCACCCTCCCCAGACACCGCGTTGGAAGAAATCGTGCTGCCCTTGAGGGTCCACCTACTTCGCTCCTCGCAGGTCGAATCGCTCAACGCGCCACTCACGGTGGAGCAGGCCCAGACGCTGGTCGGGGGCCTAAACGAGGTGTGGGCACAAGGCAACGTCCGCTGGAGCCTCGAGGTGTTGGTCGAGGAGGACGCCATCGTAACGCCAAACGTATTGCGTGCGTTCAACGGTGGGGCGGCCGTCGACTCCCCGGTGCTTCTGGAGGCAATCGGAGGCGATCCCCAGGCAGCCGGTTGGGATGTGTATCTAGTTCGCGACCTCGGGAACGCCGGCTTCAGCGGAGTCTACTTCGTCGGAACCGGCATCGCTTTCGCCAAGCTCGCCGACGAAAACGGCGTGATCGACCTGGCGAATTTCGGGACGCGGGTCCTTGCCCACGAGCTCGGGCACTCACTCAGCCTTCCGCACGTGGCGTGTCCCCCCGAGGGAAATCTCATGGCGCCAGGCTGTCCGGGAGAGGTACGGACCCGGCTTACCGACGCTCAGGTAAGCGCTGCCCGCGCACAGGCGTTGCGCGGACAGCCGTTTTAGAGCCTCCCCTACCTCATCAACACCCTTCTAGATCCGACTCTGGATCCACTCCGGCGTGAAGCGCACGAGGTAAGCGCTGAGGATCGTAAACGACCCGGTCACAAGCAGGAGCCCAAGCACGATGAGCATCACGCCTGAGACCTTCTCAACGATGGGCAGCAACGTGCGGAAGCGGCTGAACCCTTTCAGGAAAGCATCCAGCGCCAGCGCCGATAGCAGGAACGGAATCGCGAGGCCCAGCGAGTAGACCGAAAGGAGTCCCACCCCCGCCCACACGGTGTCCTGGGTACCGGCCAGTGTGAGGATCGCGCCCAATACCGGCCCGATACAGGGCGTCCAACCGGCTCCGAACGCGGCCCCGACGCCCAGCGTGCCCAGGTAGCCAGCCGGCTTGTCGTTCACGTGCACACGCCTTTCCCGGAGGAGAGGCGTAATGCGGAAGATCCCTACCAGGTGCAGCCCGAGAATGATGATCACGACACCACCGATCCGGGCGATCCAATCCTCGTAGTGCTTGAGGAAGACGCCCAGGAAGGACGCCGACGCTCCGAGCAGGATGAAGATGAGGCTGAAACCCGCCACAAACAGAAGCGAGTGGACGAGCGTAGCCCGCCGGTCCACTCCCTCTTGCAGGTCTTCGAGCGACATCCCCGTCACGAAGGACAGGTAGCTCGGCACGAGCGGTAGCACGCACGGCGACAGGAACGAGAGTACGCCCGCCATGAGCGCCACGCCTAAACTCACAGAGGTCATGGCGTGTCTCCCGGCTCGAGCAAACTCTCGATGCGGGCGCGCCGGCTGTGCGCTATGGCACGCACGCCCATCACCACACCGATCCACCCGAGGCCGACGGCCACAGCCCAGCCGATCACCGCTGGAAAAAGCGCCGCCAGTACCGCAGCGACCAACACGATGATGGACACGGTCCCGAGCACGGTGCGGTCTTCTCGCCCGAGATTGCGGCGTCCCGCGAGGGCACCACCAAACGTGGAGCCCGCTCGAAGCAACTGCGCCATGTGCCATGGCACGACGCCGGTGCCGGCGGCCATCATCGCCTCCAGCCGGCTCGCCAGCGTGCCTTCGGGGTCCAGAGGCGTATGCGAGTCGTGGGGCAAGAGCGCACCCACGCTTTCCGATTTATGCAACGATCGACCCCCTGGGAGCACAATTTCAACTGAAGAAGCCAAGTCGGCCATGAACAGACCTTCGAGCTGCCCAGCCAACGACGCATCCATAACGCCCACATCAATCTCCCAGTTCCCCAGAAGACTGGCCGCATTGAGGTTGCTGGACCCGACTCGGCACCACATTCCATCGGCGACCGAGGTCTTCGCGTGAATCATGGGCCCTTGCCACTCGAACAGCCTCACGCCGGCCTGCAGCAAAGGACGATAGCCCGCTCGGGACAGGCTGCCCACCAGCGGCCAGTTGTTGTTGGCCGGCACGAGGACCCTCACGTCCACACCATGGCGGGCTGCGGCCCTCAGTGCCTCCGACAGTGAACGGGGGGCCACGAAGTACGGATCGGTGATCCACAGACGCTGCCGCACGCTGGCGGCGACGAACTGGAGCGTTCGCTGGACCCGCGCGCGCCAGGGCTCACCCTCGATGAGCCACACCGAGCAATCGCCCACGCTCTCGGCAGACTCCGGGCCATCGGAGAGATCCTCGGGAACCCGGTCGCCTTCTTCGCTCCAGATCCGCTCGAACGCCATGGCCGCCTGCGCCGCAGCGGGACCTCGGACCTCGAGGCCCGTATCACGCCACGGCGGCTCATCCCGCGTACCCGCCCACTCGACGCCTACGCAAAAACCTCCCACGAAGGCTACGGTTCCGTCGACACATACCAGCTTGCGGTGGTCTCTCTGCAGTACGCCCAGGGGATCGCGAACGCTGGGACGGTTGAACGCCCGTACCTCAACGCCAGCCGCACGGAAAGGCTTCCAGTACTTGCGCGGCGTGGCCCAAGAGCCGACCCAGTCGTACAGGACCCGGACCTGTACGCCCTCACGGGCCTTCTCGACCAGCACCTCGCGGAACTGGCGCCCGACTCGGTCGTTACGCAGCAAATAGTTCTCGAAGTGGACGAACCGCTGCGCCGACTCGATGGCTTCGAGCCACGCTGAGAACGTCGACGGGCCATCGAACTGAAGGGTCACGGCGTTGCCCCGGATCTCGGGGGAGCCCGTGACCCGCTCGAGGGCGGCCCTCGGGAACTCACCGTCCGTCGGCTCGACCGGTCCACCAAGGGCGGATTTGGGCATCAGGGTGTCGAGCGACGGTTCGGCATGCTGGATCGCCCCTACCTGTGAGGGAGCTTCAGACCGAGTCGATCGGGCAGATGAGGCCCTCTCGGGGCAGCGAGACGCCTGCCGACTGGCACTCACGGCAGAGACCGTAGATCTCAAGCTTGTGCCGTATCGGCCTGAAGCCGTGCTGGGCGGTCACCAACGCCTCGATCTGATGAACGGCAGAGTCGTGGAACTCAGCGACCGTGCCGCAGTGGAGGCAAATGAGGTGCTCATGGAGGGGCTCGCGAGAGAGGCGGTGCTCGTAGCGCTTGAAGCCCTCACCGAAGTCGTTCTCGGCCACGAGATTGCTCTTCACCAACAGGTCCAGGGTCCTGTAGATCGTGGCCTTGCCGATGCGCTCGCCGACAGCGCGCATCTCGCGCTCGATGTCGTCGACCGACAGATGCTCGACCGACGAGAACACGACATCCGCCACGACCTCACGCTGATGCGTGACGGGTAGACCCTGCTCACGCAAGTAGCGGCTGAACAGCCTGATGTACGCATCGGTCTCAGTCGTAGCGCTCACGATTCCTCTTGGTTCTCCAGCAGTCCTGTATCGAACTCTTCCATCAATGCTTCAAATTTACGCGGGTCGCCCCCGATCTCCACCACCTTGGGCTCCCCGAGGTCGACTTCGCTCCGACGCACGACACCCTCCATAACGTGAGGAAGCCGATCTGGAGGTGCGATGCCCTCCTCGGTCAGGCCCCGATCAACCCGAAGCTCCGTACCAGTTTGTTCGGCGGAATACCTTGCCGTGATCAACCTTCGCTTGCCCTGCTCCGCAAAGCACCCGACCGCCACCAGGCCCCATTCTTTCCTTCCCTTGATAAGGGGTGGGAAGATCCATAGCTGGTCGATTTCTGCGGGCCCCAGGCGCCGCCCCAACTCCTGCAAGGTTCTCGGAAGGGCTTCAGGTACTCCGGGCCCAGGGTCACTACTCAAGATACTTCACTCCTGGCTATCGGTTCCGGTCGGTGATTCCGTGTTCTCCACGGCCTGGCGGGTAGCTTCTACGACCTCGGCCCGTACACTTTCGAGCGACCCCACCACCAGTGCACCCGCCGCGCGCACATGGCCCCCACCTCCAAATCGGCGGGCGAGGGCATTCACGTCCACGGGACCGTTGGAGCGGAACGACACCTTGGTCGTGTTCTCCTTGGTCTCTCGGAAGAGAAGGGCCACCTTCACGCCTTCTATCGAGCGCGGATAATCCACGAGGTTCTCGAGATCATCGGGGACCGCCCCGAGCTCCTTGTACTCCTTTGTGGGAACGGTCACCCAAGCCACGCCGGAGTGCTCGTCTACCTCGAGATGGGTCAGCGCGTGCCGGAGCAACTGGAACCGGCGAAGCGGCACAGCCCCGAAGACCTCGCGGTGCATCTCATCGGGCTCCACCCCCCGCCCAATCAACTCGGCCACCACCTGGTGGCACCGCGCCGTGGAGTTGCTGAAGCGAAAACCCCCCGTGTCCGTCAGAATCGCCACATACATGCCGCGGACCGCCTCCTCGGTCCACGGACCGCCCGCCACGGACAGGACATCGAACACGAGTTCGCCGGTAGCAGAGGCGTCGGCCGCCCGGAACGACACACCCTCGATGGAATCCTCACCCTCCGGATGGTGGTCGATCACGACGGTTGGAAGCCCCTTGATGAGCGGCCGCGTACGTCCGATGCGGTGCTTTTCTCCCGTGTCGAGCACAACCGCGACGTCCGCCTCTTCGCACAGCTTCGCGCTCTCGGGCCCGGCAGCGTCCGCGATCCAGAAAGAACCGTCGAATAGAAACCGGTAGCGGTCGGGGAACGGCGTGGGGTTCACGATCCAGGCCTCGACCCCCCGCGCTCTGAGCCACGAACCGAAGGCCACCTGCGATCCGGCACCGTCGCCGTCGGCGTTCAGATGCGTAGTGAGGATCGCACGCTTCTTTCCCTCCAATGCGGTGAGCACCCCATCGATGGCCTCTAGCCGATCTTCGGGGGTCTGGTAGGTCATACGCGCGGCGTACTCCTCTGAGAACGGATCGCAGGGTGGATCGAGGCTGAAGTGTCCGTCATTTGGCTGCGGGTCGCAAGGCCACGCCGGGCCTCAAGGCAGGTGTTTCCGGACCTTCGCCCAGGTAGAGGCCAGGTGGACGATCCACGGAGTGGTCGCGCCCCGGACGCGGGACCGGCCAAGCGCGTCGAGGAGGGCGGCAGGCTCGTTGGCGTGGGGAGCCACCTCGACGAACGCACCGGTGACCTCGTCCACCGTGTGCGCGTCGGATCCCGCGCCACGGGCTCGGCCCCAGCGCTCTGCCAACACCTCGGCCGGGCCGTTGAGCCTTCCGGGGTGTAGGCGCGCGTTGAATACCTCCACGATGTCCACCTCGGGCATGAGCTCCTCGGCGTATTTACCCGAGGCACCCTTGCCACTGGCGTACGGGTGGGGAAGGTAGACCAGTCCACCTTGTGCCTTGATAAGGCTACAGGTCTCGGCCGCCGGCGTGCCCTTGGGGATTTCCTGTCGAAGGTATAGACCGATCACGTCGATCCCCTCCGCGGTCTTCACCTCCTCTCCCGCAATCACCTCGTCGGGATACCGGGCGGACATCGCCAACGCCACCTCTAGACGGTTGTGATCCGTGATAGCGATGCGCTGAACCCCACGCGCGCGGGCCCTGGCGAGCACGGCTTCGGGGTCCGAGAGGCAGTCGAACGAGGCTGACGTGTGCATATGGAGATCCATGCGCACCCGGCCACCCGCGGGCTCGTCCAGGCCCGACGTCGGGAAGCCCGCCCGAATCTCATCGAGCAGGACGTGCGCACGCTCAGCGAGATCCTCCAGCGTACCGGCGTTCACGAGCACACGGTCGGCCCGGCCACGCTTTTCTTCGGATGGAAGCTGGGCGGCCATTACGCGACGGGCATCGCCCTCCGACATTCCACGAAGACGGGTAAGGCGGTTGAGCCGCACCTCGTCGGGCGCATCCACGACGACCGTCACGTGGAAGTCGGCCTCGAGATCCGCCTCGAACAACAACGGCACTTCCGAGACCACCAGGTCCACCCGTTTCTCATGTTGAGCCCGCATCCATTGATCACGCAGCGTCCAGATCCGGGGGTGGAGTAGGCTCTCGAGGCGTTCCTTCGCCGCCTTGTCCTGAAAAACGACGCCACGAAGTACGTCTCGGTCGAGCGAGCCATCCGGAGTGAGCACCTCGGAGCCGAAGGCCTCCACCACCGCCGCCAGTCCCGTAGTACCCGGCGCCACCACATCCCTGGCAAGCGCATCGGCGCTGATCACCGGCAACCCCGCCTGCCGCCAAACGTCCGCCACAGAACTCTTGCCGGAGGCCACGTTTCCAGTGAGGCCGACCGAGATCACGGGGCCAGGGCCTCCGGATCCGGCACGGCGCGTTGGGCCAGGCGTCGCCTCAACTCCCACCCGAGGAGGAGCAGTCCGAGGACGAGGACGACGGCGATGCCCACGCCGAACCTCCTACTCGCCCACCCCCACCCCACATTAGCGATGTAAGCCGTGCCGAGCACGCCGACGCCCCACCCGATCACGCCAAGCACGTCGAATAGCAAGAAGCGTCCGTAAGTGATCTTTGTCGATCCGGCTACGAGCGGCATCAGGGTGCGGACGAAAGGCACCAGACGGGACATCGAGATCGCCAGACCCGGATGTTTCTTTAGCAGAGCCCGTGCACGTCCTGCCTGCTTGCGCCCAGCCCGTTCCAAGCGGTCCGGCCCCCGTAGGAGCCGGCGACGGCCCGTGCGGCCGATCCAAAAACCTACGGAGTCACCGAGAAGGGCGCCGACCACCGTAGCGGCGGTTAGCGCCCATAGGGGGAAGCTGCCCTGGAGCGCGAAAGCCATCGCGACGATGATGGTAGGTTCGGCTGGCACGACGAGGCCCACGATGAGGGCGGTTTCGGAAAAAGTCATCGCCACGACCAGCCACAGCCCATACTGGGTGACAATCTCGGCGATCCACGCAAGCACCGGCTAGGCCGTTACCCGAGAGGGGGATTGTCGAAGCGTGGGGAAGCGAACGGGGTCGGCAACGGGGTACGACCAGTAAGGCCTAACGTCGCTGCCAGCTCCTCCGTAGGCGAACGAGCCGCACGTCATCCTCGGTGCCTCGCTCCTTATCCGGCCCATACGAGATGAGCGCAAGCGAGTCCGCCCAAGGATAGTACTGATAGACATTGCCCCATGGGTCGACGGAATGCTCGCCCGGGAAGTTTTCCTTGAGCCATGTGAGCCATACGCGGCGGCTCGGAAGCTCGCGGCCGCCTCGGTCGTAATCGAGCAACTCATCGGTGATTCGGCGCATCTCGCTGTGGGCGGCACGCGTGAGAATAGGCGTGAGCACCGGCATCGCCTTGTTGATGATGGCCTGCCGGCTATCCGGAAAGTATAACGCAGCGGAAATGCCAAGGATGATCATCAGGACTACACGGCTCACAGTACGCTCTCCCCCCGGGCCCGGTCACGCATCACCGACGCCCAACGCAAGTATCTCCCCAGTTCGTCGATAGGCGGGACGGCCGTGGGATCGCCGTACGCCGTTTCCATCCGCCATCTCATGTATGAGCGAGGGGGGATGGGAAGAAAGGGCGGCCGGCGGTACCAAGCCCTCGCCCTGAACGTCCATGCCATGCGTAACAGCCCCGGTAATAGCGCGGGCCTCGACAACGCAGCCCTCGCAAGCCCTACGTACACGGGCGTTCACCGGTTTCTGCCGGTTTCATCCGGCGGAGATGGGTAGTAAACATTTGTCTCAAGCTAGGCGGCCATCCTCTTATCCACAACGACTTTGTACGAGGAAGGGCGCATCTTCGTGCCTCGCGGGTATCGGGAAACCCGCAAATACTCAAGGGAGAATGGCCGTGGCCAACCGCCTCTCGACGGAATCGAGCCCCTACCTGCTACAGCACGCCGACAACCCTGTGGATTGGTATCCATGGGGTGAAGAGGCGCTGAAACTCTCTCGCGACACCGACCGGCCGATCTTCTTGTCCATTGGCTACTCCGCCTGTCATTGGTGCCACGTCATGGAGCGGGAATCCTTCGAGGACGAGGCCACGGCGGAGCTCATGAATGAGGGCTTCGTCAATATCAAGGTCGATCGAGAAGAGCGTCCCGACCTCGACTCGATCTACATGCGGGCCGTGCAGGCCATGGTGGGGCAGGGCGGCTGGCCGCTCACGGTCTTCCTCACACCCGCCGGAGTGCCGTTCTTCGGAGGCACGTACTTCCCTTCCGAGCCTCGCCAGGGAATGCCGTCGTTCCGGCGAGTTCTCGAGGGAGTACGGGACGCCTACACTACCCGCCGCGAGGAGATCACCAAGGCAGGCACCGAGCTGTTGGCGACGCTTCGATCCAACCGGATCGAGCCCGAAGCCGCGACCTCAGAATCCGGATTCATGGGGTCGACCGGCGAGTGGAGAGCCATCCTCGACAACGCCTCTCGCACCCTGGAGGCCGCCGCCGACCCTAGGTATGGGGGATTCGGAGGGGCCCCGAAATTCCCGCAGCCGCTCAACCTGAGCTTCCTGCTACAACGGTACGTGGCCACCGGCCAGGAATCGACGCTGGGCATCGTGACCAACTCGCTCCGCCACATGGCCCGTGGGGGCATCCGGGATCACTTGGGGGGCGGCTTCCACCGTTACTCGGTCGACGCACACTGGCTGGTGCCGCACTTCGAGAAGATGCTCTACGACAACGCCCTGCTCGCCCGCCTCTATCTGCATGCGTTCCAGGTGACGGGTGATGAGGAGTTCCGGTCGGTGGCGGAGCATACACTCGACTATGTGCTGCGTGACCTACGCGCACCCGGCGGCGCGTTTTATTCGGCTCGTGACGCCGACTCGGAGGGTGAGGAGGGCCTGTTCTACGTCTGGACACCGGACGAGATCGAAGCGCTTCTCCCCGACCAAGACGCACGGCTCTTCCAGCGGTGCTACGCGGTCGATCGCCCCGGAAACTTCGAGGGGCGGAGCATTCTCTATCTGCCACACGATCTCGCGGCCGTGGCGCGTTCGGAAGAGTTGGCGCTCGGCGAGTTGAAGTCCGTGCTCGCCAGCGCCCGGCAGGTGCTGCTCGCCGCGCGGAACGGGCGCGAGCATCCGCTGCTGGACGACAAAGTGCTGGCGAACTGGAACGGGTTCACCTTGAGGGCCCTCGCGGAGGCCGGTGGCGCGCTGGGGAGAGAAGACTATGCGTCCGCCGCAAGCGAGGGCCTCGATTTCATCCTGGGTGAGATGCGCCGCGAAGGCACGCTCTTCCACGTGTACGCGGGCGGGCGGGCGTACGTGCCGGCTTTCCTCGATGACTACGGTGCCATCGGTAACGCGCTCATCACCATCTACGAGACGACCCTGGAGCCCCGCTGGCTCGATGAGATCCGCTGGGCGGCGGAGCAGGTGACCAAACGTTTCTGGGACGAGGACCATGATGTGTTCTACGACACGGCGGAGGTCGGTGAACCTCTGGTCATTCGCCCTCGCGACGCTACGGAGAGCGTGACACCCTCCGGTATATCGCTGGCCGTGGAGCTGCTCCTCAGGTCCGCCCACCTCTTCGACGACGGTCGCTTTCGAGACATCGCCCACCGTGCCATGAGCACAGAGGCGGCTGGCATGGATCGCTTTCCCTCAGCGTTCGGAGGCCTGCTGGCCGCGGTGGATCGCCACATCACAACGCCCGTTGAGGTCGCCATCGTAGGCGATCGCGAAGACCCGGCCACGAAGGCCCTGTTGCATACGGTCCTCACCCGTTATCTGCCCAACAGATCGGTCGCGGGCCGGGCTCCGGACGATGAGGTGCCCGCCGGTGTCGCCCTACTCCAGGCCCGCGGACAAGTGGATGGCAAACCCACAGCCTACGTATGCGAAAGCTACGCGTGCCGAACGCCCGTGACCGACGCGGATTCCCTGGCCGAACAGCTCGACGGCCCGCGTTGATGGGCTCGGGTTGGCCGCCTCCCCCCTCCCTGGCTATTTTTACTTGTTCCGCTCCCTCTGGCCGACTGGTCGGGGGGCGCTCGCTTTGACGGATACGTCCCTCAACTCGTAGTCGATGGCGACCAAGACAACCGAACTGGGCTCTGGCCGAGACCTCATGGGCCTCGACGCGAGCACGTTGGTGCGCTGGTATAGAACCATGCTCACCTCCCGCGCGCTGGATGACCGTGAAATCAGCCTCAAACGGCAAAACAAGATCTTCTTCCAGATCTCCGGCGCCGGCCACGAAGCCATCCAGGTCGCTCTCGCCGAGCATCTGCAAAGCGGGCGGGACTGGTTCTACGTGTACTACAGGGACCGCGCCCTGACGCTGGCCTTGGGCCAGACTCCGCTGGACCACCTGCTTCAGGCGGTCGCGGCGCACGACGATCCGAGTAGCGGCGGTCGGCAGATGCCGTCGCACTACGGGGACGTGCGCTACAATATCGCGAGCACGTCGTCCCCCACGGGTACCCAGTTCCTCAACGCGGTAGGCACGGCCGAGGCGGGCTATCGTGCTGCTCTTATTCCGGGTGTTGAAACCCACGTGAAGGGAGTGCACGGCGACGAGGTCGTGGTGTGCTGCGCCGGGGACGGAAGCACCTCGGAGGGAGAGTTCTGGGAGGCCCTCAACACCGCCTGCAACCTCAAACTGCCGGTGGTCTTCCTGATCGAGGACAATGGGTACGCAATCTCGGTGCCGGTCGAGGTCAACACGCCAGGCGGCAGCATCTCGCGGATCGTGAGCGGCTTCCCCGACCTGCACATCGTGGAGTGCGACGGCACCGACCTCCTGGAGAGCTATAGGGCTGGCGCCGAGGCCGTCGCCTACTGCCGCGCCCGCCGGGGGCCTGCCCTGATCCACGCGCACACCACGCGGCCGTATTCGCACTCCATGTCCGACGACGAGAGGTCGTACAAATCCGAGGAGGAGCGCGAGGCGGAAGCCGCTCGCGACCCCCTGGTCCTGGCCCGGCAGCTGCTCATCGACGAAGGCCTGGCCACTCCCGACGCCCTCGACCTGATGGTCGAGGAGGTGACCGCCGAGGTCGCTCAGGCCGCCGATGAAGCACTCACACACGCGCAGCCGAAGGCAGACACGGTGATGCGCCATCTCTATTCGGAGGATGTCGACCCTACGGGCCCGGACTTCGACACCGAGGACTCGCCCGAGTACGAGGACGACCGCCAGCTGACCGTGGTCGACCTGCTCAACGCGTGCATGGCCGACGAGATGGAGCGCGACCCGCGCATCGTCCTGTTCGGGGAGGACGTGGCCGATGCTTCGCGCGAGGAGGTGCTCGAGGATGTGAAGGGTAAGGGCGGTGTGTTCAAGGTGACGCACGGGCTTCAAGCGAGGTTCGGTGGCGACCGAGTATTCAACACCCCCCTCGCGGAAGCGAACATCGTGGGCCGGGCCATAGGAATGGCCATACGCGGGCTCCGTCCGGTGTGCGAGATCCAGTTCTTCGACTACATCTGGCCAGCGTTTCATCAGATCCGCAACGAGCTGGCCACGTTGCGCTACCGGTCGAACAACACCTTTTCCGCACCGGTGGTGATCCGGGTCCCGTACGGCGGTTACTTGAAGGGCGGCGCCATCTACCACTCACAGACCGGGGAGACACTCTTCACCCACACGCCGGGACTCAGGGTCGTGCTGCCCTCGAACGCGGAGGACGCCAACGGGCTGCTTCGGACCGCCATCCGCTGCGACGACCCCGTCATCTTCTTGGAGCACAAGCACCTCTACCGGCAGGTCCACAACAAAGGCCGGTATCCGGGGAAGGACTTCATGATCCCTCTCGGTAAGGCCAAGGTGGTCCGGGACGGCACGAACCTGACCATCGTTGCGTGTGGCGCGCTGGTGAAGCGCTCGATGGACGCGGCAAGGACGGCCGCCGAAGAGCACGGCATCGACTGTGAGGTAATCGACCTGCGTACGCTGAGCCCTCTCGACATGGACACGATCGCCACCTCCGTGAAGAAGACCAACAAGGTGATCGTCGCACACGAGGACTCGCTCTCCTGGGGCATCGGCTCCGAGATCGTGGCCAGGATTGCCGACGATCTGTTCCCGTGGCTGGACGGCCCGGTGCGGCGGGTCGCATCGATGGATACCTGGGTGGCCTACGCTCCCGAGCTGGAAGAGATCATCCTTCCGCAGCCCAAGGACGTGCTCGACGCCATCATCGATCTGGCCGCCTTCTAGGAAGTTCTTCCTCAGTACTTCGTGAGGGACGGGTCGATGTCGTCCGCCCACGCCAACACGCCGCCGCGCAGGTTGTGGACTCGGGGGAGTCCCGCGGCCAGGAGCGTGCGCACCGCCGCCGCACTCCGCTGGCCGGAGCGACAGTAGACCACCACCTCACGGTCGGTGGGGATTTCATCGAGGCGGTCCTGCACCTCTCCCAGGGGGATCAACACCGCGCCGCCGTCCTCGAGGTTGGCGATGCTCCACTCGTAGGGCTCGCGCACATCGAGAAGGAATGGCGGCTCCGCGGTGGCGAGACGCTCCGCCAACTCGCTTGGATCGATCTCGGATATCTCGTCGGGAGCCATGTCCGTCTCGGTCGCGCCCGGCGCATCACCCGAATGCAGCCCACAGAATTCTTCGTAGTCGATGAGGCCGGTCTGAGTCGGTGCGTCCCCACAGATCGGGCATTCGGGATTGCGGCTGAGCGCCATCTCCCTCCAGTTCAGGTCGAGCGCGTCGAAGATCAGCAGGCGGCCGGCCAGTGACTCGCCTTTCTCGAGGATCAGCTTGACGGTCTCCAGCGCCTGGAGTGATCCCACGACCCCGGGCAGCACGCCGAGCACTCCGCCTTCGGCACAGTTGGGCACCAGCCCCGGCGGCGGAGGCTCACGGAAGAGACACCGGTAGCACGGGCCGCCGTGCACCCCGAACACCGAAACCTGACCCTCCCAGCGAAAGACGGACCCGTAGACGTTGGGCTTGCCCAGTAGGACGCAGGCGTCGTTGACCAGGTAGCGCGTCGGGAAGTTGTCGGTCCCATCCACCACAATGTCGTACGGCTCGATGATCTCCAACGCGTTGTCGCTAGTCAGCCGCGTGGCGTGCAGCACCACTTCGACGTGCGGATTGATGTCCGAGAGCCGGTCACGTGCGGAGTCGAGTTTGGCGCGACCCACGTCACTCGTGCCGTGCAGGATCTGCCGCTGGAGGTTGGTGATATCCACCTCGTCGAAGTCGACCAGCCCCAGTGTGCCGACCCCCGCAGCCGCCAGATAGAGGGTCACGGGCGAACCCAACCCACCCGCACCGACCACCAGGACGCGGGCCTGCTTGAGCCGTTCTTGGCCTTCGACACCGACTTCCGGCAACACCAGATGGCGCGCATAGCGGGCCATCTCTTCCGGCGAGAGTCCGGGACGGGACGATTCTGTCTCTGAAGAAGGCAAGGCAGCACCAAGTGAGCGTGGATCTCGGACCCTTCGTGGCCCTGGAAGCGGGCTCGTGCATTCCACCCCCCGAGCCGTAACCAGTTCCCCCCGATCACGTATACGAAGGATGTCGTAGACAGGAGAGGGTCTGCGTGTTACGTTCTTACGAAGATCTTCGTATCAAGGAGCCGAACTTGGGCAGAGATTCGCTGACGGAACGGGAACTGGACATCATGAGCGTGCTGTGGCGCTACGAGTCCGGCACAGTATCCGAGGTTCGAGAAGGCCTTGCCGACGAGCCCGGATATACCACCGTGCTCAAGATCCTGCAGATCCTCGAGGAGAAGGGCGCCATCCGGCACGAAACGGAGGGGCGCGCCTATCGCTACTACCCGCTCGTAGCTCCGGAAGAGGAAGGCGGCCGCGCCCTCAAGAAGATCCTCGACAAGATCTTCCATGGCTCCGCCGAACTGATGCTGGCCCGCCTGGTCAGCGACACCGAAATCTCACGCGACCAGATCGAGCGCATGCGACTCCTCCTGGAGGACGCCGCAAGCCGAGCCGAGGAGGAAGACCGATGATCGCCCTGTGGATCGCATATACCGTCATGATCTCGGTCCTGCTGTCGGGTGCCGCGCTCGGGCTCGAGAAGGCCCTCCGCCTCTACGGTCGGTCGGTGCGCTGGGTCTGGGCCGCCGTGATCGCCGGAGGGCTCGCGGCGCCGTTTCTGGTCTTGGTCCTGCCCATGCTGCCGGAACGGCTCGAGTCGGTCACCGTGATTCCTGAACTCCCTGGCGTGGGCCCCATCCTGCTCGACCCGCTGGTCATGGCGTTCACTCCGCCCGCGTCACTGCTCGAACAGCTCGACGCCCCACTGGTTGGGCTTTGGGCAGCGATGACACTGGGCTTACTCCTGATGGTCACCGGTGGAGCGCTTCGCCTGGCTCGGCAGCGGCGAAGTTGGACTCGCCGTCCGCTGGAAGGGGATCGCGTGCTCATCTCCGAGAACTTCGGGCCGGCGGTCGTCGGCCTGCGGCGTCCGGAGATCGTGCTGCCGGAATGGACCCTGGGCTTGGCGCCCAAGGATCTGCATCTGGTGATGCTGCACGAACGTGAGCACCAGAAGGCCCGCGACACCCAGCTGCTGACCGCCGGGCTCCTCTCGGTACTCCTGACGCCCTGGAACCTGGCGCTTTGGTGGCAGCTCGGCAGGCTTCGCGGCGCGGTAGAAGTGGATTGTGACGCTCGCGTGATGCGCAGCGGGGTTTCGGGACCCGAATACGGTGCGCTGCTCCTTCGCATGGGTGAGCGGATGAGTGGTAGGGGACTCGCGGTGGCGGCACTGACGGAACCAAGAAGCTTACTCGAAGGGAGACTTCGGATGATCACGGAGAAGAAACCCGAGGGACGCTTCGCCCGTGCGGCGGTGGCGATTGTATTGACGGCGACGGCGCTGGCAGTAGCGTGCGAGACGCCTACGCCGTCGGCGGTGCAGCAAGAGTTGGACGTGGAAGTCGCCGCCCAGGTCGTGGGCCAGACCGAATCCGGGTCGGTGGTCCAAATACCAGGAGTAGTAGGTTTGGGTGATGACCCAGTCCGTATTTTTGTCGACGGGGTGCTGGTCGCGATTGTCGAGGGCAGCGAGAAAGAGGGGTTCAGACTCAACTCTGATACGCCTGATGAGGACCGACCCCGCATCTTTATCGACGGGGAGCTGGTCGAAGACTTCGAAATCATTGATCTGAACCCGGACGCGATCGAGAGGATCGAGGTCCTAAAGGGGGCCGCCGCCGTTGAGGCCTACGGAGACAAGGGCGCCAATGGGGTAATACACATCTTCCTCAAGCCCGACCAGGAGGTGTCCGCGGAGCGTGAGGTCGACGTTTCGGACGGCCCCGTGTTCACGCCCATGACCGTGGGACCCGAAATCAAGAACGTTTCGGCCGTGATCCAAGCGATGGAGCAGGCGTACCCACAGATGCTGCGTGATGCCGGCATCGGAGGCCGGGTGGTGGTGTGGTTCTTCATCACCGAAACAGGGGAGGTGGCCGACGCCCGGATTTCGCAAGCCTCGGAGTTCCCTGCGCTCGACGACGCCGCGCTGAGCGTGGCGAACGTCTACGAGTTCACACCCGCCCGGAACGGCGACAAGCCGGTCCCGGTGTGGGTCCAGTTCCCGATCACGTTCGAGGTTCGCTAGAAGAAGTCTGCCGCCCGGCCGCCCCCGTGAAGGGGGTGGCCGAGGGCCCCTCAGCTGCTCACGGTCCCGCCACCAGACGCCCACCCCTCGCCGTCAACTGGAACATGGCGGCTTCCATCATGAGCTCGTCGACCACCTCTTGATCCATCCCCGCCTCCTGGACGGCGTCGGCGAGCTGGGTGAAGAGGAACTGGTAGTGGAGTGGGATATTGAGGGTGCTGCGGTCCTGCCAGATCGCCCGGTCCCGCAGGCCGCGGTAGCTGTAGACGTCCCGCACCAGGGCCAGGTTCCGCGCGATATCGAACCACTCCCCGCCGAAGATCGTGCCCTGCACCACACCCTCGGGCGCCGGATCATCAAGGTCCCGCATGACCAGCTTGGTCGCCAGGCCATGGCGGACGCCCCACCGGCCGAGGCCGAGCTCGCCCAGGAGTCCACCCGTGCTGGCGAAGTAGATGGGTCTCGAGTCGATCGAGTCGAAGATGATGTTGAGCGCCAATCGGTGGGCCCGGTCCAGGTAAACGCCCGCCGGATAGGTCACCGCGACGGGGCCTAATGGCACCACGAAATCCTCGGGGATCGCTCCGGAACCGACGGCGTCCAGTTGGTCGTCGGTGAGAAGTGTGATGGCCGGCGGCAGCGGTTGATCGGAGACCTCATAGAGGCCGACGGCGAACTGGCTCTCGAAGGGCCGCTGCCGCCCCTCACTGGTCAGATCGCGGAGCTGCTTCGCATACCAGGAGGTATACAAGTACTGGACCACGATCACGGTCACGTCTTTGCGAACGCCCTCGACTTCCTGCGCGTACCACAACGGAAACGTGTCGTTGTCCCCATTGGTGAAGAGCACACCGTAGGGCTCGACGCTCATGAGGAGATCATAGGCCCAGTCGCGAGCAGCATAGTCCCCCGCCCTGCTGGCCCAGGCCCAGTTCAGCACGAGGGGGAGCAGGGCGACGAGGAAGATCGGCGACCACTTCACGTAGTCGTTCTCTCCCAACCGCTCCGAGAGCGTGATCCACACCGCCGTCAGCCCGATTCCGGCCAGGTTGCCCCACAGGATGAAGCTCGCTAGGAAGAAATAGTCACGCTCCCTGACCTCATGCAGGCTCGCGTCCGCGATCTCCGGGGCAAGCGAAAATCCGTACTTGAAGTTCAGATAGAGCACTAGCCCCAGGGTCACCGTGAGCGTCAACCCGCCAATGTAGATGCCGACGCGCCGGTCGGCGCGGACCACGGTCACGAGTCCAAGGAACCCGAGCAGACCGAACAGCATGGTCAGAGGCATACGCGCCGTACCTGGCTGTTCCGACGGGTCCACTCCCCGCCCCCACTGCCAGTCGAAGTACTGGTAGTAGTTCTGGAGCTGGTGCCCCATGGGCGCCATGCGCTGGGTCAGGGGAGGTTTGCCGTATTGGTCTCGGCTGAGCGACGACGCGAGCGCCGGACACCCCATGGCGCCGTTGGTGTAGATCGCGACCGTCGCACCCAGCACCGTCTCGCAAGTCGACGCCCCTTCGTTGATCACGGGATTCTGGGCCGCGCGGATCGGCAGAAAGAAGTTGAACGAGAGGCCGAGGATCACCGCCGGAAGCACGCGGACCAGGAACTTCCTGCGAAACAGCACGGACGGCCCGACGACCAGTACGAACAACCCTGCAGCGGGCAGGGGCAACACGGACATCAGGTGGTTGCTGGCGCCAAGCACCATCAGATAAATCGCCCCCACCAGAAAGCGTATGCCCTGCGGTGAATCCCGGTGATCGTACCACCGGAGCATGAGCCAACTCACCACCGCTATGACCATGACGCTGAGCGTGTAGACCTTCTCGTTCACCACCGACTGGTTCCACACCGTGTAGGCGGTCGCCCCCATGATAGCGCCCGAGGCCGCTCCCAGAATCGCCATCCAGCGCTCACGGACGATCACCGACAGAATCCGGTGTGACACCAGAAAGAAGAAGCCCGTCGCAACCGCGCTCGTGAACGCGGCGAGCAGATTGACCCGCACCGCCACGGAGAGTCCCAGCGGAGCCAGTATCAGAGTCCACACCTTGGCGACCGCCACGAAGAGCGGATTTCCCGGTGGGTGGGGAATGCCCAGGATATGCGCCGTGGCGATGTACTCGCTCGCGTCCCACCAACTCGTGGAGGGTGCCAACGTGAGCACATAGAGTCCGAGGACGAGCACACCGGTGATCCCAGCGGCGCGATACGGTGGTCGGTAGTCGGTCATCGGCACACTGCGTCCATCGCTTCGGGAGGTCATCGTGAGTAGATGCGACGACCGTTGTAGCCGGTTGGCCGCAATCCGTTCCCCCGGCGGGACTGGAGCGGAGGGCCACTCAGTCGCCAGGCAGCCCCCGCCGTGCTGCTCGGTCCACCAACTCGAGCACGGTCTCGACGTCACGCATGGTGTTGTAGATGTGGGTGGAAAGACGCATCCAACCGTAGTCGTACTCTCCGATCACCCTCGTCCGGATGTTGGCCTCACGCGCCAGGAACCGCTGGAGCCGAAGCGACTCCACTCCATCGAGTCCGAACGACACCATGCCACTCGACAGCTCCAAGAGCTCAGGAGATACCACGGTGATGCCGGGGATCCGGGCCAGCTCCTCCTTGAGGCGGCGGTTGAGATAAAGCACTCGCGCCTCGACCCGATCCATGCCGAGCGCGTTCATGAACTCGACCGCTGCCAGAAGACCGGCCAACCTGGACTCATCGAAGGTACCGAGGTGGTTGAAGCGATGTGCCCCAAGCTCGAGATCATCCCACCCCCCGGACGCAACCGAGGGCCATAACCACGTGCGCCACTCGGGGGTGAGGTAGAGAAGGCCCGTTCCCTGTGGCGCCAGCAACCATTTGTGGGGAGACGACGCGTAGAAGTCACCGCCGAGGGAGCGCAGGCTGACACGACGCATGCCGGGGGGGTGCGCGGCGTCCACCGCGAAGATGATTCCGCGCTCACGGCACAGGTCGGCCAAGCGCCGAACCGGAAGTACAGTGCCGGTCGTGAAGGTGACGTGAGACACCGAGAGCACGCGGGTCTTCGCGGTGAGGCCCGCGGCAATGGTCTCGAAGAGCTGCCCGGACGACTGGGCGGGGGCCGGCAGCGCGACGGTCCGCAGCTCCGCTCCCCGCCGTCGGCAAACGGACGACCAAGGTTCTCGGCCACCGATGTGTTCGTGGTCTGTGGACAGCACTTCGTCGCCGGGTCCGATATCCAGACCGTTGGCCACGAAGCTCATTCCCTCGGTGGTGTTGCGGGGAAACACGAAGCCCTCGGGATCGCCGTCCAGCAGGGTGCCCAATCCGTCCTTGAGAGCGTCCCACGGCACGCTGGGCGGAAAGGTGGCGGCGACGCGGCGTGTGTGTTCGGCCACGGCCTCCACCACCACACGGGGAGACGGCCCCAGGGTGCCGTTGTTCAGGTAGATCCGGTCCTCGGGAATGAGAAACTGGCCCCGAACGAAGGTCCAGAACGCTTCATCCCCAGGTGCTCCTCCCTCTTGGGCCTGCCGAGAAAAGTGCTCCAGGGTACCGGGCCACCCAAGCCCGGACGCACCCAAGACCGCCAGGAAGCCCCTACGGTCGATCACCGGACGGCGATGAAACTGATCTCCACACGGGCACCCGCCACAAGTGTCGCGGCCAGAGTCACACGCGCAGGCGCCACCTCCGGGAAATACGAGCCGTACACTTCGTTCATCTCCCCGTAGTCGGCGATGTCGGCGAGGTAAACGGTGGCGCGCACAATTTTGTCGAAGGTCAGGCCTTGGCGCTCGAAGGCCTCCTTGAAGGCCTCCATGACGTTGCTCGTCTCCGCCCCGGTCCTCCCTTCCGTCATGGCTCGGGTCTCCGCACTCACGCCGATCTTACCCGAGAAATAGTACGTGTCGCCCACGCGCACGGCCTCGCTGAACGGTCTGCCGGGTCGCCCGCCAATCACCTCGCGGTCGGCCTGCCCCTGGGCCGAAAGCTCGGTGAGGGCCCCGCCCGCCGCGAGGATGGTTGCGGTGATCACTACGGTAACGGCGATTCTACTGCGCATCGTAACACTCTCCCGGTCAGTGACGCTCGGTGCGAAGGGTGCATCTTGCTCGGCCCCCCTTGGGCGCGCAACCCTGAGGCTGGCGCCTCCCGCTCGAGGGTCAGTAGTTTCAACCCCTATGGCCAGCGCAACCCTTCGCACTGTCCGCTTCGTTCGGCGATGGCTGCTCGAGCGGTCCTCCATCACCCAGCAGGAGATGCTGCTGGACCGTGGTGACCGACAGGTTCCCGCCACACTCTTCACGCCCACCAACGTCCGAGGCCCCCTACCGGGATGGGTGGTTCTACATGGCAGCACACGTCCAGGTCGATTCCATCCCGTGTTGCTGCGCTTCGCCCGATCCCTTGCCTCCGCCCGTGTGGCCGTAATCGTACCGGAGGTCCCGGAGTGGCGGGACCTTCGGCTCGCACCGGAACTGACCGTACCGACGGTGATCATGGCTCTAGACGCGTTGGGGGGATCGGGAGTGACGGGACCCGGCCCATACGGGCTGGTCGGCTTCTCCTTCGGGTGTCCGCAAGTCCTGATCGCTGCGGCACAACCCGACATCGGCCCCCGGCTGGCCGGGGTTGTGGGATTCGGCGGGTACTGCGATCTCCAGCGCATTCTGCGTTTCCAGATGACCGGCAATCACGAGTGGGAGGGGGAAGAGCACCATATCTCGCCCGATCCCTACGCCCGCTGGATAATTGGCGGGAACCACCTCACGTCGGTGCCCGAATATTCCGATGCGGGAGACGTAGCCGACGCCCTCTGGCGACTTGCGGTCGAAGCTGGCGAGCGGCGTATTCCGGCCTGGGAAGCCTCCTACGATCCGCTCAAGGAGGAGGAACGACGCACCGTTGCGAAGGAGCGGCGATGGCTCTTCGACTTGTTTGCGGCACCCACCGGAGTCGAGCCCGACCAGGATGTGATCCGCGAATTCGTGCCACGGTTGGCCGTCGCGGCAGAAAAAGCGTCGCCCCTCATGAATCCGACACCCTTCCTCCGAGCGATCGAACCGCAGATCAAGTTACTTCACGGCCGCGGGGACCGCGTCATGCCATACACGGAAACGCTCCGCCTCCACGAGCGCTTTTCAGTGAACCAGAGCGTGGACATGACGATCACGGACCTGTTCGCCCATTCCGATCAGGGAGCCCGCTTACCTTCGCTGCGAGAGGAAGTCCTGGAGGGCGTCAAGTTCACCAGCGCCCTGAAGCGGGTGCTGGCGATGGTGACCTAGTGTCCTAGACGCCTCTAGGACCCCGCTTCCGCGACCGACTTGCGCGCGGCGAGGACGGACCGCGCAACGGACCGCACGTCCGCGTCCTTATCGTCACGAGCCTCCTCCACGAGGTTCATGGCATGGGGCGTACCGATTGCGCCGAGGGCCGTGTACGCAGCCACTCGCATATCAGTCGGCGGCTTCCACAAAAACGTGCCCACGGCTCGTTTCTGGATCGACGGAACGGCGCCTGGATCACCCAGTTGCCCGAGCGAGCGCAAGACCTGCTCGACCACGGAGTCCTGCTCCTCGTCTTCGAGGAGCTCGAGGAGCGGCCGAAGAGCCCGCTCCACCTTCAACACGCCAACGGCCCGGACCGCACCGGCGCGAACGTCCTCATCCACATCCTCGAACATGCCGAGCGCCAACATCCCGGCGTCCTCTCCGCCGATCTTGGCCAAAGAGATCACAGTCTCTCTCCTGACGCGGGCGTCCCTGTGGGCAAGTGTCGATGTGAGGAAGCTGACCGCGGTGTCTCCGCCGACCTCGCCGAGGACCATGACGCCATTTCGCACCACGAACCAGCGACTATCCTCGAGCATCTCCTCGACCACCGTCATGCCTTCTTGACCCATGGCAACCAGCGTGCGGACATAGGAGCGCCGCGCATGCCGATCCTCGGTTTGGGACAGCGCGTCGGAGATGGTCTGTGCCATCGAGGCGCCGAGCGTGGCGAGGGCGGCGATGAGCGCCTCTCGCCGGCCCTCGTCCTTCTCCTCGCCCATGCGCAGCACCAGGCGGCTCTCCACGGGCGTCGTAATCAACCTGCGTGCGAGGATGGCCGCATCAGGATCGGGGACGGGCGGAAGGAGCAGGGTCTCAATCGCGGCAGCCACCTCGTCCAGATTCCCGGCATCGAGCGCGGCGGCCGCTTGGCTACGCACCGGATTCACCAAATCGGAGCGCTGGTCTGCCGTACCCATGAGATAGGCCGACACGGCCGCGCCGAGTGGCGAAGGCCTATCCGCCGCAAGCGCCCCGGCCTCAGCCTCTTCACGTGGCTTCTGTATGTCCGTGAACAGGTCGTCCATTGACCGGCCTTCTCCACCTGGATCGTGAGTGTCTTGGCTCACCAAGCTCCCTCAATAGACGTATAGGTCATGGCCCACCAACAATCTATGCGCCCGAGGGGGGCGAACGCGAATGAATTCGCACGAGCGTGTCCGTACGCCGTCAGAGCTCCACGACGGTCCCCAGATCCATCGACCGGGCCCTGCGGAAAATCCGACCAGCGACAGCCACATCCTGGACCGCGTTGCCGACAGACTTGAAGAAGGTGATCTCAGAGGCATCTTCCCGCCCGCTGCGCAGACCACGGACGAGCTCACCCAGCTCGGCGTGAATATCCTCCGGACGGAACGAGCCTTCACGGATCGGAACGATCAGGTCACCCGCCTCCGCAAGCGCCGCTTCCCTGGAATCCACGAACACCTTGGCCCGTGTGACGAGGGCCGCGTCGACCTCCTGCATGTCCGGAGTAAACGAGCCGACGCCCGTCACATGGGTCCCTGGAGCGACGAGTGCACCGGGAAAGACGGGCTCGGATGCATTCGTGGCCGTGATGATGATCCGGGCCCCTTCGAGGCAATGCACCGGATCGCTCGCCACTTCCGCATCCACTCCTTCCAACTCCGTCACCAGCCTGCCAGCGGACTCGCCGCTACTGGACAGGATGCGCACGCGGCGGATGGGCCGGACCGCCCGTACCGCCTCGAGCTGGGTACGGGCCTGGACGCCTGCACCGAACAGCGCCACGGTGTCGGCTTCGGGAAGCGCCAGAAGATCGGTGGCCAAGCCGCCGGCGGCACCGGTCCGGAGTGCCGTAAGCGACGTTCCATTCATGAGCGCCACCGGAACGCCCGTCGAACTATCGAGCAACACGACGACGGCGTTCACGACGGGGAGCCCTCGGGCCGGGTTGCCGGTGTATACCGAAACGATCTTGGCCGCAAGGTCGCCGCGGGCCGGCAGATACCCCGGCATGAAGAGCGAGACGCCGTCGGGGGTGTTGATGGCCAAGCGTCGAGGCACATCGGCCTCGCCGGCGGAAAGTTGCCCGAACGCGTCGCGCATGGCGTCGATGGCCTCAGACATGTCCAGGCATCGGCCGATATCAAGACTAGACAAGATTCTCATTTCCATCACTAATTAATGACGGCATGAATAGCTCGGTGGCAATCGTCGGTGGCGGCATCTTCGGGGCAACGGCCGCGTTCGTCCTCAAGCAGCGAGGCTATTCCGTCACCATCTTCGACCGCGGCCCACTTCCGAATCCGGATGCGGCCACGACCGACGTCAGCAAAATCGTACGTATGGACTACGGCGCCGACGCATTCTATTCCAGGATGGCCGGCGCAGCGCTCATGGGCTGGGAGCGCTGGAACGCACAGCTCGATCGACCTCTTTACCACCAGGATGGCTTCCTCATTCTGGCTAGCGAGGAAATGGCCCCCGGCGGCTTCGAATTCGACAGTTTCCAGACGATTTCACACATGGGGTACCCACTGGAGCGCCTGGACGGCGGAAAAGTCGGAGAGCGGTACCCCTGGTCCGGTGCCAACTATCCGGACGGGTACTTCAACCCGAGGGGCGGATGGGCCGAAAGCGGGCGGGTCCTGGAGAATGTGCTTCAAGACGCGATAGCGACCGGCGTCGAAATCCGGACCGGCGTCACCTGCTCGGGCTTGCTCTTCGAGGACGGCGTCGTGCGGGGAATCACGACCGAGGACGGCGAGGAGTACCCTGCAGACTCGGTCGTCGTAGCCGCAGGCGCCTGGACACCGTACCTACTGCCGTGGATGCAGGACGTGTTGTGGGTGTCCGGACACCCTGTGCTGCATTTTCGCCCCGAAGACGCCGAGCCGTTCTCGGCGGACCGCTTCCCTCCATGGGCCGCTGATATCGCCGGGACCGGATGGTACGGGTTCCCCGCTCTTCCCGACGGCTCGGTCAAGGTCGCGAACCACGGACCCGGCATCCGAGTGGATCCCCGAGATCCCCGTAGGGTGCCTGAAGGGACAGAGGAGCGCTTTCGCGAGTTTCTGGCTGCCACCCTGCCCGCCCTGGCGGATGCGCCCCTCGTCGAGCAACGCCTGTGCCTCTACTGCGACTCCATCGACGGAGACTTCTGGATCGACAAAGACCCCGAGCACGAGGGGCTCGTCGTGGCGTCGGGCGGTAGCGGTCACGCCTTCAAGTTCGCGCCTTTGCTCGGCGGTCTCATCGCAGACGCGGTCGAAGGGCTCTCAGACCGCTGGGCCCATCGCTTCTTGTGGAGGGAGCCCACGCACCGAGTGAAGGAGGCGGCCCGCTACGATGACCACGCCGTCAATCGACGAGCCGAATACGGGCCCAGTCCCACCCCTCCAGACCCCGATCGTTGACAGCCTTCACCTCGACCAGGCTGCCGGACCGCAAGTCGTCCAGCAACACCCTGGGCACCTCCCCAGCGAACGTAGTCACCTCGCGCACCTGAACCACACCATCGGCGCGGGTGAAGCGAACCAGGTAATCCGTCACATCGGACTCGCGAACGGCGTCCCACGTCACCTGCACCCCGACACGACTGCGCCTCGCCGCCAACCCCGTGAGCCGGGAGGGACTGGAGGCCAGTAGCATGATCGTCGCGACCGTGGTCTTTGCGACCTCGGCGACAAGGCGATGGTTGATGGTCTCGAGGCGGTCGGTAGCTTGATGGTAATTAGGGTTTCCGAGGACCGGGTACGACCCGATGCCACCCACGATGTCGCCGTACACCTCGTAATAAGCGGCAGCGTCCGTGCTCTTGTAGTACCGAGCGTCGTAGGTGATCAGGTCTGAGAACTGCATAGCGGCGGCATGCTGAATATCACGGATGCCGGCGTTCGAGTAGCGAATCGTATTGTCCAGGCGATGGTCGTTCGACCACCCGATCATGTCATTGTTCAACGCACACACAATCTCTTTGCCCCCGTCCTGAGCCCGGCGCACGTACTCCCGGCTTCCCAGAAGGCCCGCTTCTTCACCGGTGAAGAACGCGAATTCGATCGTGATCGGCATGCCACTGTGTCGCAGTACGCGGGCAGTCTCGAGAAGGGCCGCCGTTCCCGACGTGTTGTCGTCCGCCCCGGGGCCGCGCCGTACCGAGTCGTAATGGCTGCTCACTACGCAGACGACCTGCGGATCGATGGTGCCCTCGAGGCGGGCGATGACGTTGGCCGTCGTGACACCCCTTGCTTCGAACCACTGGAGCTCTGGCGCGTAGCCGAACGACTCCAGCGTGCTGATCAGGTAGTCGGCCGCCCGCCGATTTCCCGGCTCGGTGATGTACTTCGACCCGAACTCGTAAAGGTCGGCCTCGTAGCGGAAAACCCTCTCGACCGAAACCCGCTCGGTAACCTGCCGCACCCGGCCCGTGATGGGTCGGAAAATGCGCTCCCCTTCGCTGCGAAGCCTGCGCTCCGCATCGAGGTTGGTGACGAGCCGGTTACGGACCTCCGCCATCGAGACCTCGGCCAGGAGGTCGACTACGTACACACCGCGTTCAGGGGAAACAGTGTCGCCGTCTCGTTCCGAGACGATCATGACCTTGGTGCCGCCGTCGCCCACGGCCCATTCGTACTCGGGCGCGATCGTCCGAACTGTGTTGTTGTGGAAGAGCTTGGTGACCGAACCGTCGGTCAGGTCGTAAATGTAGGAGCGCCGGTGCCGCCCCTCTCCCTTGGCCGCCAAAATGCGTCGCGAGTCGATGAACACGGGCCGGAGATCGTGCTGGATCTCGTTGGTAACCTGCACCTCGGCGCTTTCACCGTCCGTGCCGATCACGAAGATGTCCCAATCCGCGAAGGGACGCCTCTGGTAGGCGATCATCTCACCGTCCGGCGATAGCGCGGGATTGGCTATCGGGTCACGGGTGCGAAGCACGATTCGTGTGGAGCGCATGGCCCTGCCAGGAGCAGCCCCGAGCGGATCGAGGTCGAGCACTTCGATCGAGGTCTCGCCGTCCCGCTCCGTGACGAAAGCCAACGTGTTCCCGTCGGCCGAGAGCACCGGATCGCGCCCCGCGAAGCTCAGGATGTCGTTCTCTCGGAGGTCCACGAGGTCGAAGCCCTCTTCCTGAGTCCCGGGCTGGCGGCCCGGGGGTTGGGGCATGGGATCACGCGCAGGCCGAGTGTAGAGCACGAAGCGGCCGCCCGGGACGGCGTGGGGAGAGCTCTTGAAGCCTCGGCCAGTGAGTATGGGTTCAGGCTCCAGACGACTGGATCTTATGGCGTAGATCTGACTGTCCCGACCCCCCGCCAGACCGGCTGCCAGCATCAGCGTGCGCCCGTCATGTGAGAACCCCATGTCCACCGGAATCAAGTCGCCCATAGGAACGACCCGCTCGTTGCCCGAGCCCAGGTCCCGCATCACGACCTGCGTATTCTGGGCCCGGACCCATCGAGACCGGCTTCGCGCGGCGTTCAACGCCGCCCGGTCTCCGCTGGTGAATGCCGCGGCGAGCTCGGAGGCGTCATTCCGGACGGCCGATGTGCTGCTGACACGCAAAATCGCGGCGGTACCCACCCCCGACAGAACCACCTCGTGCCCCGGAAACGTCGATTGGATGGAGGGCGATCCCCGCAGATCCACCACCGCTACCATCGGCACCCCGCCGTCATCATAGATGAATGTACCGTAGCGGCTGGTAGGACCCACCCGCACGGAACTCCCGTTCAGGGCGATCTCGACGACCCTATAGGGCTCGCCTGTCAACTTCGCGATCTCGCCCCTCAGTCGGACTCCGTCCGGACCGTCCAAGACGCGAAGGTAGCCCTCGAGCGCACTGACGTAGTCACCCGCATCCCACGCGAAGGCCGCCTCTTTCAACTCGGGTGACACCTGCTGGGCACCGAGCATGCCGCGCACCAGTAGGAGGACGAGTGCGCAGGCCAGTACCGCTGGTCTCATGTTGGGGAACTCCTAAGATTCTCGCTGGGGGATGGTACCCCAAATAAAGGGCTCGTATCGCCTGTCATCAAGGGCGAGTTCGAGTTCAGAAACGGCTGACCGTCGTCGACGGTGGCCAGGAACCCGAAGGACGCGGCCCCGAGGTAGGCGCCGATCCATTCATCCTCCTTCGCCCGGTCCTGCCGGAGGACCTTGGCGACGTCTCGGCTCACGAGAAACTTCTTAGGTATCGATCGGCCAGGATCGCGCGGTGGTGGAGTTCATGGCCCGCGACGATGAACGGGAAGGTCCTTACGGTGAACGAGACGTCGCTCGCGATCCCCCTCCGAAGCCACATTTCATCCGTAAAGCTCCGGAACAGCGCAACGCTCGAATTTCGCACATCCTTCAGCTCGTCGCTCAGGTCGCTCAAGGGGCGCACGTTCGCGTTCGAACTCGTGGCATAGTCGTTCTGGTCGAACGAAGGCAGGGCGCTGGGGTCTTCGCGCGCGAAGGCCAGGGCGCGGTACACAAATGTTCGCTCGGTATCGATCAAATGCCCGACGACTTCACGCACCGACCACTTTCCGGGAGCATACCCGGTCACTTCCTTCTCGGCGGGAACATTCCCGAGCAACACGACCGTGTCGGCAAGTTGTGTCGCCAGGATCTCGAGCACGTCCCCATCAGGGACCAGGTCGATGTAGAGCCCGTAATAGGGATCGTGCTCCGCGGGATCCGGTCTCTCGAGCATCGCACCCTCCTTCAGTGGCCCTCTCCAGTTCCGTCTGACCCTTCGGCCAGATCGTCGACAATCCAGTCGAAGTAGCCGATCATCATCTCTTCGAAAGTCTGCTCGCCGAAACGGACGGTGGATGACGGATCCGGATTGAATCGGTTCGCCGAGCTGTTGTCGAACGTGCCCGTCGCGATCAGCCGAGCCCCGGCCGGAACGCGCAGCGGCTCCTCCAGGTGGTATGGGAGTTGCCAGTTGAAGTCATACGACGGCACGTCCAGGATCGTTTCGCTACGCCCGTCCGGGTACTCGATCTCAAACTTGAACGACTTCCCACGTAAGTGCATGTGCGGGAACAGGGACAGGAGCCGTCCGGACCGCACGAAGGTGTACTCGGCAGAGACCTCATGATCCGGGGCTCCGGGAGGAATCTCGAACCGGGTGTCGAACGCAGATCCGGTTTCCACCACCCACTCCGGTTCACCGTCCATGAAGTGCAGGCCGAGCATGGTCTGATCGACCACCGGCTCTCCCTTCGGCGTGTAGTGCAGCTGGAACTTCAGCCACGCTCCCTTGGGCAACAGCTTCGCGGACCCCTCCGGATAGGTGTTGCCCGTGAACCCCGGGACGATCGCCGCGAAGTAGCCGCTCAACCCTCCCATCCAGATGGGCTCTCCCGGCTCGGCGCGCCGGGCGGACTTTGCACCCGGCGGCTCGATGAAGACGAGGACGTGATGCATGGCCTCGGGTGCTGTGGGACGGACCTCCATCTTCGACACCCAGCGATCCTCCGGGAAGTCGGTCTTCACGTAAAGGTACTGGTAGTCCACGACGCCGTCGGCCGGCACGTAGAACGGCTCCTCGATCTGCACCACCGCATCGGGCTCGCCGAGCTGCCATCCGTCCCCCCAGTCGATCGGAGCCGGCGCGTGTGCGGGGTCGCCCTCCGGCGCACCATCGGCTATCCAGGCCAGAATGGCCTCCTTGTCCCCGTCGGACAGCGAGCGGTCATTATCCCACGTTCCCACCGCCCGATTCGCGAACCACGGAGGCATGCGCCCCTCCCCGACCATGAACCCGATCAGGTCCCGGTAGAGGTAGGCCGACTCGTACGTCTCAAGAGTAAACGGACCAATGCCACCCTCTCGATGACAGGTCTGGCAGCTCTCCCGAAAGATCCGTCCGATCCGCCCGTGGTAAACGAGCTCGTCCGACGGCGAGGTGCCCATGGCCACTGCGATCCAGAAGCTCCCCATCAGGATCGCGCCCACCACGGCGCCGATCGCAACTCCACGAGCAGACATCATCCCCTCCTCCTCGAGAGACCTGGGGTCTCCTATCCCTCTTCCGTAGGTACGTCGACTGGATTGCCTAAATCCATCACGACACGCCAGCTTCCGTCACCCTGCCGACGCCACACACTGACGTACAGGCCACGCCCGATCACGCTCTCGCCATCGGGTCTCACGCTTTCCGATCGGTACTCACCAATCCTGTATCCGAGAGTCCCATCCCCCGACACCTCGGCTCGCAGGGGGTCCCACGAGAGCCGGGCACCGGCGGCAAAGTACGGTACCATGGAGGCGTGGATGCCCGACCTTCCCCGGATTTCTCCGACACCCGACTGGACGATCGCACCATCCTCCGCGAAGAAGGAGGCCCATCCATCCGCGCCGGACTCGGCGGTGGCCACGTTGAAAGCCCGGTCCGCCTCCATGAGCTCGGCCTCGAGAATACTCGAATCCACGGGCTCGCCTTGGCTAGCTGCGTCGGGCCCGCATGCGGCCAGCCCGATGAGGGCGACGATGACCACCAAGCCTGTGATCCATTGAACTGTCGTCATGAAACCTCTTTCTCGCGGTTGCCAGATCCCGGATGGTGTCTGGGAGGGCACTCACGGTCAAGGCCGGGGCCTCGCCACATGTGTTGACCCCATAATCGTTTCGGCTCACGTTCCCCTGAACGCTTCAGGGGGGATTTTTTTGACCTGTGCCCCCTCAACGTTTCAGGGAGAACTCGATGGGCAGCCACCGCGAGTCGTAAGAGTCTCGTGGGGATGGTCGTTCGCGAGGCGATCGTCCTCGCAGCCCTCGGCGTCGTGATCGGATTGGCTGTCGCCGCCGGCCTGGCGGGGTTCCTCGAACCAATGCTATTCGACGTATCACCACCCGACAGCACGGTGTTTCTCGCGGTTGCCGCGGGACTCATGCCGCGAGCGTTTGCGCGGGCTTGCTGCCTGCTCGAAGGGCATCGAGGGCCAACGCCATGGAAGTATTGCGCGCCGACTGACACCGGGGCCGTAGCCATTGGGTGGGGCGATCCCCTCCCCGTTGTTCCCGACCCCGTCTGTCGGCTATCATCCGGGCTCCAACGATCTTGCCGTGCCACCGGAGTCCAAGGGGAACACCCATGCCGTCGATCTGCCCGCTCCTCACCCGATCATGCCTGTTAGCCGCCAGCCTATGGGTCGCCGGCGTTTCTTGGGCGAGCGAGGCCCACGCGCAGAGTGCGTCCGCCCTCGGGACCGACCTCTTCTCCGCCCTCACCTACCGGCACATTGGGCCGGTGGGTAATCGGGTGAGCGCCGTGACCGGCGTTGCCGGTGACCCGAACGTCTTCTACTTCGGGGCGGCGTCCGGCGGCATCTTCAAGACGGAGGACGGAGGCGTTCACTGGACGCCGATTTTCGATGGGCAGCCGGCGGCCTCGATCGGTTCGCTCGCCGTTGCACCGTCCGACCCGAACGTGGTCTGGGCCGGCACCGGCGAAACGTTTATCCGTAGCAACGTCTCGATCGGAAACGGCGTGTACCGGTCCACGGACGGAGGCGATTCCTGGACGCACATGGGCCTGGAGAACACAGGGCGCATCGGCCGCGTGATCATTCATCCCACAGATCCGAACATCGTATATGTGGCCGCACTCGGCCACCTGTACGGTCCGCAGCAGGAGCGCGGGGTCTACCGCACCTCGGACGGTGGTGACACATGGGAACGAGTGCTCTTCGTCGACGAGAACTCGGGGGCGGTCGACCTCGTGATGGATCCCAACAACCCACGCATCCTCTTCGCGGCCACCTGGGAAATGTTGATACGGACGTGGGGCCGCTGGAGCGGGGGACCCGGAAGCGGAATCCACCAATCTCGTGACGGCGGAGACACGTGGGAGCGACTCGAGGGGAATGGCCTCCCGAGTGGCACGATGGGCAAGATCGGTCTGGCCATGTCACCCGATGATTCGGACCGCATCTACGCGCTGATCGAGACCAACTCGAATCGGGAATACGAAGATCTCACCGAGCACGAGGGGGTCCTCTGGCGCTCGGACGACGGGGGCCGAAGGTGGCGCATGGTGAACGGTGACCACACCCTGGCCCAGCGCCCGCTCTACTACACACGGGCCGTAGTGGCGCCGGACAACGCCGACGAGGTGCACTTTCTTTCGACCGCGCACACGAAGTCACGTGACGCTGGGGAGTCGTTCTCACGAGAGGGCGCCGGCGGGGACAACCACGACATGTGGATCGACCCACTCCTGCCCGGCCGCATGATCGTGGGCCACGATGGCGGCGTGAGCATCTCGACCAACCGGGGCAAGAGCTGGATGCGGCCTCGCCTACCCATTGCCCAGATCTACCATGCGTACACGGACACACGGATTCCCTACAACGTCTACGGGAACCGACAGGATGGCCCCTCCCAGATGGGCCCCAGCAACAGCCTCTCGGGCGGCACCATCCCGATAGGAGCCTGGCAGTCCGTGGGTGGCTGCGAGTCGGGTTTCGCCGTGCCGGACCCGGTCGATCCCGCCATCGTGTGGTCAGGGTGCTACGACGGGATTCTGGACCGCTACGATCATCGTACGGGCCACGCCCGCAGGGTCAGCGTTTGGCCCGACAACCCGGAGGGTTGGCCCGCCGCTGAGCTGCGCTACCGGTTCCAGTGGACCTTCCCGGTGGCGATCTCGCCGCACGACCACAACCGCGTTTATGTGGGGAGCCAGCACGTCCACCAGACGACGGACGGCGGACAGAGTTGGCAGGTCATCAGCCCGGACCTCACGACGAACGACGAGTCCAAGCAGGAGAAGACCGGCGGACTCACGCCGGACGATACCAGTCCGACGTACGCCGCCGTGTTGTTCGCCATCGCGGAGTCCCCGCTGGAGGAGGGCGTCATCTGGGCGGGTAGCAACGACGGGTTGGTGCACGTCACCCGCGACGGGGGGCTCAACTGGGTGAACGTCACCAGGAACATGCCAGACCTTCCGGAGTGGGGCACGGTCAGCAACGTAGAGCCGTCCCGCCATGCGCCCGGCACCGCCTACGTCACCGTGGATTTCCACCAGATCGGAAACACCGATCCGTACGTCTACAAGACCGAAGATTACGGCGCCACTTGGCGCTCGCTGGCCGCGGGTATCCCGCGGAGCGTCTTCAGCTACGCACATGTCGTGCGCGAGGACCCGGTGCGGCCCGGGCTGCTCTACGTGGGCACCGAGAACTCGATCTTCGTGTCGCTGGATGACGGGGAGTCCTGGTCCGAACTCCAGAGCAATCTGCCGCACGCGCCCGCCCACTGGTTGGACATCCAACCGCACTTCAACGATCTGGTGGTGGCGACATACGGCCGGGGCTTCTGGATCATGGACGACCTCACGCCCCTTCAACAGCTCACCGATGACGTCCTGGCCTCGGACGTGCACCTCTTCGACCCGCGCCCGGCGTATCGCTTTCTGTCGAAGGAAGGCCGGCAGAGCCAGCCTGATGATCCGGGAGCCGGACGCAATCCCACCTACGGTGCCTCGCTGACGTTTTACCTACGCGAAGTGCCGGACGACTCGGTGAGGCTACGAATCCTCGACGACGAAGGCGTCGAAAGGCGGTCGCTCAGCCCCGGGAGCCTCCGTGCCGGCCTGAACCGCCTGCATTGGAATCTGCGCGAGGAGAGCTCCAAGACGCCCCGGCTCCGATCGGAGCCCGTCGAGCATTCCCACCTCGAGATGCCCGAACAAGGCTGGCGGGCCCTGGGCGAAGGGGGGCGCGTGAGCCCGCTTGCTCCACCCGGCATCTATACGGTCGAACTCACCATGGGCGATCTTAGGCTCACGCAGCCGCTGGAGGTGCTGAAGGACCCCACCTCCGAAGGCACGGAGGAGGGCAGCAGGGCCCAGGTGGTCATGCTGCGCGAGATTCGAGCCGCCGTGGACTCGGTGGTCGCACTCATCGACCGCATCGAGTGGTTTAGGGCCGAACTCCACTTCCTGTCTCTCCGCGTGCAGGAACGCGGAGAGCCCGCCGAGATCCTCGAGGCCGCCGAGGAAATCGAGACGGCACTGGTCGAGCTCGAAATGCTGTTGGCAGATGTGCGCCTCACCGGCGGCTCCGCCCGCCAGGACACGCTACGGTGGCCGCGACGTCTGTTCGCGAAGCTGACGAGTCTGGCCGGCTACTTGGACGGCACGGACCACCGGCCGACGGACCAGTCGATCGAGGTCTTCGATATGTACCAGGCGCAACTCTCCGACTATCAAGCGCTCTTGGAGAGTCTCACGAACCGGGAGATCGCGAATTTCAACCGGCTCTTGAGGCAACACGGCGTCGCTCCGCTGACGACGCAGTAAGCCCCGGCAGGAGATTCAGATCGGCCACCCGGAGGGGACCGACGGGTCTTCAGCAGCCGCCTCCGTGCGCATCCACTCCCGGAAAATCATGAAGGCGGCGACACCCATGATCCACGCCGTGCCCAGCTTCATGATCGCACCCGCAAACTGCTGGTCGTGGAGTGGGTTGGTGCCTGGAAACGGTGGTGCGAGTTCATACGTGGAGTAGATCGGGTATTCGCTGAAGAGCATCATCGCGAACGGCGGGCGGATGAGAATCCCGTTGAGCGCCAGGTAGCCGATCTTCATGAGGGGGTGGAGCCCCGGACGAGCCGGGATCGGGGCCAGCAGCGGCCACCAGAAGATCACACCGCAGAACACCCACGCCATATCGAGCGCGAACGCTCCCGCCTGGGTGACCATGGCCGCGTCGACCACGCCCGGCCAGTGGGTGACTGTCATGCCGACGTTGAAGATCAGAAAGGCCGGGACGGGGTGGGTGAGATCCCCGAGGAACGCGTGAAGGGTGGGCCGCCGTTCGATCAAGCCGAAGGCGCCGCGTGGAATCCCCAGGAGCATCAGACCCGGGGCGATGACACCCGCCAACAGAAACTGCGTCACATGCGCGCTGGCCAGATACGACGCACCCAGGGCCCCCAGAGGCCAATCCAGCGCTGCCCAAAGCAAGATCAGCCCGGTTACGAAATAGGCTGCGCGGTGGCGGCCATCGCCGTTGTCGGGCTCGGGCGGTGGGTACCGGCGCCGAAGCGCCACGTAGCCTGCCGCAATGAGGGCTACGAACAGCCACACACCCACATACGGCCGCCAGGTCCAATCCCAGGGCTGTCCCTGAGCCGAACACCACCACTGCATTCTGGTCAGTCCCCCGACAAGGCTGCGGTCAAGGTATCTGCGCCTTCCACTGAAGCAGCAGTGGCAGGTCGGCAGCCCAGTCCTCGTGACGCGTACCGAAACCGTACTTGACCCTCGTACCACCGTCGGGCGTCACCGCCAAGACGGAGGCCGCGTGCCCCACGATGTACGACTCACCCGCATTCACGGGCACCGCCGCCGGTGGCAGCAGCAGAGATTCGGCGACGGCATTCACTTCGTCCAGGGTGCCCAGCAACCCTACGAAGCCAGGATCGAAGCTGTCGAGCCACCGACGTAGAACCTCGGGGGTGTCACGCGCGGGGTCGGTCGAGATGAAGACCACCCGAACCCGCCCTCGATCGGCGGGGTCCAGCCGACCGATGACGGTGGCCAGCATGGCCATGTGTATCGGGCAGACATCGGGACAGTTCGTATATCCGAAGAAAATGAACGAAAGGAGCCCTTCGGTCTCGTCCTCGAAGGTGTATGGGTTTCCGTCGGTGTCGGACAGCGTGAATCGAGGCCGCTCACCTCCGGTTTCGATGATCGACCCCTTCAGCGGCGAGCTATCCAGCTCATCCGAGCTGCCCGGCGGTTCGCACGCGGCGAGCGAGACCAAGAGAGCAACAAGCATCAACGCGGGCTTCAGTACCATCGATGTCACCCCAGGGAAAAAGAAACACTCCGGAACCCAAGGTAAGGACTCCGGAGTGCATGGAAAATGGCCGGATCGTCGGTCGTCAGCGACCCTTGGTCATCGACCACAGGACGATCACACCGATGATCGCCAACCCGATCAGAGCCTGGGTGTTTTCCCCGAACTGCTCTCTCCAATCCGGGAACTCGGGCTTCGGCCCGGGGTTGGCTTTCGGTTGGTGCATGGAACAGTATTTGGAACTGTCGACCGCTGGGCGCCGACACTGATTCCCCGCCTTGGTCTTGCCGCTGCATCTAGCCACTGTCATCTCCTCGCATATCTGGGCATCCTCCCACCCCTCCTAATACGCGTGACCCCCCCTCACTGATTCAATGACCTTCGCGATCAAAAGGCCTGACCCAAGAAGATGTACCAGGCGTCCTCCCCCTGATCGGCACGCGCATAGGAAACATAAAGCGGCCCCACCAGAGTCTCCACACCCACGAAAATTCCGGCGCTCGCCCTGAGATCCCCGGCATCCACGTCACTCAGCCTCTCCCAGGCGTTTCCGACCTCTCCGGTGAGTCCGAGGAAGAGCCCTCCCCCAGCTAGCGTGGTGGGCACCGTTGCGACCCGCCGACGGTAGGTGAACCGGCCGAACGCCATATGGTTACCGGTCACCATCCTCGGCCTCAACCCGGAAAGGTCCAAGAACCCGCCCAAGGAAAAATCGTCGTGGCGAGGAAGGGGCTCACTGAAACTGGTGCCTGCCTTGGCCTCGAGAATGAAGCTGCCGGGGCCTCGGCTGATCACGCCGGTCACCCCGCCGACCAACCTCGAATACGCGGGATCCGAGCCGAGCGCCCGCAGACCGTTGTAGAGCTCGATGCGGGCCGTGAGTCCCCGAGTCGGAAACCCTCGGTCGTCGAGCAGGTCGACCGAGAAACTCGATCTCAGCCCACCTATGTCGGCCCCCTCCGTGCCAGACTGGGCGGAATTGGCTCGCCCGCGGTCGCCCGGCCCCTGGTGGGGCAGGACATAACCATACCCTCCTCTGAGGCCCCTGAATTGCCTGAGGGGAAGTTTTTCC
>JADFRS010000010.1:37114-49721 GCA_022561145.1 Gemmatimonadota bacterium
CTCGCCCGCGGGCGAGCTCTACCCGTGCCTCACCCCAATCAGGAAAGTGAAACCCCACCGCCAGAATGGCGCTGGCTTGCGCCACACCTCGCGTGGTTTCTCCCGCTTCGCGCTGTGCGATGCCCAGTGGCTCCTCGACGTACTCAAAGCGAGGCGCGACGAAGAAGCGGCCACCGACATCCATTGGCTGATGGAACTCCGCCAAGAACGCCTGCGCCTGTCCCAGCTGCAGCTCCGTCCTGAGTTCACCGCCTAGACGGTTCATCTGGGTCTGCGTGTGACTGAGGAAAAGGGTGAAGCTGCTGCTTGCCCGCTCGAGATCGTCCCCGAGAGCCACACCCACGCGGAAGAAACCCGGGCCCCAGGCCTTCTCGAAGACCTCCACGATCAGGCCGGTCCGGCCCTCCTCACGAACCACGCGGTAATCCACCCGCTCGAAGACGTCCAGCCCGTACACGCGAGCCATCGCCCGCTCGAGGTCTCTGGGCTCGATGATCTGCCCAGCGCGAATTCGCAGACGTGCCTCGACCACCTCGGGAGCCAGCCGCGTCGTCCCTTCGACCCGCACGAAGTCGATCCGAAGCGGACCTGACGCTGCCGAGGTTCTCCGAGCCCGGTACGCCTCGTACTCCTCCTGGCTCAAGGAATAGCGAGAGAGTTGGGCTGCCATTTCGCGGGCCGCGGCTTCTCCCGCCGCAATCGTTTCCGGTAGCTTGCCGAACGCGGACGGGCTCACGCCATCGACCTTCGGGCGAAGCAGAACCCCGCCCATCTCTTCAAGCAGTTGGATCTGAGCGTTGGTGTTCTCGGCAGCCGCGATCCTCAAGACCTGTCTGGACACCTCGACCACGGACTGCAACTGATCCCTGGTGTAGAGAGGCGGCGTGAGATCGACGGCGATGATGACGTCGGCACCCATCTCACGCATGACATCGACAGGGAGATTACGCACCAACGCACCATCCACCAGCAGCCGCCCGTCGACATCGACAGGAGAAAATGCGCCCGGGATCGACATGCTCGCCCTGACCGCGGTCGAGAGATCGCCCTCCTTGAGCACGACCATCTCGCCGGTAACGATATCGGTTGCGACGGCGCTGAACGGGATCGGCAGATCCTCGAACGACGTGACCTGGGCACCCGGCAGGCTCACCGATCGGAAGACCGCCTCCACGTTCTGCGCGGTGAGGAGCCCCGAGGGCAGCCGGAAGGATCCCGAGTTGAAGCCGACCTCGAGGCGAGTCGGGAATTTCGAGTCGTCCCGCTTCCTACGGAATGTGAGTCCCTCCCGCGCACGCCCCCCGGCGATCAGATCGTGCCAGTCCATCTGCCGCACGAGGCGATCCAGATCCGCCGGGCTCAGACCCGACGCGTACATGCTACCCATGATCGCTCCCACACTCGTACCGGCAATCATGTCGACGGGAACGCGCAGGTCTTCCAACACCTTGAGCACCCCGATATGGGCACCCCCCTTGGCGCCGCCGCCACCGAGGACGAGTCCGATCCTGGAACGGCCCCGGGGCGTTACCACCTGGGCGTCGGCGCTCGGAGGAGCCGAGAGAGTCAAGCAAGCCCAAGTGATGAGCAGGACTGTACTTCGGAGCATTGGGTCATCCTTGGCAAGCGGACGGTGGCAGAGAGCATGTACAGGCGAACACCGTGATTTGTTCGGACCCTGTGGGCCCCCGGTTCGAAAACGTTGCCGCGCACGGCCCGGCGTATCCATTCTTAATGCAACCCACACGGTGAGAGAGGATCTCGATGAAACGAGCCATTCCAGGCCTCTGGGGCCTTCTGGCCCTCCTGGGGCTGCTGCCCGGCACACTGCTAGCGCAGCAATCCGATGTTCCGGACTGGTTTCTGCGCCTTCGCCTGCCTAACGCGGCGGCCAAGTCGCTCCTCACCCCTTCGGCATGGGGAGCGGCGTACGGGATGATGTTCGCGGGTGCCGGGCTCACCGACCGCTCACCCTACCTCGAGTCGACAGATGGAGTGCTGGCTCTGGGCGTGGGCCTGGGCAATCCGGTGTTGGCGCTTGGCGTTCAGTTGACTACCACCATGTCGGACGTGAGTGAATCCGACAACTTCTCTGTCTCGTTCAAGGTGCACCGATACCTGGGTGCCGGCACGGCGATCGCCGTCGGGGGAGAAAGCCTCTTCACCAAAGACGCTTTGGCGGATGATCTCGGTGAGTCCTTCTACGCCGTGATCAGCCACACCTTCCAAGGCGCGGCGTCCGCCAGGCCCGGCGTGGGCCGCTGGCACGCGAGCCTGGGCGTGGGCTCCGGCCGCTTCGCCAACACCAGCCCTCGCGACATCTCGGAGGGCAAACGCGAGGACGGCACTCTCGTGTTCGGGAACGTGGCCGTGGAGGTGCACCCTGACGTCAACCTCGTGGCCGAGTGGAGCGGGATCAACCTGCACGCGGGTGCTTCGTTCGCCGTGCCCATCGCAGGCAAGATCATGGGGCTCACCCTGGGGCTGGCCGACCTCACGGGATACTCGGGAGACTGAGTTCGCCTGGTTGGTGGTGGCGCCCTGGGAGTGTCGTTCTGATGGGGCGGGCTCGGCTGACGTGTGCCGCGCTACTGGGCACCGCGCTTCTCCTCGGTCCTTACCCAACGCAAGGGCAGGAGACCGGCTCCGACGTACAGATGCCGTCACCTCGGATCGTTACTTCGCCTGCCGCCCTGGGACTGCGGGCCTCTGCGGCCGCGCCCACTGCCCAGGCATTCGCCGCCGCCGTTCAGGCGACGGTCACGCAGGCCCTGGGCGATCCGCTGGGAGAACCGCACGCCCGCACCCAGTTGGGCGACTTCAGGACGTCCATCCTGATCAGGGCGGGGGTGCTGGCGTTCCGGGGCGCGGCTCGGGCGCCACGAACCGCCGAGTCAGGCGTTCGCGAGAAGAGGCCGGCGTGGGGCACACGGCCGATCGTCTTCGTCAGCGAGGCAACTCGCGTGGCCGCGACCCGCCGGTAGACGGCAGGCCTAGCTCGAGCAGACCGAGAAAGAAGCTGAGCAGAAGGAGCTGCAGGCCCAGAATCATGGCCGCCGCCGAGGGCGCGACGATCCGTAGACTCTCCGTCGGATCCAACGGTCCGAAGGATGCCTGCCCCCAGAAATCGACCGCGTAGGCGGCGCCCGCCAGACCCCCGACCGCCAGAATCAGTCCGGACGCCCCAAGCAGAGGGACCGAGAAAGCTCGCTCGACCAAAGCCTGGCGCGGGTCCGGCCCGAACAGGCCCACACGGCATGCGTAGACCCTTGCGAGCACCGAAAATCCGGCGGCCTGCGCACCGAGAACGAGTGCCGCACACGCGAAGACCAGCGTGTTTACATCGAGCGTCAGCGCACCCACCGCACGCGCGCCCGGAAGCAACCAAAGCGCCACCACCAACCCGGCCGTCATGAGTGTGAGCCCCGGGTACAGGAACAACCACCTGGGACTCAAGAGCAGCATGACCCAAAGGTGCCGAAGCCCATCGCGCAACGGCCGCAGGTGCGGACGCCTGGAACGCCCGTCCGGCGAAAGCGTGGTGGCGACCTCCGTGACCCGGAGGCCCGCAAGGGTGGCCCGCACGATCATCTCGCTCGCGAACTCCATTCCGGGTGCGACCAGCTCGAGTTCCCTGATCGCCTCCCTCCGAAAGCCCCGCAGGCCGCAGTGAAAATCACCGATGCCACTCCGGAACAGCAGGCGCCCAACGCCGCTCAGCACGGGGTTACCGACGTAGCGGTTGAGGAACGGCATGGCGCCTCGCTGGATCTCACCGCGGAAGCGATTGCCCATGACGAGGTCGTGGCCCTCCCGAAGCCTCCCGACAAAGGCGTCCAGCGACGAAAATTCGTAGCTGCCGTCCGCGTCACCCATGATGACGTAATGCCCCCGTGCTTCGGCAATTCCCTTCGCCAGAGCACTCCCGTAGCCCTTGATGGGCTGGCGAACCCCTATCCGAAGATCGTCGACTGGCAGGAGACCCGCCTCCTCGCCGACGTCATACGGGAGCGCGGGCTAGAGGGCCGGCTCGTGCGCGGCTACGTGGGCCACACGGTGAGCGGGTTGTCGGTGTGGGCCGACATCCGTGGCGTGAAAGGCCACTGGTACGAGGTCCGACCCACGCCTGATCCCGTGGACACCATGAGCGTCACGGGCGTCGTCTACGTGATGGGCGTACCACCCACCGACGCCGTGATGGTGGATTGGAGCGCACGTGGCCTGATCACGGTACACGGCGGCGGTGCAAACTCTTCGCTCATCGAGCTCGGTTCCCCGATCTCACCTCGAGCCACGGAGGCCTTGGTCGCAGAGACCTGGGCCCGCGACGCGGCTTGGATCTCGCAGCGGTGCGAGCATAACTCGCTCGGGAACTGGCTGACGCTCTTTCTCGATGCAGAGGAGATCCCACGCCGCAGCCGGGTCCGTGGTGAATGCCGCACGCGCGTCGCCAGAATACAGATGGCTCTGATGGTCCGTCTGGCCGCACTCGAAGTCACAGACTCCGCGAAAGCCTTTGAACTAAGGCCGAGGGCGGACGAGCTGTTTTGGATGCAGGCCGTGGTCGGGGACCCCATGGCACTGGACTTCCGGACGGCCGCAGTGCACACCCGCATGCGAGAAGACATGGCGCTGATCGCACGGTTGGCCTCCGCGGGCAATGACGTCGAGTCCGCCTTGGCGGAGTTGCTCGACCGATACTTGGGGGCTTCCAGGGGGAAGTTGTTCTAGGGTCCTGTCCCGATCAGATGGTCTCGACGGCCTCAAGTCTCAACCAGCCGACCTTTCCGTCTTCCAGGACCACTTCGGCCCACTCGTCCGAGCGCCGGTCGATCCTGACCTTGGTACCCTCGTGGATAGTGAATACTGTGAGGTCGCCGTCCTCCGATGGAGCGCTCCGAACCGGTACCTCCGCGACCAGCACCACCGCCTCTTCCGCGCGACTCAGCCCTAGTTCGCGCACAACCAAGTTTAGGCCCAGCACGAGCGTGAGCACGCCCCCGGCCAGGGCCATGCGTCCACCCCAAATCGCTACGGACGTCCCTCGCCTCATGATCAACGCCACGACACCCGCCATGCCTCCCAAGTAGGAAAGAGCCACCAAGAGCAGAAGCAGGCTTCTGGGCAACAGTCCGACCCACCAATCCCATGCCGACAGGACCCAAAATCGCGGCAGGGCCTCCACCTCATCCACGGTCAGCGTTCTCGCCAACTCCAGGTTGGCCAGAACACCCTCGTCTGAGGGAAGCAGGCGGTGCGCTCTTTCGTAATGCAGGATAGCGCGCCCAAGATCTCCGAGCTTGAAGTAGGCGTTGCCGATGTTGAAGTGGAGATCGCCGCTCTCGAAGCCCGCATCCAGAATGCTCTCGTAGGCCTCTAGAGCCCCCGCGAAGTCTCCTTCCTGGTAAAGGCGGTTCCCTTCCGCGTAGAAGTCGGCTTGGGCCGCGGCAGTCGGTGGATGGGCCGCGACGGCCACCAGTGCGACCAGGATCGCGATTCTCATGTGGTTAGACCCTCCTCGAGCCCCGTGATGGCCGAAGCCGCCCTTTCGAGCATGGCCTCGTGTCCTTTCGTGCCCGAGCCCGACGGAGCGAAGCGATGGCGGTCACAGATCTCGATACAGTCCCCGTACTCCTGGATGACGTCCTGGCCGACCCCTCGCCGTCCGAGCTCGGCCGCGACCTCGTGCGCGAGAAATCCCAACTCGGCCACGTTCAGCCTGTCCGCCATGAACCCACGCAGAGCCCTGCCTACCTCCGCATAGAACTCCTTGGCGTCGCCGTCCTTCAACGATTGTGCCTTCTGAAGACGCTTGCGGGCCACGCGGCCGGCCCTCCGTCCACGAGCGTACGCCACATCTCCTTCGAGCCGGTCATGGTGCCGGCGCACTCCCGCCGCTCCCGTCACGGCCACGAGGGGCAGGAGCGCCAGGACCCAGAATGTCGGCTCATCGAAAAGCGACCGACCGGAGCGGACGAAGCGGGGGTCGCCGATCCGGATGAAACGGATGTCCTCGCGCAGCGTCTCGATGCCGGCCCTGACTCCGCGGGTCGGTCCAACCACCGGATCGCCGGTCACGTCGATTGTGAGGGGGCGCGTGGTCACCGTCGCATAGCGCCCCGTCGCCACGTCGAAGTAGCTCATGGACACCGGCGGTATGGCACGCTCCCCGGGCGCTCTCGGGATCAGCACGTACTCGTAGGTGCGTGATCCTGTCACGCCCGAGGCGGAGCGCTCGATGGACTGGGACACCTCCGGCGGGAAGACTTCGAAGTCCGCGGGGAACCGAATCTCCGGAGCGGGAAGGCTTCGTACGTTTCCTTCGGCCGAGATCCGAAAGTTGAACGTCACTGCGTCGTTGGTCTCTACGCTGGGGCGATCGATCGAGGCGGTCAGTCCGAGGCTGCCAACGAGCCCGGTGAAGTCGGCGGGCCGTCCTGACTCCGGGAGCGGCACCACCTCGATTTCCACCGGATCGGAAGCAACTTCTATGGGCACGACGGTCCCGAACAGCGAGCTGCGGCTGAACAGGTCCTCCAGCCGGCTTCGCGTGCGCCGCCGCATCCGCACCTGAGCCGTAATCGAGAGAGGGTCGAGCGTCTTGTTACCCGGACCCGTGGCGAACATGACCACACGCCGGATGACCGCCGTGGTGTACCGTTGCCCGTCCCTCACGACCTCCTCCACGGTGGGCGCCTGCGTCTCCGGGACCTCCTCGATCCAAAAACCCTCTGCGACGGTGGGCGTCGTGATGGTGTAGTTGCTGACGTCCACGCGCGTGTAGATCCTGTACGAGATCGCCACCGGCTCGTTCACGTAGACCCGTCTCTTGCTCACCTCCGCCACCAAGAAAAGATCTTCCGGACCCACAGCCGGCTCTTCGGGACCGGCAGGATCCGATGGCGGCGCCAACGTAACCGTGAGTTGGATCGGCTCGGTCCCAAGCAACCGTCCGGCGGCCACGACCCGAATGCCACCGATCTCGAAGACGCCCTCCTGAATGGCCTGGAAGCGGTACTGCACCGTGATGGACACCTCGGTGCGCCCGCCGGACATCTGCATGCTGGTGGACGTGTTGCTCCCCAAAAAGCGCGCGAAGCCTGCCATGTCGGGAAGCTCGGGGTCCGCATCGAAGCGCTGTGTACCGCTCACCTCGACGTTGAGAACAAAGGTGCGGTTCAACCCCACGGTCGCGCGATCGACATAAGCTCGCGCGCTTACATCCTGGGCTTGTGAGCCACGGGCCCCCGCCGCTGTGACCATCATAAGGGCCAGTAGCGGCCACACCGAACGCGAACGCGCCTCTAACCGAGCGGTCACCAGGCCTTCCGTGGTCTGCGTCCCCGTGCGGCGGCCGGCGGACGGCGGTTCACCTCGCTCGGATCTTCCTGGATCGCCTGAAGCAGCCGTTGGGCCTCCTCGGGGCTCATCCGCCCGGGGGCCTCTTGTGGCTCCGGCTGGGGAGCCTCCTCTGGTTCGGGCGGGGACTCTTGGTTCTGGTCCTGCTCGCCGTCCTCTTGCGGGTCCTGTTCTTGTTCCTGGTCCTGCTGCTCGCCATCTCCCTCGCCTTCTTGCTGCTCCTGCTCCTCCATCCGCTCGAGGACGCGCTCCAGGTTGTGCTTGGCGTCGAGGTCGCCGGGGTTCACTCGAAGCGCCTGCTTGTACGATTCCAGGGCTTCGGAGAGTTGTTGTTGCCGATAGAGCGCATTCCCCACGTTGTACCAAGCCGGACCTGCGAGCGCGGGGTCGCCACTCTCGATTGCGGCCTGGTAGGCGGCCGCCGCGCGCTGGAATTCCTCGGACATGTAGAGGGCGTTTCCGTCATTGAAGCGGATGAGGCTCGTTCCCGGAGCGCTGCGTAACGCCTCGAGGTACTTGGCGTGCGCCTCGCCAAAGCGGCCCTCCTCATACAAGCGGTTGCCTTCTTCGACTTCGGAGCGCCCTGCCTGAGCCGCAGCCGGCGCGGCCACCACGCCGGTCGATACAGCAAGTGCGATGAGCGCCCCCCGAATCCTCATCGGAACCTCCCGGTCCACACATGTTTCACCCGCCGGCGGTCTGGCACGACGGATTCCGCCAACAACATCATCAACGCGAGCCCGAGGAAGATCTGGAACTGCTCCTCGAATCGCGTGACCTCCCTAGACTCGAGCTCTCTTCCTTCTCCCCGGAGAATCTCGTCGAGAAGCGGGTCGAGCGCCCCCGGCTCTCCGGCCCGGAAATAGCGCCCGCCCGTTGCCTCGGCCACCCGGATCAACGTCGCTTCGTCCAGGCGTGTCGTTATGACGTTGCCGTCCTCGTCGCGCTTGAACCCGCTTCGCCGTCCTGCCTCGTCGATCTCAGGAATCGGAACACCGTCAGTCGACCCGATTCCAACCGTGTAGATGTTCACGCCCATCTCCAACGCGCGGTCCACGCCAGCCCCGATCTCGCCTTCGTGATCCTCGCCGTCGGTGATCACGATGAGCGTGCGGTGGTCCCCGCTCCCTTCTTCGAACGCGTCGAGCGCCACCGAGAGGGCCTCCCCGAGATTCGTGCCCTGAATAGGGATCAGGTCGGGCTCCATGGCCGCCAAGAACATGGCGGACGCCCCGTAGTCCACCGTGAGCGGGCTCTGCACGAAGGCGTCGCCGGCGAACGCCACCAGCCCCAGCCGGTCACCATCCAGAAGGTCGAGCATCCGCGAGACCTCGAGCTTGGCCCTCTCCAGCCGGTTGGGCTTCACATCCTCCGCCATCATCGAGAGCGAGACATCAATGGCCACGAGGATGTCCTGCCCCTGGCTCCGCACGGTCTCGACGCGAGTGCCGAACTGGGGCCGGGCCAACGCGAGCACCGAGAGGCCGACCGCTCCGAGCACGAGAATTCCCTTCGCCAGGCGTCCCCGCGGACTGACCGAGGCGCTGAGCCGCCGAACCAAGTCGAGGTCGCCAAACTGCTCGAGAGCGTTCCTACGGGCCCGCATGGACGTCCAGAAGAACACCACCATGACGGGGAGCACGAGCAACCCGAGAAGGAACTCCACGGATCCGAAGCGGAACACTCAGACCCTCCTCATGGGAGCTTCCGGAGCAGCGTCTGTCCCAGACCCACGTCGAGCACGAGAAACAGCAGCCCGGCGGAGAGCGGAATGTGGAACAGTTCGCCGTATCTCGTGAAGTGCCGCACCTCGATCTCGGTGGTCTCCAGCTCGTTGATCTCCTGGTAGACCGCCGAGAGGCCGTCGCGGTCGGCGGCTCGAAAATACCGCCCGCCCGTTAGATCTGCGATCTCCTGGAGCGTGGGTTCATCGACGTCGGCCTGCATGTTCACGTATTGGCGGCCGAACACGCCGTTGTCTACGGGCACACGAGCCAAGCCCCGCGTCCCGGCGCCCACCGTGTATACCTTCACCCCGAGTGCCTGGGCCATGCCCGCCGCCGTGATGGGGCCGATTTCACCCCGGTTGCTGCGGCCGTCCGTGAGCAGAACGACCACCTTCGACTCGGCCTCACTCGCCTGGAGGCGTTTCACCGCCGTAGCCAGTCCCATGCCCACAGCCGTGCCATCCTCGATCATCCCTACTTCCATCTGGCCCAAGAGGTCGGTAACGACACTGTAGTCGAGCGTAAGAGGGGCCTGGGTGAACGCCTCGCCAGCGAACACCACGAGACCGATGCGATCGTTGGTGCGTTGTCCCACGAACTCCACCGCGACGGCCTTGGACGCCTCCAGCCGGTTGGGCTGAAGATCCTCGGCGAGCATCGAGCTCGATACGTCCATGACGAGCACGATGTCGATCCCTTCCGTGATGATAGTCTCGCTGGTGATCCCGGTCTGCGGCCGGGCGAACGCCAGGATGAACCCCGATAACGCGAGAAGCCTCAGAGCGACCAGGACATGCCGGTACCGACCCGTGCGAGCCACGTCCGACTTCCGAAGGAACGCCACGTTGGAGTGTCGCAACGTCCCGGTCAGGCGAGCCCCGTGGCGCCACTGAGCGTAGACCAGCGCGGGAAGCGAGAGGAGGAGCAGGAGATACCAAGGGTCTTCGAATCGGTACATTACTCCACCCCCGCCCCAGCTACAGCCTCGACCGGATTCGGCACCCCGAACTCCGCATCGACTTCGATCAGCACAGGCTTCGGCTTGGTCTCATCCACGATGCGGCGGGCGGATGCGAGCATGTCGAAGCACGCATCGACGCCGGGACGGACCTTGGCGAACTTCACCAGATCGCACCGGTCGAGGAAGGACGCGAACTCGCCGAGGACCTCCTCATCCAGCCTGTGGGAGCCGAGCCCGGCCATCACTTCGGGCGTGGTCATCTCGAGCGCGTAGACCTCGAAACGGCCCTCCACGTAGGTCCGGATGATCTCGGAGACTCGGATGTGGAAGTCCTTGACCGCGCCCCGTTGTATCAGACCGGCGCCCTCCAAGTCGTCGAGCGCCTCGTAGGCATCTTCGTGCGGGAGCCCAGGTAGCACGACGGGACCCAACTCCGCGGAGGATTCGTCTTGGGCGCGTCGATACATCCAATAGGCCAGAGCCACGAGACCCACTCCGAGAAGGAGCCAAGGCAGCAAGGCCACGAGGCCGCGGGGAATCGCGAGAGGGCCACGGATTTGGCGGATGTCGCCCCCCTCGTCCAGGCCCACGGTCTCCACGCCGATCCCGAACGGGTCGGTCGAGAGCGTCGTGATCACAGAGTCGGCGCCCACCACGTGAACCTCGATGCTGGGAATCTCGAGTTCGCCGAGCTCGAAAGCCGCGAGGGACAGCCGCACGGCCGAGAACCGTCGGCCGTCCCGCCGCGTGGGCTGGAGGGTGACCGCCTCCAGCACTTCGAACGGACTCACCTCCAGAGAATCCGGCCACATCACGGTGGCCCCAGGATCGTGCTCTACGGTGAGCAACAGCTCCAGCCTTCCACCCACGGTTACGGCCGTCGTATCGACCGACGCGCGGATCCGGGGCTCCTGGGCGCCGGCCTCCGGGGCGACCATCACGACCGCAAGCGCCAGCCACACGACCGCACCGAGCCGCCACCTCATCGGAACCGGCGCTCGCGTTCTTTGAAGAACTTCATGAGCGGGCGCTCGTAGGGCTCATCGGTCTGAATGTCGATCACGTCGACCTTGCTGCGCTGAAACGCCTTGTCCTGATCGGCGCGGGACTGGGTGACAAGAGCCTCCCATTCACGACGAAATCGCTTGTTCGACGTGTTGACGAGCATCCGCTCGCCCGTCTCGGCATCCTCGAACTCCACGTACCCGAGCGGCGGCAACTCCACCTCGCGGCGATCCCCCATGCGCACCGCAATCACGTCATGACGCCGGCCGGCGACCGAAAGTGGCCGGGTGAAGTCGGGTGCCATGAAGTCCGACACCATAAAGACGACCGCGCGTCTGCGAACCACGTGGCTGAGGTACTCCAACGCCACCGCGAGGTCGGTGCCGCGACCCTCGGGCTCGTGATAGAACAGCTCTCGCAAGACCCTGAGCACATGCCTGCGCCCTTTCCGGGGCGGCACGAACTTCTCGATACGATCGCTGAAGATGATCAAACCCACCTTGTCGTTGTTCTTGGTCGCGCTGAACGCCAGCAGTGCGCAGATCTCTACGGCGACCTCGCCCTTCATCTGTCTGCGGGTGCCGAAGTCGCCCGAAGCGCTCACATCGACCACGAGCATCACGGTGAGCTCCCGCTCCTCCTCGAAAATCTTGACGAAGGGGGCCCCCGTCCTGGCCGTGACATTCCAGTCGATGGAGCGGATGTCGTCACCGTACTGGTACTCGCGCACTTCGGCGAAACTCATGCCGCGGCCCTTGAACACCGAGTGGTATTCGCCGGAAAAGACTTCGTTGACGAGCCCACGCGTCGTGATCTCGACGCGCCGCACCTTCTTGAGGATCTCGCGAGGAATCATGGACCGTTCCTACGGGACCTCGACGGTGTTCAGAACGCGCGTGACCACATCTTCGGACGTGACTTCCTCGGCTTCCGCCTCATAGGTGAGCAGAACCCTGTGCCTGAGCACGTCCATGCCGATGGCCCGAACGTCCTCCGGCGTCACATAACCACGCCGCATGAGGAACGCATGAGCGCGAGCGGCCTTCGCGAGATAGATGGTCGCCCGAGGTGATGCGCCGTACGCAATCAGGTCCGCGAGGTCGGCCAGCCCGTGATCGGCCGGCTCTCGCGTGGCGAAGACCAGATCGACGATGTAGCGCTCGACCTGGCTGTCCATGTAGATCATTTCCACCGCCCGGCGAGCGCGAAGGAGGTCTTCCGGCGTGACCACGGGAGAGACTTCCGGCCCCGTTCCGACGGCCATCCTCCGCAGAATCTCGCGCTCTTCATCCTTGTCCGGGTAACCCACCGACAGCTTCAGCATGAAGCGATCGACCTGGGCCTCGGGCAGCGGATACGTGCCTTCCTGCTCGATGGGATTCTGCGTGGCGAGCACAAGGAACGGGTTGTCGAGCGGATAGGTCGTGTCACCGATGGTGACCTGGCGCTCCTGCATGGCCTCGAGCAGGGCCGACTGGACCTTCGCGGGCGACCGGTTGATCTCGTCGGCCAGGATGATGTTGGAGAAGATCGGCCCCTTCTTGATCTTGAACTC
>JADFRS010000107.1 GCA_022561145.1 Gemmatimonadota bacterium
CTGCCCATTTCGGCCAGATTCGAGCTGAACTGGCTCGCCTGGGTAAGCCGATCGGTCCCTACGACCTGATGATCGCCGGCCATGCACGTTCTTTAGGGTTGGTGCTGGTGACCAATAATGTGAAGGAGTTCCGTCGCGTTTCTGGACTTCGTGTTGAGAACTGGACCTGAATTAGGAATAGGAAGGCTCACGAGGACGAGATCCTCGCTACCCAAATCTGTCTCGCGGTAACGGTACTGCCAACTTGAGCCGATTCTTGCCAGTTTAGACGTCAGGCCGAGAAAGAAAACGACCGAATACCGCCATTTCCCGTCCTGCGGATCACGCGGTTCGCCGCAGATTTCACTCAAGTTGACAATACCGCCCTCGCTCACGGGCGTACGCGTCCACCCATTGGGTGAGAACTCGTGCTGAGGACGGCGGGCTCCGCCGCCTACTCACTGCCGGTCCCCTGCACAGAGCTGGGAAGGGTTTGCTTCTTCAGATCGGCCGCCTCGACGGGGCTCAAGAAGCCCCGTGCTCCGTGAAAACCTCATCCGCCTGAGAAACACTCACGTTTCGGGGTAGCTTCGGTCATAGATTTGAGTCGCCATCTGCCCTCTTCGGTGCGCGGTTCGACCGATGACTCGTGGATCTGGGAAAAAAATTGCGGGAGGTCGTTCTGTTCCATCATTCGAACCACACACAACCATAGGATTTCGCCGCCTCATCTGTCCCGCTTCAAAGACAGAGCTTTGCCGCAGGTCGCGTCCTGGAACAGGACGGGCTTCTGGTTGGGCTGCTCTTCTGTGACATTTCCATGACAACCTCCGCGAAGCCGGGAGTTATTCTGGAAGGGTGATCATCTGACTCGGAGGGGTGGCTATGGCTTCACAGGTCCATCGACGGCAGGTGCTGCTATTCCTCCTCGCCGTCCTCCTCCCTTGCTCGGTGCTCGTGGTCCTCGGCCTGCGCATGATTGCTCAGGAACACGAGTTGAGCGAGAAGCGCCTGGAAGACGAGCAACAACGCCTACTCGCACAGGTGCACGACGATCTGCTGGAGCGTCTGGAGCGCATCAAACTTCGCGAAGTTGCAGCTCTGACCGGGCCGGACACCCCCGGCGTGGCGACCCCCGGCGTGGAAATCGAAGTCGATCTCGTGGCGCACCTACGGGACGGTCGGCTCGTTCCGCCCTGGGCCACCGGCGACGGGTCTGAAATCGCGAGACGGCATCTGAACGAGAACCGGTTCGCCTCCGCAATCCGGGAGGGCGAGCGCCGAGAGCTGATCGTCGGGGATCTCAGCGGAGCCATCCGCTCATACCGACTGGCTCTGCGCACGGCGGATCAACCGATTCAGCGCGCGTATGCTCGCCTCATGCTGGGAAGGGTCTTGCAGAAGGCCGGGCAGCCGCAGGAGGCGACAACGCACTACCGTGCCATCCTGTCATTGCCGTCCGATGTGACGGATGATCTCGGTCTGCCCATGTGGTTGTACGCCGGCACGCGGTTGCTCGCCGCCGATAGCGCTGTCGCGGAAGTGTTCGACAGGACTCGACGTGAGGTGGCTCACCGACGTTGGTTCTCGCCTCCCGAGGTCTACATGGTTCGCGACCTGGTGGCTGCATTGGCGAGTAGCGAAGCCAGCTCCACGTTTCACGCCAGCGTGGAGACCCTGAGTGATTCCGTTGCCCAACGCGTCTCGTTGATCGAACAGACGCTGGCACTGCAACGCGACGTCCTCGGACTCGGACTGACCACTCCCGTAGCGGGCACGGGTAGTGCCGAGCCAAAGTGGGTGTTGTACGGGTCCCCGGACTGGCTGGTGAGTGCGGCTCAGCCGCCGGTGAGTTCCTCGGTCCTGGTGATCGCGGTGCGCGCCGGTGACGTCTTCTCCTCCGTCAGCGAGGCCGTTACGCTGCTGAGCGCCCTGGGCCCGGCGCGACTGTCGAGCAGCGGCTCGTCCGATCGCAGACCGCTCGGTCCCAGCTTTCCCGGCGTCGAAGCGCAGTTCGCCGCCCGCGACGACGGGGGTTTCTTTGCTCCGTGGAACCTCCAGCGTTCGGTCTATGTGCTGACGCTGTTGCTCGTTTTGGGCGTCACGCTGTTCGGCGCGAATCTGCTCTTCCTCGACGTGCGACGGGAGCTGCGTCTTGCCGAGCTACGATCTCAGTTCGTCTCGGGAGTGTCCCACGAGTTGAAGACACCCCTCACGGCCATCCGCATGTTCGCGGAGACCATGCGGATACGCCGTCCGAGCGATCCACAGGTGCAGGACGAGTACCTGGATACCATCATCAACGAGAGCGAGCGGCTCACACGTTTGCTCAACAACGTGTTGGCCTTCTCCAACATCGAGCAGGGAAAGAAGCAGTATCACATGGAGCCGAGCTCATTGGCAGCGATCGTCGAGGCGACGGCCAAGGCCATGCGGTACTCACTGGAACAGGATGGCTTCGAATTGCGAGTCGATATCCAGCACGATCTGCCGTCGGTGGATGTGGATCGCGACGCCATCGAGCAAGCGCTCTTGAATCTGCTGACCAACGCGATGAAGTACTCCGGAGACAGTCGTGACATCGAGCTTCGATTGAGCAGGAAGAACGGCCTTGCTTCGATCGAAGTGTCCGATAGCGGGGTCGGAATAGAGCCTGAAGAACAGACGCACATCTTCGAGCGATTCTACAGGGCACCGACCCAGGACAACGATCGGATCCCGGGCACGGGATTGGGCCTGACCCTGGTGCAGCATATTGCCGAGGCCCACGGTGGTCATGTCCTGGTTCAAAGCGCTCCCGCCAAAGGCAGCACGTTCTCTCTGCAACTCCCCTTGGAATCGAGTTCCACATGACACGCGTTCTCGTGGTGGAAGACGATGCCGCGATTCTCCGAGGCTTGAAGGACAACCTCGAGGCGGAGTCCTATGAGGTGCTGACCGCGACGGACGGCGAGGTGGGCTACCAACTCATTCGCGACGCGGCTCCCGACCTGGTCGTCCTGGACCTGATGTTGCCGAAGATGAGCGGATACGAGCTGTGCAAGAAGGTACGGGATGAGGGGATGACAACGCCCATCGTGATGTTGACGGCTCGGGGTGAGGAAACGGATCGAGTACTCGGCCTGGATCTCGGTGCCGACGACTACGTCACGAAGCCGTTCTCGGTTCGTGAGCTGCTGGCGCGAATCCGAGCTCTGCTCCGTCGCACGAACCCGGAACCGACGGCGCTTGACGAATTGCGTTTCGACGATGTGATCGTGGACTTCAGGCGCTACGAGGCCAGTCGTGGCAACGAGAAGATCAAGATGACGCGCAAGGAGTTCGGCACGCTGCGATTACTCGCCGAGCGAGCCGGCCTGGTGGTAACGCGCCACGACCTACTCAAGGAAGTGTGGGGTCACGGACACGAACCCACCACTCGGACCATCGACAACCATGTGGCGTCTCTGCGTGCCAAGATCGAGAAGGACCCATCCCATCCCAAACGTCTTCTGACGGTCCACGGCGTAGGGTACAAGCTGGACGTTTGAACGTAGGTAGCCATTTCAAGGTGGGTAGCAAGATGAGGCATCCCATGACATTACATCCTCATGACAATTACCCGACTTCATCCCGAGAAATCATTTCAAAAAAATTGCACGGTGACCAGCATTTCGTGACAAGGGTGCCTGCTCTCCAATCTAGGTTGGAGGTGACTCGAAACTCGAAGATCGGAGATTGATCATGAGAATGCTGACCGTAGTAACGATTGTCGCGTCGCTGACGGCGCTCGGATCACAGGCCGTGTCTGGGCAGAACGGATACGATCTGTTCCAACGGGCGGCGATCAAGGAGCGCGCGGATGGAGATCTGCACGCGGCGATTCAGCTGTACCAGCGGATCCTCAGCGAACATTCGAAGGATCGTGCGCTGACCGCCCGAACTCTGATATCACTGGGTGGGGCATACGAAAAGCTCGGTTCACCGAACGCGACCTCGGCTTACCAGAGCGTTGTCGAGGAGTATCCCGATCAGAGAGAGTCGCTCCGACTCGCGCGGCAACGATTGGGCGCACTCTCCCCAGATGCTGGGTCAACCACCGCTGTCGAGGCCGATCCCACCTTCACGCTCTTGCGCGACAATGTGCAGGACCAACGATGGATGAATAGGCCTGCGCGCTACGACATCTCGCCCGACGGCCGGCATGTCGTCTTGCTCGTCACGGACGATATGGAACGGCCCGACGGTCTGTACATCTCGGACCGTGCCGGGACCGTCGTACGGCCCTTGATCACAACAGCTCCCGGCGAAGGTGGGTTTCAAAGCATAGGCCGGCCTCACTGGTCGCCGGATGGCCGCCGTATCGCGTTTAGCGGGAGGAAAGTGGGGCGGGAGGGCGGAGCGCTCTTCGTCATCGAGGCAGATGGTAGCGGGCTCCGACAGGTCGGCGATCAGATAAGCAGAGTGACGGATCTCACGTGGACGGCCGACGGCGGCGCTGTGACCTACGTTGAAAGGGTGGAGGGGCCAGGAGGTGCCGGAAGCCAGATCCACACTCGCACACTGGACGGGCAGACGGTGCAAGTCACCCGTGGAGCGCCACTGCCCAACCGGATCGTGCTGGGTGATTACTCCTCCGACGGACGCTGGCTGGCTTTTCAGCTGAGCGACGGGTCAGGGCCGCCCGTTGGGCCAGAGATCTGGATTCTCCCCGCAGAGGGGGGACGGGCAATCCAGGTCACCCATTCAGAGGGCTTCGACGGCCACCCGGCTTGGGGCTCCGACGGCCGCCTCTACTTCGCCTCGGAAAGAGGGGAAGGCACCAATATCTGGAGCGTGGCCATCGACACGGGATCGGGGATCCGTAGCGGCGAGCCCCGGCAGGTGACCTTTTACAGCGATGCCCAAGCCCTATACCCGAGGGTCGTCGACGGTGGGAGCGGGCTCGCGTTCGTGCTCCGCCGGTCCACGAGCATCGTCCGGGTGGCCGACGCCACCGGGCCGAAGGCTTCTCACGCCGTCGTTCGCGGTTTTTTCCCACAACTCTCGCCCGACGGCGACCGGGTCTACTACCAGGGTGAAGGTCCCGGGCAGGAGGGAATATTCGCGGTCTCGCGGGAAGGCGGTACTCCGCTGCAGCTGACCCAGGGAAGGACTGAGGGCAATTACGAACCCCGTTTCGATGTTTCTTCTGACGGAGGGGCCATCGTCTACGTGGGTCCTACCGAGAAGGGCCGCGCGGTCTTCGTGGTGCCGACCTCGGGCGGCACGCCGCGTCACGTAGTGGACATCGCAGAGGAAAGTGAAAGCGTGGTGCCCGTGTGGTCTCCGGATGGCTCGCAACTAGCCTTCGCCACGGAGAACGGGATGTACGTCGCACCCCGAGAAGGGGGCACGCCGAACAAGATCGCGCACATGTGGTGGTGGGCATCGTACGAGGTGAAATGGTCGCCGGACGGGCAATACCTCGCCGCCTTCGGTGCTGCTGGCCCCGACGTGCGAAACCAGGTCTTCGTGGTCCCCGCAACGGGTGGAGAGCCGCGCCGGCTTACGACTCCGGAGGAAATTGGGTTGAAGGCAGGCCTGCAGTGGCATCCCGACAGTCAGAGGCTTACGTACATGTACTACGACTATGCCGACGGCGCCGATGGTGACGGCATACGAGTGGCCTATCTCGATGGTCGGCCCACCTCCCTGCTCGTCGACGAGCCGGATACCTGGGACTATATAGGCGTGTGGTCGCCGGACGGCACGGGCTTCTACTACCTGACCTCTCCGGACAACGGGCCTCCTGGTTGGAAGACGATGCGTCGGGATTCGGCGACTGGGGCCATAACGGAACACCGTGCGGTACATCTCGGTGGAGGGACACTCCCGGCGTGGAGCCAGGACGGATCGACCATGGTGTGGAGCCTGGGGACGACGGTCAACCAGCTCTGGCTCATGGAGAACTTCAACTAGGCATGCCGAAGAGCATTCGCATGCGTACCCTGAGATTCGTGGCGGCCCTCGCTCTCGCGACCAGCGGAGCGTGGGCCGCTGCGGCCTGCGCACCCAGCGGCCCGGCTGGCCGGTCCCTCCCGGCTGGCCGGCCCCTCCCGGAACTCCCGCTCGGGGCATCGCCGCTCGTGCCCGTGCCCCCAGACAACCCACTCACCGAGGCGAAGGTGGAGTTGGGTCGCAGACTGTTCTTCGACGCGCAGTTGTCGAGGGACAGCACGGTCTCCTGCTCGTCGTGTCATGAGCCTGAGAGGTCGTTCAGCGATGGCCGAACCGTCGCACGCGGAATCGACGACAAAGAGGGGACGCGTAATGCCCCGGCGCTGATCAACCGGGCGTACGGACGATCGTTCTTCTGGGACGGGCGTGCGCGCTCCCTGGAGGAGCAGGCGCTACTCCCCATGGTGAACCCCGACGAGATGGGGAACACGCATGAGGAAATCCTGCGGCGTCTCGGGGCGAGCGGGTCTTATCGCCGGGACTTCGTGGATGCTTTCGGCGACGATGAGATCACGAAAGAGCGGATGGCACAGGCCATCGCCAGCTTCGTGCGCACCTTGGTGTCGGGCAACTCCCCATTCGATCGCTTCGAGCACCTCGGTGACACAGCTGCGCTTTCAGAGTCGGCCCGCCGAGGCCTCGCGTTGTTTCGCGGCCGGGCGAGATGCGCATTGTGCCATACTGGTGGGTTGTTTACCGACGAGCGCTTTCACAACACGGGTGTGACGTGGCGAGACGGTGAGTTACTCGACTCCGGACGCTTTGTGATAACCGGTAAGAACCTGCACCGCGGTGCGTTCAAGACGCCCACGCTGCGGGACGTGGCTCAGACCGAGCCCTATATGCACGACGGGAGCTTCGCAACGCTCGAAGAAGTCGTCGATTTCTACGATCGGGGAGGCAACATCAATCCCTATCAAGATCCCGACATACAGCCGTTGGACCTGACTTTACAGGAGAAGGAATCGCTGCTGGCGTTTCTCCGGTCGCTGAGTGGGGAGATGCGGTTCGGACGCGCGCCGCTCGACCGTGAGAGCGCCCACAAATAGCGCCGTCACCGCATGCTCCCCCTCAGCATCGCAACGCTCTCGTCCCGGCCGCCTGGCCTTTGCAGGCAACCCGCAGGCAACTGGCCCAAGCATCCTGCAGCCTGAAGGGGAAACCCTTCTGCAAGCTGCACGGCCCATCGCCCTGAATTGCCCATTGATGTTGGGTTTTCAAGGGTCAGCCATTGCAGGCTGCATGATATACTTGGTGCTCTACACGCCTGATAAGCGTGAGGTCGGTGGTTCGAGTCCACCCAGGCCCATTCCTCGGAAAGGGTTGCCCCGCCTGGCTTTAGTACCTGCGAATCGCGTGGGGTGTGGCGCGTCCTTACTTCGCGTGCGCGTCGTAGTAGGCGCGCAGGATAGCGTTAATCCGGGTTTGGTATCCCTTGCCTTGGTCCTTCAGCCACGCCAGGACGTCGCTGTCGAGACGGACCGTCACCTGTTTTTTCCCCGGGGGGACTACCACCCGCGCGCTCTCGAAGAAGGCGGCATCAACCTCGGGGATATCGCTGTAGTCGATATCCTCATCCTTCATCGCGTCGATCCGCTTGAGATCGCTTTTGATAGGCTTCTCTTTCACGGCCATTTGCCTTTCTCATCGAAATGATCCGCGTGTCCTCACCGCGCGGCGTGTGAGCGATCACCACTAGGCGGCTTTTGAGAAAGCCAAACGTGATGTAACGCTCCTCGTCGTAGTCGAAGCGCGTGTCTTCGAATGTCAGACACGGCCCAGAGAACACGCTATGCGCATCATCGAAACTGAGTCCATGCTTCAGGAGATTCTCTGCGTTCTTCCTCTCATCCCATTCGTACAATGACCCTGCCCTTTCGATCGAGCGCAATTGCATATGTAACTACAACTGCACCTACTATTGTAGTTACTTTTATTGACTGCGTCAAGAAAAAGCTGACCCGTGGTCCGCGAAACGCCGTCTCCCGTGAGAACATTGATGTGCTGGACCCGTCGCGAGGACGAGCTCCTCTCCACCGAAACTCATCTCGCGGTAACACAAGCGGTAACACAAACCTCAGCGCCAGGTGGCGCCCTCCCCAGCGCCAGAACCTAGGTTCTAGGCGCTTTCTGGCGCTCACCGGCGCCGGTCGGCGCCCCGATGGCCGCCTGATAAGCGTGAGGTCGGTGGTTCGAGTCCACCCAGGCCCATTCCTCAGAAGGGGTTGCCCCGCTTGGTCTTACGGGATCTGGCGGGGCGTTCTTTTTCCCGACGTAGTGCTGAACCGTCGGTCTTACTGTCGATTCAGACGCGAAATTTGGCCCGGCACCGCGCTCACCGGCGAGGACTCCCATCACCTATCCGCTCGACGAGGGGGACTGAGCCTAATCACCGCCTGGGAACCAGCCTCAGCCGATACTCCGCGTTCGCCTCCACCGCTTCCCGACTGAACGACATCGGGAAGTACTCCTGGTCCGCCCAGTTCCGAGTGAGGTTGCCGTAGAAGGGGCTCCCGGGCCGACCCGATTGACCTGGCGCATTCGTCGCGAGCGACGCATCGAGGTCGGCGAAGTCGATGATCTCGCGGAACGTCGCACCTGTCGCGGCAACGGTCCCAGCGCCGCCGAGCCGCTCGGCGGCGGGCAGGTCGTATGCGGACACGAGCGAGTGAGGGAACTCACTGCGGTGCGTACGCCCCCACCGCCACTGCGCCGGATCGTCGCCCTGCTCCTCACGTAGCCTCTCGAGCGCCATCGCGAGCGCTGCCTCCGGATCGACGTCCACCGAGGCTGCACGCTGCCCGAAGCCGCCACCCGACAGGATGCGACGCACGTGCCCGAATATCGCCGCCGCACGATCCTCGCGGTCGTACACGGCGTCCCAGGCGGCCAGCTCCTGCCGGTACCTTTCGAGCTCAGGATCGGCGGCCGTCCACCCGCGGAAGAGCTCTAGAGATGAGGCCGCCGAAGCCGAGTAGGCGTCGTGCTGCAGATCGCGGGAGTCCTGGACCGTGAACGCACTTCCGCTCGCAAGAATGCCGGAGACCCGGGCGAAGCGCTCAAAGGCGCCTTGCCTCTTGAAGAAGAGCGGGGGATCGTACCCCTCGGGGTGGATGTCGTGGTTGGCGGTCGCGATCCAGCCACGGTCCGGGTTCAGCTCGCGCGGGAGGTCGTCGCGGAAGCCGTTCCACTCGTATTCACCGGTTCCGGGTACCGGCAAGCGTCCGTGCCATCCGTCCCGGCTCGGAGAGCGCGCCGACGCCTGCCAAGCGATGTTCCCGTCCGCATCGCCGCAGACCATGTTCTCCGTCGGAGCCATCCACGAGTCGAGCGCCTCGAGGAACTCGACGCAGTCGGACGCGACGTTGAGGCGAAGAGCCGCCAGGTATCCGGTCGAGCCGGGCTCGTGCATCGTCGAGCGTAGCGCGTACGCTTTGTGGTTCTCGACGTCCTCGAAGAAGACGGGGCCGTGGCGGGAGAACTTGAGCTCGACGACCTCGGGCTCGGCCCCCTTCACGCGGATCGTGTCGAACTCGACTCGAAGCGACTCCCACGCCCCGTTCCAGCGGACCTCGTTCGGATCATCCGGATTCACCTCCTCGATATAGACGTCGGACTGGTCCGTCCCGACGATCGTGAGGCCCCACGCGACACGTCCGTTGTGGCCGATCGCGACACCGGGAAGTACCGGCTCGGTCGAGCCGATCGCGGTCCAACCCGGAGCGTCGAGGTGGACCATGTACCGCAGCGACGGGTTGCTGACCCCTCGGTGTGGATCGTTCGCGACGATGACCTTGCCGCTCGCGGTCAGGCTGCCGCTGATCGCCCAGTTGTTGCTCCCCGGTGAGTTCTCCTGAGCGCCCAGGTTCGCCGAGACTCGTGCGTCCACCCAGGAGTCGTACGGAGCGACGAGCGGCGGTTCCACGGTCGTCCCTCGGAAGCCGGCAAGGCCCCCGGCCACGGAGTCGCTGATGATCGAATAGTCCACGCCTCGCGGGACGACGAGGTCACGGTACGGAGTCGGCCGCGCCCGGCGGTTGGCCTCCGCCGCTCCGAGTTCGACTACGTTTTGCGCCAGCGAGAGCTCACGTCGCGCATCGCGGGTCGGCATCGCCGTCGCGATTCGGAGAAGTGGCGTCTCGATCGACCACAGCTCGGGTCGGATCCCGGTGAGCTCGAACTCGACCGGAAGCTCGCCGGCCTCCTCGGCGTGTGCGATGTATGCGTTCACGCCAGAGGTAAACGCCTCTAAGATGCGCCGGCCCTCGGGGTGGTAGCTGTTGAACTCCTCGTCCGTCCACGGACCCCGGTACTTGATGAGCCGGGCAATGCGGTCGTGGCGGAGTGCCTCGGGTCCGAGGATCTCCGAGAGGCGGCCCTCACCCGCCCGCCGGTACATGTCCATCTGCCAGAGCCGGTCCTGTGCCTGGACGAAGCCCTGGCCAAAGAAGAGGTCGTCGAGGTTGTCTGCATAGATGTGGGGAACGCCCCACGGATCGCGGATCACCTCCACCTCGGCCTGCAGACCCGGCACCTGGATCACGCCTTCGATTTGGGGAAGGTGCGCCTCGGCGAGCTCGGCGAAGTTGCTGGGCGGGGCATCACAAGCGGCGAGCGCCACCACAAGGGTCCCAGCCCACACGGTGGAGGGCACTGCTCGTCGGCTCGACCGGGCCTGCTGCTGATGTTTACGCATGGATTCCTCTGGACGCCACCGCCATCCTCCTGCACCTCGAGCTTCACCACAAGCCTCCGCCCATCTCGCTCGCACTCGGAGGGGCATCAGAAGCTCGACGCTCTTCTTGCGTGCGTAGGGCATGCTACGCCTTTGGTCCGTCGGTAGCAATCGCTTGTCATGCGGCCGCTGCCGACCGCACAATCGTCGGCTGAATGCGCGCGCGGCCAGGGTTGAATCGGTGCGCCCAGCCCCCGCAGGACAGCCCGCCGTCGCCAGCTTTACTGTCGATTCGACTGTCGATTGATCCCGGCAGATCACGACATTTCCTGATGAGAATCTAGGCAGATCGTGCGATCCATGAGGGTTTGTAGGGCTTCCTGCAGCCCCGAAATTCATGCTGACCTCGGGTAGGGGACGTTCCGTCCTCATCAGGCAGCCAGACCCGGAGCCATGCACCAACGCCGATCGACGCACCTAGTTGCAGGATGCGATGCGACGAACGGTTATAATTACCGCATGCTACTCAACGTCTTGGTCATAGCAGTTCAGCTGCAGATACCGGCCCCACAGGGCTACGTCAACGACTTCGCTGGCGTGATTGATTCACGCCTTGAAAGGGCGATGACAGCCCTGATAACCGAGGTCCAACAGAAAACAGGCGGCGAAATCGCCGTGGTGACTCTGCGGGACCTGGAAGGTCGAGCATCGATCGATGTCGCTCGCGACATCGGACGCCAGTGGGGCGTGGGCGCAGAACGGAGAGCGGGATCGCGGACGAGCAATGCCGGAGTGGTCCTGCTGCTGGTACCGGGTCAAAGGCCGGGGGACGGCAGGGCCGATCTCGCAATATCTACCGGGCGCGGCGCGGAAGGCTTCATAACGGACGCTGAAACCCTGCGGATTCGCGATGCCATTGGGGAAGCGGCGACGAGATCAGGGAGCTACGCCGAGGGTCTTGCCGTCGGTGTTCAGTTGCTCGCGCGAGAATACGCCGAAGAATTTGGTGTGACATTGACGGGCCAGGCCGCTCGACCGGCCCCCCAACGACGGCCGTCGGGGCGCACAGGCGGAAGTTACTCCTGGCTGCTGTTACTCGCCGTGTTCTTCATATTCGGCCGACGAGGATCGGGCCGGTGGCTCCTGCTCGGCATGTTGCTCGGCGGGGGAAGAGGAGGCCATTACCACGGCGGGTTCGGCGGTGGCGGCTTCGGTGGCGGCGGTTTTGGCGGTTTCGGAGGCGGAGGTGGTTTCAGTGGTGGCGGTTCATCAGGGGGCTTTTAGAGAATGGCGGACAAGATACAGCAGGCAGAAAAAGTCGCGGCGAAGATCGCCAACGATCTGGGCGAAAACCTGAAGTCGATGATGTTATTCGGTACGGCAATACGTGGCGGTTACGCGCCCGCGCACCAGGAGGTGAACATCATGGTGATGGTCGAGGACGCGTCGACCAAAGCGATTGGACCGATAGAGAAATCAATTGCTGCATGGGTCAAGAAAGGAAATGCGGCCCCGCTCATTTTCGAGCGAGTGGAATGGGAAGGATCGACCGACGTCTTCCCAATCGAAATCGAGGATATGAGGGAAGCACACAAACTCATTGCGGGAACCGATCCGTTCGAGGGGATTGTCACTAACAGGGATGACCTTCGCCAGGAATTGGAGCGGGAGGTTCGGGGCAAACTTCTACAGCTGAGAGCTCAGTACGCTGCTTTCGCCCCAAACGGGAGAGCCTTGACGCGACTGTTGATCGACTCGGCTTCGACTTTCTTCGTTTTGATGAGGGCGCTGGTGCGTCTCGAAGGTCAAACCCCCGAGACGAAGCCGGCAAGACTTGTTGAACAGGCAGCGAGTATCGCGGACCTCGATGTAGGCGCTTTTGGTTGGGTCGTCGACAAGATTGCGGGAGAGAAGGTGAAAGCCCTCCGGAGTGACGACCCTATCGCCGCACGCTACGTCGATGAAATACAGAAGTTGACGAACTACGTAGACCAGGCATGAGGACCGACGGAGTTTTCTACCAAGGAGATCATCATATGAAGCGGGCAGTAATCGGATTGGCCCTTGTTGCGTTGAGTGGTTGCGGTTACAACCGCATTCAGACCTACGACGAAGAGATCAACGCATTCAAGAGTCAGATAGAAGTGCAACTGCAGAGGCGTTCTGATCTGATCCCCAATCTCGTCGC
>JADFRS010000108.1 GCA_022561145.1 Gemmatimonadota bacterium
GCGTTCCTGCAGGAAGTCGCTCCCGGGGTCGAGCTCATCGCTGTCAGGGATCGACAGGATGCTGTCGATCGAGGCGTGCTGGCCGATGCACAGGCGGTGATCGGACTCGGATGCGCCGCCAGCACCGTTGCAGCGATCGGTCCGGAGGTCCACTGGATTCAGTCGGGCAGTGTCGGAGTGGCGGGATGCTTCACGAGCGGCACGCCGCCAGGCGAGACCAACCGGATTCTCCGTGAGCGCAACATCGTGACCACCTCGATGCGTAGCATGACCGCGCGCGCTATAGCCCAGCATTCTCTCACGATCATGCTCTCGTTGATCGGCGGTATGGACATCCACGCTGAGAGGCAGCGGAACCACGTATGGGGGAGAACGCAGACAGACGTGGTGAAGGACAAGAACCTGGATAGGGAGTTCCAGGATCACACCTTGTTGGTGGTCGGGCTCGGGAGTCTTGGCACGGAAGTGGGTCGACTCGCTCACGCCCTGGGTATGCGTGTGATCGCGACCCGGAACACCAGCCGTTCTGGACCGGCCTTCGTCGACTACGTGGGCCTCTCGGATGAGATGTACGAGCTCGCTCGCCAGGCCGATGTGGTGTTCGCCTCGGTACCGAACACCCCCGACACACGAGAGATGTTCGACGCGGAGTTCTTCGACGCGATGAAAGAGACCGCGTATTTCGTCAGCATCGTGCGGCATCCGGTCGTGAACTGGGAGGATTTGAAGGATGCGCTCAGGTCGGGGTCGATCGCGGGGTTTGGCACGGACGACCTGCCACAGACCGACTTCGAACTCTGGGACATGCCCCGTGTCATCATGACGCCGCACGTCTCGGACTACTCCAACCGATATCGCGACAATCAGTTCCTCATCTATCGCGAGAACCTCCGCCGTTATGTCGCGGGCGATAGAATGTTGAATGTGGTCGACCTTCAGCGTGGATACTGAAGCGCTCTGGTCATGAACGAATCAAGCAGCCGGTCACCCGAATCGCGCCGGCCCGCCCTGTATCAGCGGTGGCTCGCTGAGATGAAGCGGCGTAGAGTCTTCAGAGTGATCGCCGTATATGGCGCCGTGGCGTTCGTGGTGATGGAGGCGGCGGATGTGGTATTCCCCGCCATTCCGCTTCCAGACTGGGCCATCAGCCTGGTTCTATGGCTGGTGATCCTCGGGTTCCCGATCGCGGTCGTGCTCGCGTGGGCCTTCGATCTGACGCCCGAGGGGGTGAGGCTGACCGAGACAGCGGCGCCGGATGAGATCGACTCGATCGTCTCCGCCCCTGCTCTAACCCGTTGGCCTCCGGGCCTTCTCGCACTGGGAGGGCTCGCGCTGCTCGGTGCCGGCTTCTACGGAGGCAGGCGTTCCTCGCCGGACTTGGGCGATGGCGCTCTGGTGCCTTCGGCCGAAACACCAGCCGGATCGGACCTGACCTTCCTGGATCCCGCCGACGATCCCCGCCCTGCGATCGCAGTGCTCGCGTTCACCGACATGAGCCCGGAACGGGACCAGGAGTACTTCAGTGACGGCATCTCCGAGGAGATCCTCACCGCGCTGTCCAAGATCCGTGGCCTCCGCGTCACGGCTCGCTCCTCCGCATTCACCTATAAGGGCTCCGGCTTGAACTTGCAGCAGGTCGGCGACGAGCTCGGCGTACCGTATGTCCTCGGCGGAAGCGTCAGGAAGGACGGGGATCAACTACGCATCAGTGCCGAGCTCGTGAGCGTCTCGGACGGATTCCGTCTTTGGGCGCAGTCTTACGATCGCCGGCTCGAGAACATTTTCGCCATCCAGACGGAAATTGCCGAGGCGATCTCCGCGGCACTCCGCATTCCCCTCGGGTTGGGTCGGGAGGCACTCGTTTCACCCACGCTCGACATGGAGGCTCACGACCTGTACCTGAGCGGACGGGCGGCGTTGCGCCGCCGCGGCCCAGGGGTCGGCGAGGCGGTGCGCCTCTTCGAGGCCTCCGTCGCTAGGGACTCTATGTGGGCACCGGCGTGGGCGGGGCTGGCCGAAGCCAGTGCCATCAGCCCCCTTTACGCGGGTCTGGTGGGCGCGTCTACCGACTCCGCGGTGTGGGCAGGTAGCTTCGCCCTGGCGGAAACGGCGGCGCGGCGCGCGCTCGAGCTCGACCCGCGAAACGCCGCGGCCCACGTGGCTCTCGGTGGCGTGCACCGCGACCGGTGGGAGTGGGACGAAGGCGAACGGGAGCTCCTCCGCGCGCTGGACCTCGATCCGGACAACGAGGAGGCCCGCACCCAGTATTCTGAGTTGCTCTGGGGCATGGGGCGTCTGGACGAGTCGCTGCGAGAGACCGGCCGTGCGCTGGCCATCGACCGAGCGCCCATCCGTCTGGACATAGAGGGTTTTGTGCTGTACATGAACGGCCGCAATGAAGAGGCCGAAGCGATGCTCGAGGAAGGGCTCGCGATGGACACGGCCGGTGGCGTGCACTTCCTCCGGACGGTCCTGGCCAACTTGATGCTGTTCGACGGCCGTTACCGAGAAGCAATCGATCGTTTCGCTTCCTACCTTCCCGACTCCGTCGGTTACCGCCGGATGGGGGAAGCCCTGGAGGCCGGGGACCCCACGCTCTTGCCGGAGAGCGCAGGACGGGGCTTGGCTCCGGCGTTGGTGTTGCTCGGGGAACCGGATCGGGCGCTGGACGTGCTCGAGGAGATGGTCTTCGCGCTCCCGTTCGGCGTGCAATTCGCGATCTGGGACCCAATCCTGGCCCCGATCTGGGGTACGCCTCGTTTCCAGGAGGTGATCTTGCCTCGGGTGCGGCTCGAAGGGGCGAAGGTGAAGGTCGCGGTTTCGCCTGGAGTCCCCTGAGGGGCAGAGCGCCCGCTCGAGCCTCAACCCGGCCGAATTCGATACACGCGAACGTGCTCCACCCCCAGTTCGTCGCGCCAGACACCAGCCACGTTGCCGTCGGTGATGCTCATCAGAATGAAGCTCGCGGGAGTCTGAACGTGGCCTACCCACTCCCGAGCTCTGTTGAACACGTCCCACGTAACAGGGGCCAAGACGTCGGGAGAGTAGATCTGGGCCCAAACGTGGCTATCGGCGGCTGATAACAAGCGTGAGTACGCCGGCAGAACTGTCGGACGTCTCGGGTGAGCTAGCGCAGACAGATAGTCGTCCTGCTGTGACTCCGTGTAGTACTCCTGTATGAAAGCCCGGTAGACCGCGATGTCGGCCGCGGAGACCTCACGCTCATCCCGAGCCACGCCGTAGATTTCTGCGAGGCGTCCACCTTCGAAGACTCGGACTCGAAACGCCGAACCAGCCACGAGATGAACGGACTCGTCGTGAAGGTCGAAGCCGGCGTTGATCGTGAAGGGGATCGGAATCTGACTCCGCCCGGTCCACACCCACAGAGGCCCGCGCGCCCCCGCTTGTGGCCGTTGCGTCGAGTTCTCAATGTCGACCCGAACCAACCGCACCGAGTCGCCGAGAATCTGGCCGGCTTCGAGTGAACCCGCTGCGTGGACTCGTGGGATCTGCGCAAGGAAGGATCCGTCGTCGAAGACGTCGAAGGCACGGGGAAGAGGATCGTCGTTCGCCGGGACTCGTTCCGTTCGGACGAACTCACCCTCGCCGTCGAACACCGTGAGCCGTCCGTTCGCATCATCCCAGGCGGCGACGCTGTCACCGCGGAACGACCCGAGTAGGCGGATACGCAAGAATTCCCCCGGGCCCTCACCCCGTCCTCCGATCGTTTTGAAGTGGGAGCCACCCGGGTGGAAAATCCGGAGCTCGCCAGACTGCCCGTCCGCGACCCACAACCGACCCTGTGGATCGACATGAACATTCTGGATCCGATAGAACTGGGTCGGCCCGGAGGCATCGGGGCCACCAAGACTGAGAACCGGCTGTGGGTCGACCTCGGCGAATGTGGTCGGGCCGTCCGGACTGAGCGTCAGGCGTATCCCCGCACTGTCCGTCACCGTGACTGCCGGTGGCGAGTCTCTCCCACAGGCTGCCAACCCAACGATCAGGGCGGCGAACGGGATGGATATGCGGCGCACGAGTTATTACGCGCCCCGTTAGCTCCGACTAGTGTTCCAGATGTCGCGATGGAGCTTCCAAGCCCCAGCTTGGTTCTTCCAGATGACGAGGTACTTGCCCTCGTCCGCCACCTCGCCATCTGCTGTGCCGAGCGTGTATCGGCCGACCTCTATGGCTGTGTCACCGTGGCCTTCCAGCTCCACCGTTTCCAGGCGAGCTGTAGCGATACCCATCTCCATCACCGCACGCCAGAAGGTTTCGATTCCGCCGTGGCCGGTCACGACATCACTTCCGGTTGGAAGGAGTTGGCCGTCCGTCGTGTAGAGCTGTGCCATCCCGGCGGCGTCGCCCCTGCCATACCTCTCCATGAAGCTCTCATTCGCACTCGCTATCGCCGTGCTCAGTTCGGACACGTCATACCTCCTCTGTCTATCAGGATGATCGTTTGGGGCCAAACGGATTTTCGATTTCCCGCTGGATCAATGTGTTACTTCCCTCATCATCCCCTCCCTATCCCAATGTTTATCTAGCGGACCCCACTCCTTACCGGCCCTGTGCTCGAACCTCAGGGCGGGGGGCCGTTGTTGTTGTCCATATCGGCAGCGATCAGCCACCTCCCCGACACCCGGCGAAGAGCGAGCACGAACTTCCCAATGTCCGCGTCGCTTGGCTGCCCTGGCAAATCCTCCTACGACATAACCAACTGAGTCGGAAATTCCCGGAGGTTTCAAGAGGGGTCCCGACGAACGATCACACCGTCTTTCATGACAAAGAACACGCGCTTCAATTCCTGGATGTCATCGAGGGGACTACCCGGGGTCGCGATCAGATCTGCCGCCATTCCCGGGGCGATGGTGCCGCGCAGCTCGGCCACGCCCAACAGCTCCGCGGCCGTTGTCGTCATGGCGCGAAGAAGCTGGGCGGGCGTCATCCCTGCCTCCGAAAACATGTCGATGCGGCTCATGGCCAGAGTCCCCCGCGTATGCCCCGGTAGCTCGGTGATGGCATCGGTACCGAAGACCATCGGGATTCCGATCCGCAAGGCGCTGCGAATGCGATCAATCTGCTGCGCATGCACCCCGGCCATTTCCTCGGGCGTGAGGCTATTGATCACCTCCCACTCCTCGTCGGGGAACGGAGTGAACACGGCGATAACACCATTCTGCTTTGCCAATTCGAGGTCGGCATCCTCGATCGCCCACAGGTGCTCCATCGAGGTGACCCCAGCCTCCGCCGCGTTGTGAGCGCCCTCCGCTGTCCAGGCATGGGCAGCAAGCCGCCGGCCGGCACGAGCCGCCTCTTCTTTCATGAACCGAATGTCATCAACCGAATAGATGTAGTCCTGGTCATCGACCACGATCTTGATCACCAACGCACCGTAGTGGACGTTCTCACGGATGGCCTTGACCATTTCGTCACGCGTGTCGGCGAAGAAATACTCGGGCTCAGCGAGATTCGGTCGGTCTGGCTGGAGGCTGAACTGCCCTCCAAAGGGGGCGATGATGCGACCGGCATTGATCATGGTCGGGCCAACGGTCCGGCCGGCGTCAATGGCGCGGCGCACCTCGGTGCACGCGTACGCTCCCTCGTTCCCAATGTCCCGAACGGTGGTGAAGCCTGCCTCCAACATCGACCGCGCGTTGATCACGCCATCGACTGCCCTCGCGGCATCGGAGTCCTGCAGAGTCGTGAGATAGTAGTGGCCACCGTCTCGCCCGGGACGAACGATCATGCAAAGGTGCGTGTGGGCATCGAACAGCCCCGGGAGTACGGTCGAGGACGAGAGGTCCACAACCTCCGCACCCTCAGGGATGAGAACATCCGGGCCGACTGCGGTTACGACGCCCGACTCCACGATGATGATTTGGTTTGCCGCAGTCGTGCCGGCCTCGGTATTCACTACCTGCCCCGCCATGATCGCCACAACCTGGCCGGACACCGGAGTCGCATACAGCCATATGGCCACGACACCCAACGCTATTCGACGTACCATCGGTATTTCTCCAGGAAGAGGGGATAAATCCCGCGTTGTCGCTCGAATCAGACGGTAGAGGTCCAGGGCTTACCCCCTTCGCGAACCATGGCCTCGAGGGCGTACTTCGGGCACACATAATCCGTGATGAAGTCTAGCAGTGATCCGGCAACGCCACGGAGTGCCTCCTCCGCGTCCTTGTCGATGCAGTTGCCATCCTCGTCGAACGCCTCCCGTACGCCGGCGATTGAGACGGCCCCGGGAAGAACGAGTGCCCCGACATGAGAACACACACCACGAAGCTGCTCGAGTGACTTGATCGCACCAATCCGGCCCGCTGCTACTCCCACCAACGCCACCGGTTTGCCCGAGAGCACCGAAGGGAATCCGAGATTCTCGATAATCAACTTGGTCATCGCTGAGAAACACCCGTGATATTCCGGGGTCGCGATCACGAGTCCTGCACACCCTTCGATAGCTTCTCGCAGCCGCTGAGCATCGGCGGTTGGCGGCAACCCGGGGAAGGAGAGGGTGAGTTCGCGGGCATCGAAGACCGTAGGTGAGCGCCCACGCTCAGTAAACTCGGCGTTGACGATCGCAAGTGCCTTGGAGGTGTAATTGTCGGGCCGACTCGTCGCTGAGATGCTGACGATGCTGAGCATTCGCGCTCCCTTTCCAGTGGTGCTGGTCGACGACAAGCCACCTTAGTATGTCGACGGATCAGTAGATTCTGGTGCGTGCCCAATGTCGTAACCGTAAGCGCAGCGCGCGAGCCTCACCGGATGGCAGCGTAGATCAAGAATATTCCGAACGCGAGCGAAGCCAGTCCCGCAAAGCGAAAATATTTGGAGAACTTTTCGACAGACCAGACACCGAAACGCCGATGATAGGACGGTGGCGTGAGCAGGAGGCCGAGCCCGATGGCAAGAAGGAGGTAGCCAAAGAGCCTTATGAACGTGGGGAACCTCGATTGATCGGCGTAGGTGACGAATAGGAATCCAAAGCCAAGACGTGTGCCAATTTCGAACGGATGCATGTATGGCATCCGAGTGAACCGAAGAACGGCCCGCGCCCAGGTTTCGGGCGTGGCAACCATGACCAAGCTGATCGCGACCATCACTGCGCCGAAGATTACGATAGCATACATGGCAGGCGCGCTACTCCGACCGTAGCTTCCCCCGGTCGACCTTGTCCAAATGAGTCCTCGGGAACGTCTCCAGGAACGCCACCTTCCTCGGGTACTTGTAAGGCGCCAGGCGGTCCTTCACGAACATGGTCAGTTCCGTGGCCAGCGCGTCGTCCGGCTGACACACGGCGTCCGTATTCTTCACGATGAACGCGTGTGGTTTGGTGAGCCCGTCGTCGTCCACCACGCCGACCACGGTGACCTCGCTCACGGCCGGGTGCTGGAGCAGGCAGTTCTCCACCTCCCGGGGCGAGAGCCACTTGCCCGACACCTTCATCATGTCGTCGTCACGGCCGTAGTACGTGAAGATTCCGTTCTCGTCCCGACTCACCATGTCGCCCGAGACGTACCACTCGCCTCTGAACGCCTCTTTGGTCTTCTCGAGCTGCTGCCAGTAGCCGATGGCTCGCGACCGCCCGCGCACGTGCAGCATGCCCACCTCGCCATGGGGCACCTCTTGGCCCTCTTCGTCGCACACGCGCACCTCGAACCCGGGCACCACCTTGCCAAGCGTCCCCATGTGCACGTTGCCTGGGCGGTTCGTGATGAAGATGTGCCACATCTCGGCGGTGCCCAGTCCGTCGAGCAGATCCACACCGAAGGTGCGATTCCAGCGTTCGTGCATGTCCACGGGCAGGGCTTCGCCCGCCGACGTCGAGAACCTCAAGCACGAGAGGTCCTGTTTCGTGGCCTCGGGATGGTCCAGCAGATGCCCGACCATGGTGGGCACGTTGATCAGGATCGTCGGTCGGAACCGCTCGATCTTCTCGAAGAGCACGGCGGCCACGCAGCGCTCTGGGAACAGCACGACGGTCGCGCCCACGCTGAACGGGAAGAACAGGTTCGCCCCGGTCGCGTAGCCGAAGTAGAGCTTGGGCACGGACAGCGTGATGTCGTCCTCGTTGTAGCCCAGCACTGCTTTGGCGTAGCACTCGGTGGAGTTGGCGAACGAGGCGTGCGGTTGCACCACCGCCTTGGGCTCTCCGGTCGTGCCGCCGGAGAACAGCCATAAGGCGGCGTCATCCCGGTGCGTGGGATAGGTCTCCAACTCCTCTGAGGCCTCGGCGAGCGCCTGGTCCACGGCCATGTCACCCACCACCAGCAACCGTTTCAGGTGCCTCGCGTTCCGTGCGGCCTCCACGAAGCCATCCACGAAGCTCTTGTGGACGATGGCCACGGGAGCCCGCGTGTATTGGAGGAAGTATGCCACCTCATCGGGCTTCAGGTGTGGGTTGACCATCACCACGACCGCGCCAATCTTGAGCACGCCGAAAAGGGCGCCGACGTAGTCGGGACCGTCCGGCAGCGCGATGATCACGCGTTGCTCCGGATCGACTCCCAGGGACGCAAGCAGGTTCCCGAAGCGGTTGGCCAGACGCTGGACGTCCGCATAGCTCAGCGATCGCTCGTCGGTGAGCAGCGCCGTCTTCTCGCCCTTTCCCTCGCGGATGCGAGCGTCGAGAAAGTAGTCGGCGATGTTGAACTCTTCCGGGGGCACGAAAGTCATGAATCGATGATAGACGGTTGGTCGAAACGGGGTCAAACCCTGTCGGATGATGGCCACGTCCCCGCGGGGTCTCGCTGAATGCCGGTCCACCAGCTATCGGACCTCACTTGGCGCGACATTCGGGCGCTCGACTCCGGGCGATGGGTGGCCGTCCTCCCGACGGGCGCGGTCGAGGCGCACGGCCCTCACCTTCCGCTCGACACGGACGGCATCATCGCACGAGCCATGGCGCGGGCGGGCGCGGAGCGGCTGGCCGCGCGCGACCTGGATGTGGTCGTTCTTCCTACCTTGGCGTACGCATCCGCGCCCTTCGCACAGGCTTTCGCGGGCACGGTTTCGGTGAACCCCATGGCCGTCACGTCGATCGTGCTGGATGTGGCGCGCGCCGTGGGCACACAGGGGGCGGCGGTCCTCGCCGTGGCCAACGCGCATCTGGATCCCATTCACTTGGGCTGTCTGGCGCACGCGGTAGAGGAGGCCGAAGCCGGCCCCCTCGTGCCGATCGTCTTCCCCGACCTGACGAGGAAACCCTGGGCGCTTCGCCTCACGGACGAATTCCGCTCGGGCGCAGCCCACGCCGGCCGCTACGAGAGCTCGGTGATCATGGCGGAACGGCCCGACCTCGTGCGGGACGATGTCCGCCAGGCACTGGCACCCAACCCGGCGTCCCTGTCGGACGCGATCCGAGAGGGCAAGCACGACTTCGAGGCGGCGGGCGGGCCCGATGCGTACTTCGGCTATCCGGCAGAGGCTACTGCCGAGGAGGGGCGCGAGACCGTGCGCGTTTTGGGCGAGATCCTGGAGGAGGCCGTGATGGCGGTGCTGGATGATGGAGGATCTGAGTGAGCCTGAAGGGAAGGGGGGCGGTCGTCACCGGCGGAGGCCGAGGGATAGGTGAGGCGGTGGCGCGAGCCCTGGCCGAGGCGGGCTGCCGAGTGGTCGTCACGGCGCGGTCCACCGATCAGATCGAGGCCGTGGCGGGCTCGCTGGTTGAAGCGGGGCACGAAGCTTGGGCGGTCTCCTGCGACGTCTCGGACGAGTCTGCCGTGGCCCAGATGGCACGGCGGGCCGAGGAGCACCTGGGCCGTGTGGACATCCTCGTGAACAACGCCGGTGTGGCTCCGACCGCACCTCTCGCTCGCTTGACGCTCGACATGTGGAACCAGGCGCTCGGCGTGAACGCCACGGGCACGTTCCTGTGCACGCGCGCTTTCGTGCCGGCGATGATGGAGCGGGGTTGGGGGCGGGTGGTTAACGTATCGTCGGTGGCGGGCTTGTTCGGAGCCAAGTACATGGGGGCGTATGCCGCGTCGAAGCACGCCGTCATCGGGTTCACGCGCTCGGTGGCGCCGGAGGCGGCCGAGGCCGGGGTCACGGTGAACGCGGTGTGTCCGGGCTTTGTGGATACCGAGATGACAGATGAGGGCATCCGCATGATCGCAGAACGATCGGGCAAGAGCCGTGAGGAAGCGGTGGACGCGATCCTCGCGGATACTCCCCAAACGCGTCTCATCCGCCCTGAGGAAGTGGCCAAGGCCGTTCTTACCCTGTGCGAGGATGCCGCAGCGGACACCAACGGAGTGGCCGTCGTCCTGGACGGCACCCCGGATCCGAACTGACGGCAATGGACTGGCCCCCACGCAACCCGTCTGCCAGGTTGAGCCCATGAGTTACGAGATCATCAACCCCGAGGATCTGGGTGCCCCCAAGGGCTGGAACAATGGCATGCTCGCACCACGGAACGGCCGCATCTTGTTCGTGGCGGGGCAGGCGCCCTCGGACGAGACCGGCGTGGTAGAGTCGGCGGACTTCGTCACTCAGTTTTCTCTCGCGTTGGCGCGGGCGATCCGGGTGGTCGAGGAGGCCGGCGGAAAGGTCGAGGACATCGGCCGTCTCACCATCTTCGTGAGTGACATGGACGCCTACCGTTCGAGTACACCGTCGCTGGGAGCGGCGTACCGGGCGCTCATGGGTCGCCACTATCCCGCCATGTCCCTGGTCGAGGTGAGCCGCATGGTCGACGACAACGCGATCGTCGAAATCGAGACTACGGCGGTCATTCCTTAACACCCGTAGGCCCGCGTCAGCCGGCCGCACGAGCCACATTCGAGATCCGGAGCACGAACCGATGACGTTGGCACCCGAGTCCTTCCTCTACGAGCACGACACCGAGACATCGGTCGCCACGATTACGCTGAATCGTCCCGACCGGCTGAACGCTCTCACGTTCCAGGTCTACGACGAACTCAGAAACACCTTCCGGGCGCTGGACCGCGAGCCGGGCGTGCGCTCCGTTGTAATCACGGGAGCGGGGCGGGGGTTCTGCTCCGGGGGGGACGTCGAGGACATCATTGGCAAGCTGTTCGACCGTGACTTCGAGGGACTGGTCGAGTTCACGCGCATGACGTGCGACCTGATCCTCGCCATCCGACAGTGCCGCCGGCCGGTGATCGCGGCGCTGAACGGCACGGTCGCCGGAGCGGGCGCGGTGATCGCCACCGCGTGCGATATCCGCGTGGCGGCCGAGTCCGCGAAAATCGCCTACCTGTTCACCAAGGTGGGTCTCTCCGGCGCCGACATGGGCGCCGCGTGGATGCTACCCCGCATCGTCGGGCTGGCCAAGGCGAGCGAATTGCTGATGACGGGTGACTTCATCGATGCGGCCGAGGCCCACCGCATCGGCCTGTATAACCAGGTCGTTGCCCAAGACGATGTGTTGCCCACCGCCCGAGCCCTGGCCGAGAAGCTGGCGCGGGGACCCTCCTACGCGCTGGAGGTCACCAAGTTCGCGCTCAACCGTGAGGCCACCATGGACCTGGCGAGCGCGCTCGACGCGGAGGCCGAGGCTCAGGCCGCGTGCATGCTGAACGCCAACTTCCGGGAGTCGTACGACGCGTTCGTGGAAAAACGGGAGACGAAGTTCGTATGAGCGACGCGCACTCCGTCCGCGCACTGCTCGAGCCGGAGCACTTGGAGTTCGCCGCTGCCGCCGAGGCGTTCGCGACAGACTCTCTGGCCGGACAAAGCCACCCGGAGGACGATGCCGAGGCACGCACCCGGGCGCGGGATTACCTCGTGAGCCTTGGCGGGGGCGGATGGCTCGACCCCATCGAACGCCAGGACCTGCGTGCCTGCTGCCTCGTGCGCGAGGCGTTGGCCGGTGCCTCGCCCCTGGCCGACGCGGTGTTCGCGCTTCAGGCTCTGGCGGCCACGCCCATCCTGCTCTTCGCGAACGACGAGACACGTGGGCGGTGGCTGCCTGCCCTGATTTCGGGGGATGCCATGGGCGCGTTCGCGATGACCGAGCCCGGCGCGGGCTCCGACGTTCAGTCGCTCGCTACCACGGCCGTGAAGGACGGCGATCACTACGTGCTCAACGGACGCAAGTCGTTCATCTCGAACGCCGGCATCGCGGACGTCTATGTCATGTTCGCCTCGACGGATCCTGGGGCTGGCAGCCGTGCCCTCTCGGCCTTCGTGGTTCCAGCCGACGCCGAGGGTTGTTCGTTCGCGGGGGCTCAGGTCATGAGTGCGCCGCACCCCCTCGGCGACCTCGAGATGGTCGATTGCCGCGTTCCGGCAGCCGCTATGCTCGGCAGGGAAGGCGACGGGTTCAAAATCGGCATGGCCACGCTGGACCGCCTGCGCCCCACGGTGGGCGCCGCTGCGTGTGGAATGGCCGACCGCGCGCTTACCGAAGCAATCGCCCACGCGCTCGAACGCCACCAGTTCGGACAGGCACTGGCCGACTTCCAGCTCATACAGCAGAAGCTCGCCCGCATGGCCACCGAGCTCACTGCCGCGCGCTTTCTGGTCTACCGGGCCGCTTGGGAGAAGGACCAGGGTGCCGAGCGCATCACGCTCGAGGCCGCAATGGCCAAGGCCTACGCCACGGAGGCCGCGCAGCGCATCGTGGACGACGCGGTCCAGATCCTGGGCGGGAAGGGAGTGCTGGCCGACTCCGTGGTGGATCACCTTTACCGCGCCGTACGGGCTCTGCGCATCTACGAAGGCACGACGGAGATCCAGCATCTGGTCATCGCCGGACAGGTCCTGAAGCGCTACCGTGAGAAGGGGTCTGCACAGTGAAGGTCAACATCCTGGGCGGCGGCCCGGGCGGACTCTATTCGGCCATAC
>JADFRS010000109.1 GCA_022561145.1 Gemmatimonadota bacterium
CACTGAGGCCACCGAAGGCAGTCATGTCACGCGTATGGGCTCGGTCGTAGAGCACGCCCACCAACAAGAAGAGCCCCGTAAGTGCCGCCAACGACCCGCGGCGGACAATATTTGCGATTTTCATCATCATATCTCCGTTCGCAGGTTAGAAGTTGAAGGTGGCGCTAAACTGGTAAACCGCTGGTGTCGGGAGGTTGTAATACTCACGGGTACTCCAGTACCAACCTGCGTCCGTGCCGTAGGAATTCCCCTCCGGATCGATGCCCGGCCAGTCTGTCTTGTGCCAGAGGTTCCGGCCCTGGAGGCGGAGGGTCAACGCGGTGGCTCCGGCCGGCAGCCAAGCCTCTGGCACCCGGTAGCTGAGGGAAACCGAGCGGACCCTGAAGAAGTCACCCGCGCTGGTCCACTCGCCGTAGCTGGCGTCCCTATAACTGCACTGGCCCAGCTCCTTTGCGGTGAACATGGAAAAGTCCTTGGCCTCAACCGCCCTGATCACGTCCATGCATGTGGGCCAATACCGACGCCTTACGTTCTGCCGGGCGGTGCCCGCCTGGCGGACGTGGCCACCCTGGAACTCGCCCAAAGCGTCCAGCGAAAGACGGCGGAAGAATGTCAGCTTGGTGTTCACGGCCCAGGTCGTGGTGGGCCTCGCAGGACCGAGGTACTCCTCCTCGAAGTCCGGTCTCACTCCTAATTCATCGGGGTTTTGCACGATGTCACCAAACTGGGCGTCTACCGGCCGATTTAGGAGGCGCTCGTCGGTGACAGGGCCCAGGGAGACTACCTTGTTCTCCCCATGGTAGTAGTTCCCACCGACGCTCCAGGACAGCGACGGCGACGAATACACCTGGAGGCTGCCCTGGAACTCGTACCCGCTGTTCGCCACCTCACCAAGGTTGGTGAGGATGGCCTGCTCGGTGCCGATGGAGGCCGGCCGCGCGAGGCGCAGGAGTGCGTCGGTAGTGCTCTGGTCGAAATACGTGAAGTCGAGGCTCAAACGACCGTCGAAGAGTGAGCCCTCGAAGCCCCACTCGATCTCCCGGGTCTTCTCCGGCCCCACGTCCTCGTTGCCTAGCTCGCGGAGGATGACGGCAGACTTGCGGTCGTCTCCGGAGGTCGATGCCCAGGTGCGTTTGGACGCGAAGGGGCTGGGCGCCCGGCCCGATTCCCCAAGGGCGGCGCGAATCTTCATGGTCTCCCACCAGGAGGGCCAGAAGTCGTAGTCGGAAATGGTGAAGGCGCCCGAGATCTTCGGGTAGAACGCCAGCCCGAAGTTCTCACCGAAGGTGCTGAACCCGTCCCAACGTCCACCCACGGTTATGAAGAGCCGGTCCTGCCAGCCCAACTGCTGTTGGAGGAAGAAACCGCCGCTGGCGACCCGCAGCCACTGCTCCCTAGCGGTGGTCTCGACACCGGATTGGAGCAGCTTATCTCCCGGCCCCGCGAAGATCGAGCTGAAGCCGTTGATGCCCCAACTGAATTCGTCGTAGTACTGCACTCCCCAGGACAGCGCGGAGGCCACGTCGACGAACGGCAGGCCCGTGGACCAGGTTCCGGCGTAGTCGACGGTGATGTTGCGGTCCAGGTCGAGGTCGTTCTCGCGGGCGCCGTCAGGGACACGGAAATACCCCCAGGGCTTTTCCTCCGTGTAGTCGGAAGTGGAGTAATCCATCCCTACGTTCAGGCGCTGCGAAAGGCTCGCCGTGGGCGTCCATGTGATGTTGAGGCCGGTGATGAAGTGGTCGATCTGTTGTTTCAAGTCCATCTCTAGGGTCAAAGAGTCGTCATGACCCGGCGTGTAATCCCTTTCCCAACGCATGACGTTCAGGAGGAGCCCCTCGGCGTTGTTGCCGTCGGGGATAAACGTGATGTTACGCCGGGTGAACATGTTGCTGGCCCGGATGGTGAGGTTTTCCAGAGGTGAGAACCTGAAGTTCGCCCGCAGGGCCACGTTGGTGGCGCCCTGATTGGCGATGTTTCCCTCTGTGTCGCCGAAGCTTGCCGCGAAGTACCAGGGCACGCTCGTGCCGCCTCGCACGGACAGGTTGTACTCCTGGATGTGCCCCAACTTCAGCCAGGTGCCGCTGGCCGGGCAGCCGGGGTCCAAGGTGCAGTCGTTCACGTGGAGACCCGTGGGGTCCTCCTTGGGACCGATATGCCCGATGCGGGAAAATCCCTGGTTGATGGTGGCAGTCCACTGAGGAGCACCGCCGCCGCCGACCTTGGTGAAGATCTGGATCACGCCACCCGCGGCCTCCGTGCCGTAGAGCGTCGTAGCGGCGGCACCTTTGATGATTTCGATTCGCTCGATGCTGTTGAAGTCGAGGTCGTCGAACACGGTGGTCTGGGCCGATGCTTCATCGGGTGTACCGTGGCCGCCCGATTCGATGCGGATACCGTCCACGTAGATGAGAGGCCGGTTGCCCCCTGGCCCGCCCAGCGTGTTCACCCCCCGCAGCATGATCTCGGAGCCGTTCCCGACGGCGCCACCCATCTGCCGAATGACGAGCCCCGGGACCTGGCCCTGGAGCACGTCCGTCACCGACGTGATGGCCAGGCTCTCCATGGCATCGGCGGTGATCACGCCGATGCTGTTCCCGATCTCCCGCCGCCGAGCGCTTCCGGCCGTACCTGTGACCACCAACTCGTCAAGGGACAGGGCCTGGATCGCCAGCTCGAAGTTCGCCACCGCGCTCTCTCCGGCAGTGAGCGTCACTTCGAGGGACTGGGTTGCGTAGCCCAGGCGCGCGACCTCGAGGGTGTGCGTGCCCAAGGGCGCGTTGAGGAGGAGATACCGCCCCTGGGCATTGGTGAGGGTCCCTATCGTGGTCCCCTGAAGCTGGATGCTGATCGCGACACTAGCGAGGGGCGCACCCGTATTGGTGTTGATGACTCGGCCCGTGACCTGTCCGGTCTGCGCGGCCAACGGTAATGTGGTGAAAAAGAGGAGCAGAACACTCGCGAATACCGCCATCCCATCTCGGACGATGAATTGGGTCCTCATGGCATTACTCCTTCTTGCAGGGCATAAACAGGATTTCCACCTGGTCGAGGCGGAAATCGGCCCAGAGACAACGCTTCTCTGCGTCTCTAGACACGACTGCGGGAGCACATCCGAGAATGATATGGTCCGAGCGCTGTAAGGTCAAACTAAAGTTGTCAACCCTCGAGTGATGTACGGGTGGGGCATGCCGCGTCGCCCCGGGCCTTTCGTGTCCCGAGGGGCATGCGTAGTTTCTCATTCAAGCCCCCGAAGAATTCTCCTGCTGGAATCCTGGAGCCATGAGCATCGTCCGCAGAACTCTCATCATTGCCGCCCTCGCCCTCACAGCGGGGTGCTACCGCTACGTTCCCGCCGACCGGACCCTTGTCCCGGCCGGCGCGAAGGTTCAGGCCCGCCTCACCGACGCCGGTGTCGAGGAAATGCGCAGGTATTTCGGCCCGAATGTCCGCTTCGTGAAGGGGCCCTTGGTTTCTTGGGATGGGGAGGGATTGGCTTTGTTGGTCGAAACATCCGTGCAGCGTGAGGGGTTCCCTCCGACCATCTTGGCCGACACGATCAGGCTCCTGTCTCACCACGTGGCCGAGGTGGGAATCCAGGAGCTGAATGGGAAGCGCACGGCAGGATTCACGGGCGTCATGTTGGTAGGGGGGGCGGCGGCCGTGCTGGTGGCGCGGACCTTTGGTGGGTCCTCCGAGGGCCTGGGCGAGGGCGGGGAGCCGAGGCCGCCGGCCCTGATCCTCTTTAGCATCCCGATCCGGATCGGGTTCCGCTGGTGAAGACGGCTGGGCCGTTCAACGGGCTATGAGGAACGCCAGTAGCACGAAGGACGCGGCAAAGGTCAACTGCCGTCGAAGGCTCGTCCCTTCCGCTTTCGCGGGTTCGGGGGCGCCCCTCCGCGTCCAAACAACGATCGCACCACAGAGATTTCCTCCGAACTCCCCCGGGGTTTCGGGTCCTCGGTAGATTTCCACCGCCTCCAGGTCCTCCGGTCGGAGGAATGAGTCGATGTCCCCTCTTGTGCTGACATGGGTCCCGTCCACCCAGAGGTCAGGAGTGCATCCGCCACGGAACGTGACCCTTTGCCCGAACGTGGCCGTGGGAACGAGCCGGGTTCCGGGAATGGTGCGGAGGAGATCCGTGAACTCGAAGGGGTTCGAGGCCTCGATGTCCTCCCTCGTGATGAACGTTCCCCTCAGCTTCCGCCGCCGCCTCTCGAAACCTGCAAGGGGCCCGATGGGCCGTTGTGTGATATCCACGACGATGGGCTCCAGGGGCACCGGCGACACCGACAATGGAAGGGTCAGCTCCAAATCGGAAGCAGACTCCACGCGAAGGGTGTCTCGGAGATCCATGTAACCCAGCAGTGTGGCCGAGAGGCGGTAGAGGCCAGGGGGGACCACCGGAAAGAAGAACGTTCCTCCTGGTCCAGAGATCCGGGCCACAACCCCTGGCAGGCTGTCGGGGCCAGATGCCAACGACACGGTGGCTCCCTCCAGAGGCACTCCGGTCTCGTACTCCACGACCCATCCTCGGACGGTGGCCGCCGAGTCCGGAACCTGGCCCCGGAGTCGGGATTCCTCCCTGAGCACACCCTGAACCGCCAACATCACAAGGAGAGCCCAGAGCGTTCGATGAGCTTTGTCGATCAAGAGGAAACCACCTCCGGCCTGGCTTTCCGGGAGTCTCCTGGGGCACGTTGCCAAGTGTTTTGTGAACAGTAAGACCGTCCCGGCACCCATGGCAAGGACGCCGGGCAAAGAGCCTCAGAGCCCCGTCGCCGACACCTTGGCAGACGATGAGGGGCATCGACGCATTCAACGCGAGCGACTGGAAACGTTTCGGCGCGAACCTGACTCCGGCCTGAGCTTCGACGGGGATCGAATCAGGGAGACCCATCATTACTTCGATACTTTGAGCATCCTGGTGTGAGGCTATGCGTGTAAGCCTGTGTCGGTGTGCCACGCAAGGCGGGAATGGCGAAAGACGTCATCCCCGATACCCCCGCACGACCATGCGGAGTCGCGATGCCACCCGGCCCGAACTTCTTGTGGGTACTACTCGCTTTCGGCCTCTGAGTGGCCGGAGCAATCCGGGCCACACTCCGCCGAGCCGTGGCATCCGCACCCGCAACAGCAACAGCAGCATCGGAACCGCCACCAGCGGCGACGCCGACCGCAGAGCATCCGTAATATCATGCTCATCATGATCAACATGAGGATCAAGTGCGCGGGAGAACCCCGCCAGAATGCGACTACACTATGCAAATACCAGATGAGTGCTTCGCCGAACATGTCTCCGCCTCCCGAGGGTTTTCGACTACAGGTCCTATAGATCCTTAGACGGGGAAAGAGGCGCTAAGGTTTCCCTGCGGGAGAACGGTCGTAGGGACCGCCCGGGACCTATGGCAAGGACACCGCGCAAAGGAATCCTCCGGGCCCCGTCGCCGACCCCCAACCCTTAGAACAGACCAAAGGAAGCGAGCAGGATAACCGCTGTCGCTTCCATCCATAGGGGATAGGAGTGTTCCGGCGACTTCTCGCTCATGCCGGGCTCCGGGACCAGCTCAGCGAAATCCTCCAGATCCCCATTAGCCAGCAAGACGTCTCCAAGGGCCAGTATCCCTTCGTCAAAGCCGTAGATCGTAATGTCATCTATCGCCCAACCATTCGTTTCGACGGCAGTGGGCAAGGTGATTCCTAGTTCAAGCTCTTTTCCGTGAAACTGAAGTGGCTGAAATGGTAGGCGTTTCTCCAACTCCCATACAACCAGGGCGTTGTTGTACGTCCTACCGCCGACGTTCACGTCTCGAATCTGCGTCAGCCAGACCCAACTCTCGGTATCGGGATCGTCTGTGTCTACGGGTACGCACCCTGACAAATCCCTCTTGACGCCGAAGAATTCGCCTGACTCGTCGAGAATCATACCGTCGACGAAAGCGCCTCTAATCTTGTCAGGAGGGTACTCGGTCAGGGCACAATCCGTGGAGACGTAGTAGGTCCCTTCACCCTCATCTGCCCCAAGGTTCCAAAGCAGCCCTCGATCGATGTGAACCAAGAACGTTCCGAAGGAGCCGAAACGAGCGTTGGCGCCGGTGATGGCCCCCGTTTGATAGGGAACTGTCTCCTCTCCAATAATCTCGCTCGTGAATTGTCCCGACTCCCCAACCGTCCATTCGTAGATCTTGAGTCCAAAGGATGCAGGAGTAAGAGTGGGCCAGAAGTCACCGACCCGATATTCCAGCACTCCGCTCACGGTGGCACTCACACCTCCGCTTTGAGCGGTGACGACGGCCTGTCCGGCAGCGACGGCCGTGACCTCACCCACACCGGTCATCGTGGTGGTCGGGAAGGGCCTAACTTCCACGACATTCTCGTCGCTGCTTGTCCATCCGACCCAGCGGCCCGAAAGCACAGCACCCAGCGCGTCTCTGAGAGTAGACTCGACCTCCGCAGATTCTCCCACGTTGAGCGCGAGGGTGGTGGGCGTGAGCTCCACAGCCGCCACTTGAATTCCCAGCCCCTTGCCGCTGAACCCCGTGATGGGCGCGGTGACTGTGTTCGCGGCCGCATCCGCCGTTACGGCGCCCCCGTCCAGTTCCTCCCACGAGCCGTCGGTGCGCTCGGTGAGGAGCGTCAGGCTCTGTTCGTCGAGTCCGGAAGGGAGATCCGCCTCATCGTAGGCCAACGTCAAGATGGCCGGAGGGTCGAACGTCGTCCCCTCGGGCCCGAAGTCGAACACGGAGCCCGACACGAGTCCTGCGTCGGCCGGAGGACGAGACTGTCACTACGCCGTCATCCGACGAGCTCCACGTGAACGACTGGCCCGTCATCGTCGCGCCGTTCTGGTCGAGGGCCGAGGCAGTGAGCTGGACGGTCTCGCCCGCCGTGACGAGCGTGGCCGAGTTGGGCGTCACGACGACTGTGGTGACCCTAGGTGTGGGAGGTGGAGGTGGCGTCGTCGGTGTCGAGTCGCCTCCACCGCAGGTGACCAGCATGAGCGCTGCGAGAATCGTGGCAACCGACTGGAGGACTACGATCACTCGGTGGTCGGACAGATCGGTGCCGGGGCGTGCGGCCGGGTGAGTCATCGCGCACCTTATGCGGCGGGATTCAACTCGAAAACGGCAGCGCATAGCAAAGACGCTGCCGTTTCAGACTGTCAAGCCGCGTCAGCCTCAGCTCGGCCGAACACCTCCTCCACGTCGAAGGGGACGGCGACCCATGCTCCGCCCCCTCGACCCTCTGCGATGACGCCGTCGAAGACTTGCTCAGCCATGGTCTCAGCCTGGGTGGTTCACGATTGACCTCCGCCCGTTTCGCGGTGCTCGGTCGTCTCCGGCACCCGATGCGTGCCTACTGCGAACCACAAGCGAAGCACGCGAGCCTCGTGTTCAACGCGATGCGCACACCGGTCTTGTTTGCGAATCGCTCACCTTCGCCACATCCTAGAGCCTACTCCCCTGCCGGTTTGCAACCCCACAGGTCCGCCTTCCGTCTGAGGGAGCCACTCTCTCTCGCGCTGGAGGAAAACCATGCGCAACAACGTTCTGATGGCGCTGGCACTGCTCGTAATCGTTTGGGGCGCTGCCGGCACCATGGATGCGGGCAACGTGCCCTACGCCGGCTTCACGACCGACCCCACGTTCACGGTCATCCAGGTCGAGGCCGGGAGTCCAACCGAGGCAGCCGGGATGCAGAGGGGTGACGTGATCCGAAGTATCGGCGGCATCGCCATGGAGAACGTGAGCGCCAGCACCGAGCGAGGCCGCCCGGCGATCGGTGAGACGCGAACCTTCGTGGTGGACCGGGGCGGCCAGGAGATGTCACTCGACGTCCAGTACGCGGGCCTGCCGGGGACGCAGGCTATGGCTGGCTATCTGTCGAGTTTGATCGGGCTCGCTTTCCTCGGCCTCGGCATGTGGGCGTACCGGAAGACGCCCAACGCTTCGACGCGCCTGCTGGCGTGGCTGGGGGTCACGTTGGGCTTGGCGTTCTTTGCGGCCCCCTACTTCACGTCGGCCACCATGCGTATCTGGGCCGGTGCGATCACCACGGTGGCGGTGATCATGGGCTTCGCGATCCTCCTGGACGTCCTGATTCGGGCGGGCAAAGACGACGCCTACAGCGAGGCTCCGATCACGTCGCCCCTGGTCTACCTGCCGGCGGGACTCGTGGCGGCCATGCTGACCGGCCTCTCGATCTTCCAGCCGGCCGCGACGAGCGGGCTCAACCGCGCGGTCAGCGTGATCATCGGTCTTTTCATCGTGGGCTACTTCGGATCGGCGATGGTGCAGGTCGTCCGGAACTACACCGGGGCTGACGAGGCCACTCGCGAATCGCGTGCGCTCGGCATGATGCTGGGCGGCGTCATGGTGGGGCTGCTGCCCGTTACGCTGACCTCGTTGGTCGCGCTCGTGTCACCGCAAACCGTGATCCCGACGGGGCAGTACTGGTTCCTGACGCTCGTGGCAATCCCGGTTACGTTCGCGCTGGCCGCGGTCCGTGGATCCGAGAACGCCGTGGTGGCGGCTCCGACCGGCATGGCACCCCCCATGGAGAGCGCGCCACCACCCGCCGAACCGGCACCGGCGCCGGCCACCGAGACGACTTCTGCTCCGGCCGAACCAGAGCCGATGGCCGATGTCTCGACCACGCCCATGGCGGACACGCCGCCACCCGAGGAGCCCAGGACCCGTAGCGTGGGCGGGCCGGACAGTGAACCGAGCAGCCCGGAGGCGACGTCCGAGGACGACGCGTCCGGGGAAGGCGAGCAGGAGTAACAGACCCCTATCGAGAAGGTGGGCGGTCGGCCCTGGTCGGCCGCTCACCGCTGGGTTGTCGTGTTTTATGTTATGCGACCGCGTTAAAGTCCGTGGGTCATGGCTGACCGTCGAGGAATCTGGTCACGAGAGGTGCCGGGTGCGAGGACTCTGCAAATTCTTTGTAGGACGCTACGAACTGGACCGTGAAGTCCTCGCGACCATCCTGGACCGTCGGGGTCTGTGAGCCCAACCCTACTCCCACCCATGGCTCGGGACCGCCCTCTCGGCACCTTCATGTTCGCGGCCGGCGTGCTGGGTACACTTTACGCCGCCGGACTCATGGCCTCGGGGTCGCTGTACGTCGGCGTATTCGACGGTGTCGATGCGACGACGCTATTGATGCTCGGCATCCTGCTGGCCCGAGGTGTGGTGGCGCTCAGGTACCTCTCTGACCTGGAGGCGTTCGCGCTGACCCTGGTGGCGGGGCTCTCCTTCATCTTTGTGTTCGAGGCATTCTACAAGTTCCTCTTCTTCGGGTGGCTCGTGGATCCGACCGAGCTGCGCGCCCTGTTGTTGCAGGTGGCCACGGCCGGCACGGTGCTTACCGGCTTCGCGCGAGGCAGCTTCGGCCTTTCCAGAACTGTTGTGGGGTTCTTGGGCCTGTACCTGCTGGCCATGCTGGGGTGGCTCGGCGCCGGATTTCCTCAGCTGTTCGACGTCATCCAAGCTCCGCCGGAGCTGGCTGCCCAGGGATTCGAGATTCCACCGCAGATCGTGATGGCCGAGCCCTTCCGGATCGGCGTGTGGCTCGTCAATCGCTTCGCGAAGGCCTCTCTCTTTCTCGCGTTCTTCTTCGTATTTCGAACCCGGGGGGACTGAGGCAGTGCCGTGGGTGGCGCGTATGGAGTATTTGAGGATTCGAAACTGTCCGAGATCGCTGACGGGGGATCCGTCTTCAGTTTCGGAGCCCCGCACCAATTCATGAACAACCTCGTCATGTATGATCGATCGGAGGAAGAGACACTTTTCTCCCAGATCATGGGTGAGGGGGTCTGCGGGCCGCGGAAACAGACCGTCCTGCCACGTCTGGCAATTTCGGAAATGACCTGGGAAGCGTGGCAGGGGCAATTCCCATCCTCTCAAGTGATGGAGTCTCCGGCAAACCCGGGGCGGTTCACCTTAGGATAGTAGCTCTCGAGAAAGGCGATCATGCCAACCATTATTCGCACATCGTCGACGTACAGCCGAATGTTGACCGGTTTGTTCCTAATCCGCGCACACAGGAACATGAGAACTTCTTGTGCAGACCCCTGTCTCTTACAGGGAAACATCCTGAACCCAGCTCTGGCTAGCACGAAGTCATACGCATTGTCCCCTGCGGCCCAGATCTGGATGTCCGCCACGGAAAGGTGTCTTATCGACCGGGCGAGCCTCTTACGCCGCCGAGCGAGGCGGTCCAACTGCACCGTCATGCCCTCGAGTATCAGGGGATCCGGAACCAACTCCAGCCGCAGGGGCCTTTGACCGGCCCATCGAACCTCGGCATCGAGGGGAAGGTATCCCAGCTGACTCACTGAAATGTTCAGCAGACCCGGCTCGATGCCGTCGAAAGCGAATATACCGAGGGAGTCGGTGATCTGAGGATTCAGGACGCCGTTGAGCCTGACGAGGGCTCCAGCCATGACCACGCCTTGGGAGGAGTCCACTACCCGACCGGTCAGCGTGAAGCGAGCACGCGCGTCTTCCTGGGCGCCAACACTTGACATCTCGCCCACAGAGAGGGCGAACGCCGCACCCACGATACCGATCCACGGACCGAGGTCAGATCGAGCGAGCCACGTACCAACTGTTCGTCCACACGCCATGGTCGAACTCCGCTTCGAGCATGATTGCGTATTAGTTTTTGATACGAGTGACGGGGTCTAGGGTTACGCGCTGAGCGCGCGACCCTCATGTCACACGCGCCAGTAGCAATCGCTCGTTCGAGCGCAGCCCAAGCTAGTCCGAAACCGCCCCCGCGTCGCCAAGGAGATGAGGGTGTTCTTCCTCGCGATCCGGTAACGGGGGAAATCGAAAATCGTGATGCCACACCAACGCAAGCAACAGCGACCTGGTTGACCGCCACTTCAGGAAACCTAGAAGCGCACCAATCACAGCGGCGGCGGTTCCCAAACCAAGGAGGAACTCAGTCATCTTTCCTACCCCCTCCCCCTATCCAGCAGAGTCTCGAGTTGGGCGCTCACGGATGCGGTTGCCGGAGTCAGGCAAAGCTACGCGTACAGGTACCCAAACTCCTGCGTACTGAGCACGTCGCTCACATCCTCGTTCCACGGCGTCATCTCCCGGTTCGTAATGCTCAAGAGCGGATTGCCCTGACGCACCGCTTGCCAGAGAGACCAGAGTCTGTCGATCTCACAGTGGTGCATCCAGAACAGCACGTCAGCCGAGGCAATCACGGCGTTCCTCATGGTACCACCGACCGCCATATGGACAGCGCCATGGGAGCCGCCCTCGAGCCGCGTTGTCATCTGGGTGTAGTCCGCGGGCGCCAGCTCGGTCTGGACCATACTGATCGTGGGGTAACGCGATGGGTTCTCCGCGCGCGTTACGGGCAAGGGATTGGGCTGCCCGTCGATCCCCGATCCGGGCAGGGCGACATCCGGTGTGAAATCGGCGAGCCAGGCGGGAATGCCACGGTCCGCCCAACCACGCCAGTAGGGCAGGAAAATGCGTGAATCGACTTGCTGGAGGGCCTCTTCGAGTCGCCGAAGATACACGCGGTGCCAGGGCAGGAAGCGCTGTATGGAGATGCTGGAGGGTGGTACGAAGCCGTGGTTACGGAATAGGAAGCTACCGTCCGCACCGGCATGCGAGACTACGAGATCCCCGAAGGTGCCGTCCGCGATCAGAGCATCGATCCCATCCCGAAATCGAGTGCGCTCTGCCGCGCTCATCGTCACCTGGTCGCGTCGGACAATGGTCTCCGCCGGACCGTCCTGTTGGACCAGCGTCCAGTCGAGCGTGTAATCGCCGCCGGCGCGCAGCAGTTGCTCGTTGCCGGTCTGCACGCCCGAGTCGAGGTTGATCTCGCCGATGAAGTCGTGTGCGTTCCCGCCCGCCGGATCGTCAACCTCCCACAACTGGATGCGGAGCGTGTTCTGGTACTCGAGCTCGAAGCCGAGGGCCAACTGAGTGTTGCTTCTCATCGGCCGGTAGACGTTTCCGATGTATTCCCCGTCCACAAAGAACGCGAGGAAGGCCTCGTCCTGACCGTCGAGATCCTGCGCGGTAACGCACGTGAGACTGTCGAAGCGAATCGTGGGCATTGTTTGTTCCTCCTTGGCCACTGGGGGGGAGAGCGGCTGGCAAGCTACTTCTGGTACGCTCGCAGGTTACATGCAGCCTAGGCTCAGGGCAAGCGACGACTCAGCAACAACGCCTCGAGCTTGGGCGCTCACGGATACGGTGATCATCGAGAACTCGAGGGCGAGATAGGCTTCAACTCACCGAGGAGTTGGTTCCGGATTGTCTCCATTTCCGCTACAGAATCCTCCGTGGCATCCCCACCAGGCATCTGCTGGTGCCTGAGATACCTCATGCGGAAATAGTACCTGAGAATCCTCCGCGCAGTCTCATGGGGAAGCATCGGTATGTCGGCGAGGAACGTGCTGAACGCCTCATCATGGAAGCCACTAAAGTGCGGCGGCCTAAACGCTGTTCCACGAAGCTCTTCCTCCAGAGCCAGGGCTATCTCCCTCAGCCGGTGAGCGCTTCGCCAACGATGGAAAGCGAACTGGCCGCCGAAGGCCACCACGGCACCTAAGAGCACGAGTAACATCTCGGTGAGTTGCGCCAGATACTCAGCCACGAGGTCCCCTACCCCCTCCCCCTATCCATCAGAGCCACGATCTGGG
>JADFRS010000011.1 GCA_022561145.1 Gemmatimonadota bacterium
GAATCCGTGACGGCGCGCGCGACTTCATCGCGGCGCTGCAGGTGCGTGAGCGCGAACGCACGGGCATTCAGTCACTCAAGGTCGGCTTCAACAAGGTCTTCGGGTACTACCTCGAGGTTACCAGGGCGAATGTCGAGCGCGTGCCCGAGGACTACGTGCGCAAGCAGACGCTCACGAACGCCGAGCGGTATTACACTCCGGAACTGAAGGAGTGGGAGGAAAAGGTTTTCGGCGCAGAGGACAGCATCGCCAAGCTCGAGGCAGGGCTTTTCGCTGAAGTGCGCCAGGCGGCCACCGATCACGTCGTGCGTATCCAGGACGCTGGAGCCCGCGTGGCCGAGCTCGACGTGCTCGGCGCCCTGGCCCACGGGGCAGTCCGCCGCGGCTACGTGCGACCCGTGGTCCACACGGGCTTCGAGTCCGAGATCCAGGGTGGTCGCCACCCGGTGGTCGAGACCATGATGCCCCGCGAGTCGTTCATACCGAACGACGTGGTTCTGGACGAAAAAAAGTGGATCATCATCCTCACCGGGCCGAACATGGCGGGAAAGAGCACTGTGCTGAGGCAGGTAGGGCTCATCCACCTGATGGCGCAGATGGGCGGGTTCGTCCCTGCCGACGCGGCGCGCTTGCCTGTGTGCGACCGCATCTACACCCGTGTCGGCGCATCGGACAACCTCACCCTTGGGCAGTCGACCTTCATGGTCGAGATGAACGAGACGGCCGCCATCATCCACGGCGCGACGGAGCGCAGCCTCATCCTGCTGGATGAGATCGGTCGCGGAACGTCGACGTATGACGGCGTGTCGATCGCGTGGTCGGTCACTGAGCACATCCATCAAGAGTTGGGAGCCAAGACCATCTTCGCCACCCACTATCACGAACTGACCCAGCTCGGTGATCTTCTGCCCGGCGTGAAGAACATGAACGTGGCGGTCCGCGAGGTAGGTCATGAGATCGTCTTCTTGCGGCGGCTGGAAGAGGGTGGGGCGGATCGATCCTACGGTATTCAGGTAGCGCGGCTGGCGGGACTCCCCGACGCAGTGATTGCCCGTGCCGGGGAACTTCTTGCTGAGTTGGAGGGAACACACTCTGGAGGTGGCGTAGGCCTGGGCCGCACGGAACCGCCCGACCAACTCTCTTTCTTCCACGGATCCGTGCAGTATGAGGAGCATCCGGTGGTGAAACGGCTCGCCGAGACGAATCTCGACAGCCTGACGCCCTTGGAGGCGTTGAACCTCCTGTTTGAGCTGCGGAATGAACTCGGCAGCGGAGAGGACCATTGAGCGGATTGGATACAGACCTGTTTCGTCGCATCGCCGGCGTCAGTGCGTTGGCCGGGGCTGTGGCGTGTGGCGGTGATCAGGATGTCCGCAGCCCCTCCCCACTCATGGCCGGGGTCTCCATCGAGTATCCCCTCGAGTTGTGGGATCAAGGCATCGAGGGCACATGCCTCGTTAAGGTTCGAGTGAACGAAACGGGTGGAGTCGACAGCGTTCTGGTCGTCGAGTCCAGCGGGCACGCGGCGTTCGACTCCGCTGCCATCCGCGGCGCTCGCGCACTCCGTTTCCGCCCGGCCACGAAGGGCGGCAAGCGCATCGACGTCTGGGCGACGGTGCCCGTCCACTTCTCGAAGAAACCGCGCCCCTGATCTTTCGGTGGCCTGCGATTTCAGCGTGGCGGCGGCCTGCCGGAACGCACGCATCTTGAAAGGATCAGCGGTATGACCGACCACAACCGGGGCGTTCACGCGAATGTCCTCGAGACGGTGGGGTGGACCCCGCTCGTGAGGTTGAACACCGTCACCGACGGCGTGCCGGGGGCGATCTACGTCAAGTGCGAGTTCATGAATCCCGGCGGATCGATCAAGGACCGAATCGGGCTCGCCATGGTCGAGGCGGCCGAACGTGACGGCACGCTCCAGCCGGGTGGAGTGATCGTAGAGGCCACAAGCGGGAATACTGGTGTAGCGCTGGCCATGACGGCGGCCATCCGGGGCTACCGCTGCATTTTCGTGATGCCCGACAAGATGAGCCAGGAGAAGGTCAAGCTCCTGCGCTCGTTCGGTGCCGAAGTGGTCATCGTGCCCACGGCCGTCACACCGGATCATCCGGAGCACTACGCCAACAGGGCCAAGAGCATCGCCGAGGAAACGCCGGGCGCGATCCTTGCGGATCAGTTCTACAATCAGGCGAACCCGCAGGCGCATTACGAGAGCACGGGGCCGGAACTCTGGACTCAGACTGGAGGCGCGATCACGCATTTTCTCGCGGGTGCGGGCACAGGCGGGACGATCACCGGCGTGGGGCGTTACCTCAAGGAGCAGAATCCGCATGTGCAGATCATCGGCGTGGATCCGGAAGGATCCGTGATCAAGACGTTTTTTGACACGGGCGAGATGCCCGAGGGCCAGCCCTACAAGGTCGAGGGCCTGGGGAGCGACAAGATCACCGGGGCCCTGGACCTCGATGTGACCGACAGATGGGTCACGATCACCGACGCCCAGGCGTTCTCGATGACCCGCAGGCTCTGCCGAGAGGAAGGCCTGTTCGGAGGTGGCTCGTCCGGTCTTCTCGTTCAGGCCGCCATAGACATTGCCCGCGAGGAAGACGATCCGGATGCCGTATTGGTCACGTTGCTCCCGGACTGGGGCGAGCACTACCTGACCAAGGTCTATGACGATGATTGGATGCGCGACAACGGCTTCCTTCGGCACATCCGTGTGAGCGTCCACGAAGTGATATCGGCCAAGGATGGGGTGGCGCCGCCACTCATCTCGGTGGACCCGACCACGTCGATTCGAGTGGCACTTTCTACCCTCACGTCGTACGACGTGTCCCAGTTGCCGGTCCTGCTCAATGGCGAGTGCGTGGGATCGCTCTCCGAGGGGGATCTCATGGGCCGTGTCATCGAGGATCCAGAGCTGCTCGACCGACCGGTCGATTCAGTGATGGATGCGCCCTTCCCTGTGGTGGACAGCCACATCGAGGCGGAGGAGGCAAGTCGGCTGCTCACGCGCTCCAATGCGGCGGTTCTCGTGAGGCAAGGTGGGGAAATCCAAGGCATTCTGACACGCTACGATGTGGTGCAAAGCCTCACGGGCGCGGGATCGGTGAAGACCAGGATCCCGTGAAAGTCGTGGTGCTGCTGGGTGGCGACTCGGGCGAGCGGGATGTATCCCTCGCCTCTGGGGTCGGCGTCGCCGAAGCACTCAGGACGGCCGGACACCAAGTGGTGGCGCTCGATCCCTCCAAGGGGCTACTCACCCGTGGCGAAGAGGTGGCCATCCTGGAATCAGGCGTGGCAGCGATCCCGCCCGCCGGGGGGCAGGAGGCTGCCGGATCGGCGGTGACGATCGGTGGAAATCCCGAATTGGCCGATGCAGACGTGGTGTTCGTAGCGTTGCACGGGGGGCAAGGAGAAGACGGCACCGTGCAGGCGCTGCTCGAGATGGCGGGCATGGCGTATGTGGGTAGCGGCATGTTGGGTTGCGCACTGTCCATGGACAAGGATGTCTCCAAGCGGCTTCTCCGTGACGCCGGACTTCCCACACCGGACTGGATGGTTGGGGATCCTCCGGCGGCTGAGGTGGTCGAGCGGCTCGGGGCGCCGGTCATCGTGAAGCCCGTGAGTGGAGGCTCGTCAATCGGACTCACGCTGGCGGTCGACGCCGACCAGGTGGCTCACGCGGGGGCTGAAGGCCGTGCCCGCGGAGAGGCCATGATGTATGAGGCGTTCATCGACGGCAGGGAGCTCACGGTGGGGATACTAGGTGACGAGGCTCTGCCCGTCGGAGAAATCGTCACGGCGCACGAGCTGTTCGACTATGAGTGCAAATACCAGCCCGGTATGGCCTCCGAGATTTTTCCGGCGGACCTGAAGGCCGACGTGGCGCAACAGCTTCAGGAGCTCGCGCTTGGGGTGCATCGTGTTCTACGCCTCCGTCACTTCTCGCGTATCGACTTCATGCTCGACGCCCACGGCGATCCGTGGATCCTGGAAGCGAACTCGTTACCCGGGCTTACCGGCACCAGCCTCCTGCCGAAGGCAGCCCGGGCCGCAGGCTTGTCGTTCCCGGATTTCTGTGATCGATTGGTGCAACTCGCGCGTATTAAATAGTAGGGCGTGACGGCCGATCATCAGGAACACCACCACCTGACTCGGTGTTGAATGAAAGACTCGAGGGGTCCAGTGTTTTTCCTAGTAGAAACCCGAAGAATCCAGTGAAGAGTATGGGGTATATAGGCGGTAGAGGAATTCCCACCTTCAGGTTCCAACTCACCCCAGTGGTGAAGAAGCTGATCATCGCGAACGTCGTCATCTTCGTCGTTTCGCGCGTGATTGGCGACGGACTCGTCGAGAGCCTCTTCGCGTTCCAGCCCTCACGGGTGCTCCTACAGCCGTGGGGCGCCGTCACCTACATGTTCCTACACGGCGACCTGATGCATCTGGCCGGGAACATGATCGTGCTGTTCTTCTTCGGGCCACCCCTCGAGGATCGGTGGGGATCGCGTGAGTTCACCAAGTACTTCCTGATCTGTGGGATGGGTGGGGTGGGGCTCAGCTTCATCTTCGCATCAAACGCCGCGATCATCGGCGCGTCTGCTGCCGTCTACGGCCTCATGCTGGCTTTCGCCATGACCTGGCCGAAGGCTCCGATCTACGTCTGGGGTATCTACCCGGTGCAGGCCAGGTGGCTGGTGGCATTCTTCTTCCTGCTCGCTTTCACGAGCGCCTTCGGAGGGGCGAGCGGTGGTATTGCGCACTTCGCGCACCTCGGTGGGCTGGTCACCGGCTTCATCTACTTGAAGAGTGACTGGAAGACCTCGGACAAGCTACAAGGGTTCGCCCGGGCCGCAGGCATCAAAGCGAGACGGCTCGCGATCGTCCCCAGCGAGGACGCGTCACGCTCTTCCGCGAGGAAAGCACGAAGCGCGGATGCGTTGGGGACGAAGGAAAAGGCCACGCTCGACGCGGTCGACCAGGTGCTCGACAAGATCTCCGCCGAGGGCATGAGTTCGCTCACCGACGACGAGCGTGCGTTGCTCGACGAGGTGTCTCGCCGCCAGCGTACGAATTGAATCCGGGCCGACTGCCCGGCAGTGAGGCGTAAATACACCCGGCGAGGAAGACTCCCGGTCTCGCTGGACCCCTTCCCGTCTATCGCTCTTCGAGTGCTTGACCCAGGATTTTGTGGGATCTAGAATCACGATCCTCTTCAACAGGCCTCTGGGGTCCGAAACGAGAATTTCCAGTAGGAGGTAGGTATGGCGTCCGCCAAAGAATATACAACCGAGCAAATCCGGAACGTCGCCGTTCTGGGCCACGGTGGAGCCGGGAAGACGAGCTTGATCGACGCGCTCTGCTTCGCGGCGGGCAGTTCGAGGCGGAAAGGAAGCGTCGATGAGGGGCACGCGCTCACGCTGTGCACTCCTGAGGAGGTCAAACACGAGATCTCGCTGCAGTGCACTCCCGCGTTTTGCGAGGTTCACGACGCCAAGATCAATTTCCTCGATACGCCGGGCTATCTGGATTTCACGGGTGACACAGTGGCTGGCGTGCGCGTCGCCGACGCCGGTTTGATCGTTGTGGGCGCCACGGCCGGCGTCGAGGTGGGTACCGAGACCGTGTGGGAATACTGCGAGCGTCGAAAGCTCCCCCGAATGTTCTGTATCTCCATGATGGACAAGGAGAACGCCAACTTCGACAACGTTTACAAGCAGATAAAGGAGCGCCTGACCGACAAGGCGATCCCCGTCGAGATTCCGATCGGAGAGGGCGAGGACTTCAGGGGCATCATCAATCTTTTCAGCGCGCGCGCGCATATCTTCAAACCCGGCACGTCCACGGGCGAATACGAGGAGCAGGACATTCCCGAGGAGCTGCAGTCCCAGTTCGAGGAGTGGGAGACCGAGATTCAGGAGACCCTTGCGACGACCAACGAGGAGCTGCTCGAGAAGTACCTCGATGGAGGAAGGATCTCCCGTGAGGACGCCATTGAGGCCATGGCCCTCGGCATGTTCAGAGGCGAGATATTCCCCGTTTTCTGTGCATCGGCGACCAAGTCGTTCGGGATGCGGGCGTTGCTGAGGAAGATCGTAGAGCTCTGCCCATCCCCCGCTGAGACCGGCGGTGAGATCGCGACCAAGCCTGGCATGTCTGAAGAGGTTGCGGTCCTACCGTCCGACAGCGAGCCGTTCTCGGCGTTGATCTTCAAGACGGTGAACGAGCCCCACGTGGGGGAGTTGTCCTTCTTCAGGATCGTAAGCGGCTCGATTGCCAACGGCGTCGAGGTGGAGAACGCGGAGCGTGGCACCACGGAGAAGCTTCACCATCTCAGCATCGCTCAGGGCAAGGAGCGCTTCGAAGTGCCGAGGCTCCATGCGGGCGACATCGGTGTGGTGGCCAAGCTCAAGGACTCGCACACGAACGACACGCTCTCGGCGTCAAGCCGGCCGGTCACGCTCGAACCGATCGAGTTCCCCAGCGCCGACATCGCCCTCGCCGTGAAGGGCGTGACGCGGATCGACGAGGACAAGCTCGGCGAGGTGCTGCCCAAGCTCCACGAGGAGGACCCGACCTTCAGTGCGGAGTTCAATCCGGTACTGCGCCAGACGATCGCCAGGGGATTGGGTGAACTCCACCTCGACGTCCAGTTCGAGAGGATGAAGCGCAAGTACGGCGTGTCGGTGGTCACCGAAGCGCCAAAGATCGCCTACAGGGAGACCATCACCAAGGAGGCCCAGGGTCAGGGCCGCTTCAAGAAGCAGAGCGGCGGGCGCGGCCAATTCGGAGACTGCAAGGTGAAGCTCAGGCCGCTCAACGAGGGCGAGGGGTTCAACTTCAAGAACTCCATCAAAGGCGGCGTGATCCCCAGCAAATACGTGCCGTCCGTGGCCAAGGGCATCGAAGAGGCCGCCCAGCATGGCATTCTGGCGGGCTACCCGCTCGTAGACTTCGAGGCCGAGTGTTATGACGGGTCATACCACAGCGTGGACTCGAGCGATATCGCCTTCAAGGTTGCCGGCTCGATGGCCTTCAAGAAGGTCGCGCCGGACTGCCGGCCCGTGATTCTCGAGCCGATCATCGAGGTCGCTGTCTCCACGCCCGATAGCTTCGTGGGCGAGATCATGGGAGACATTACGTCGCGCCGCGGAAAGGTACAGGGCATGGAGCCCAACGGCGGAAAGACGACTATTCGCGCCAAGATTCCCGAGGCTGAGCTGTACAAATACGCGGCGCTGCTGCGCTCGATGACACAGGGCCGGGCGAACCACACGCGAGTGTTCGCCGGGTATGAGGCCGTGCCTGAACACGAGGCGCAGAAGATCATCGCGGAGTCGAAGAAGGCGAACGACTAGAAGGCTGTCGACAGCCTTCCAGGAGGCACCGGGAGGACTCGTGTCTGGACATAGCAAGTGGTCCCAAATCAAGCGCAAGAAGGCGGTCACCGACGCCAAGCGCGGGCAGATGTTCACGAAGCTCACTCGCGAGCTCACCGTCGCAGCCCGCGAAGGCGGCGGCGACCCGAACTTCAATCCCCGACTCCGCCTGGCTGTCGACACGGCCAAATCCTCAAACATGCCCCACGACAACATCGAGCGCGCGATCAAGCGTGGCACCGGAGAGTTGGAGGGGGTCCACTATGAGGAGATCGCCTACGAGGGTTACGGCCCGGGCGGCGTCGCCATCTACATCGAGACTCTTACGGACAACCAGAACCGCACGGTAGCCGATGTGCGCCACGTCTTGAGCAAGCACGACGGCCACCTGGGGACGGCCGGCTCGGTGGCCTGGCAGTTCGCCCACAAGGGACAGATCTATGTGGATTCAGCCCAATACACGGAGGATGAGGTCCTAGAGGCCGCGCTCGAAGCGGGCGCGGATGACGTGGAGTCCTACGGTGGGGAGTTCGTGGTGACGACCGAGATCGCGGCGTTTCACGAGGTCCAGACAGGGTTGAAGGACTCGGGCATAGACTTTGATCGGGCCGAGCTGAGCTGGTTGGCCAAGAACGAGGTCAAGGTCGAGGGCAAGGTCGCCGAGCGTCTGCTGAAGTTGTTGGATGCCCTCGACGACTCCGACGACGTTCAGACGGTCTATTCGAACGGGGACATCGACGAGGCAGTGCTGGCGGAGGCCACATAGGATAGTGATCGTGGGCGGGTCCGAGACCGAAGTGGTGCTGGGCATCGACCCCGGCACCGCTATCACCGGATACGGCGTCGTCGCCAAGCAGGGCGGCGGCGCCGTATCGCTGCTGGAGTGTGGTGTGATTCGCACGTCGGCCGGACAGGCGCTTCCTGTTCGCATCAAGGAGATCTACCAGGAGATCGAGGTGCTGATCGAGCGGTTTCGACCGTCCGTAATGTCGGTCGAGGATGTCTTCCAGGGCAAAAACGTTCGCAGTGCCCTTACGTTGGGCCACGCGAGGGGCGCCATTCTGTTGGCCGCGGCTTTGAGCGATCTCACCATCGCCGAGTACACACCCAGGCAGATCAAGAAGGCCGTTGTGGGCCACGGCGGTGCGACCAAGGGACAGGTGGCCTTCATGGTCCAGAAGCAGTTGCGGCTCCAGACACCACCGACGCCGGCCGATGCGGCGGATGGTTGTGCCGCAGCCCTGTGTTACTGCCTGTTGGGAGATGTGCGGACTTGATCAGCCGAATCAAAGGTACCCTGGTGACGCGCGACCTGGACCGCATCGAGGTCGAGACCCCGGGAGGAGTGATCTACGAAGTCGAGGTACCGCTCACCATCCTTCAGCGGCTGCCCTCGCCCCCGGCCGAGGATTTTGAGATCCGCACGCTCCAGGTGGTCCGCGAGGATTCGCTGACCTTGTACGGGTTTGCCGAGGAGCATGAGCGAGAGCTCTTCCGCCGATTGCTAGGTGCGACCGGAGTGGGTCCCAAGGTGGCGCTCGCCATGCTGTCCACGTACGACGCGCCGCGGCTGGCCCAGGCACTCGCCGAGAAGGACCTGGCCGCCCTGACGCAGGTGAGTGGAGTGGGCAAGAAGAAGGCCGAGCGAATCGCGCTCGAGTTGGCCGACCGTGTGAAGGACCTCGTGGTGGCGGGGGAAGGCGTCACGGCGGGCGGGGTAGGCTACACCCAGGAGGCGGTGGCCGCGCTGGTCCACCTCGGGTACACTTTCGTGGATGCCGACGCTGCCATACGCCGAGCTCTCGAGCAGGGCGAGCCGGAGGGACGTGAGGAGTTGATCCGTAAAGCACTGAGCGACGAATGACCGGAAAACGCGAGGTCACGACACCCGAGAGACTCGAAGAGGATACGCAGGTCGAGCCTTCGCTCCGGCCTCAGTGCCTCGACGAATTCATCGGTCAGGAGTGGGTGAGGGAGTCTCTCTCGATCGCGATCGAGGCGGCGCTTCAGCGTCGAGACCCACTGGACCACCTGCTATTCCACGGCCCGCCGGGTCTCGGGAAGACGACGCTCGCCAGGCTCATGGCTCGAGAGATGGGCGTGAACATCAAGACCACGTCCGGGCCCGTGCTGGAGAAGCCCGCCGACTTGGTGGGCATTCTCACCAACCAGCGCGAAGGCGACATCCTCTTCATCGACGAGATCCATCGTCTGAGGCCGATCATCGAGGAATTCCTCTATCCGGCGATGGAGGACTTCCGTGTCGAGATCCGGTTGGCCGACGGCCCAAAGGCCGAGACCATGACGATGAACATCGAGCGCTTCACGCTCGTGGGTGCAACGACCCGTTTCGGCCTGCTGACCGCGCCCATGCGGGCCCGCTTCGGCCTCATTCAGCGCCTCAACTTTTATCCTCCCGACGAACTCGCCGTGATCATTCGCCGGAGTGCGGACGTGCTCGGCATCGAAACGACGGAGGAGGGTGCGGACATCTTGGCGCGACGGGCGAGGGGCACGCCGAGGGTCGCGAACCGCCTGCTCAGGCGGGTGAGGGACTTCGCGGAAGTTCGGGCCGACGGTGTGATCGACGCGCAGGTGACCAAAGACGCCCTCGACATGCTCGACGTCGACGAGTACGGACTTGATGAGATGGATGCGCGGGTGCTCAAGACGCTCATCGAGAAGTTCGAGGGAGGTCCGGTCGGTCTCCAGTCGTTGGCGGTGGCGTTGGGCGAGGACGTCTCCACCCTCGAGGAGGTCTACGAGCCCTTTCTGATCCAAGAGGGCTTCCTGATGCGTACCACCCGTGGCCGCGTGGCCACCAACCGAGCGTACAAGCGGTTCGGGTACGCGGTCCCGCCGGCGGATGGAGGGACCGACCAGTCGTCCCTATTCGAGTAGACACCGTGGCCGGCGGTCGGCGCGTTCAAGACTACGAGTACGACCTACCGGGAAATCTGGTGGCGCGCTATCCCGCAGAGGAACGCGACGCCAGCCGCCTGTTGGTCGTGCCCCGGAACGGCGGGCCTATTCTCGATCGCCGGTTCAAAGAGCTGCCCTCACTCATGGCACCCGACGACCTATTGGTCGTGAACGACAGCAAGGTGCTGCCTGTCCGGCTCAAGGGACGAAAGCCCACCGGCGCTCCTGCGGAGATTCTGCTTCTGCGTCCGTTGAGCGGAGAGGACCAGGGCGGAGAGGACTCCCACGTGTGGGAGGCACTCGTGCGCCCCGGGGGGAAACTCAAGCCTGGGCGGACCGTTACGATAGGCCAGGATCTCGACGTCGAGATCCTGGACTCTTTAGAGGGGGGCGGACGTGTGGTCCGCCTCGTGACCGACCTCTCCTTCCCGGACGTGCTCGCACGCTATGGGCACGTGCCCTTGCCTCCCTATCTGGAGCGAGAGGACGAGCCTCTGGATCGCGAGCGCTACCAGACCGTGTACGCGGATGTGCCGGGGTCGGTCGCGGCTCCGACGGCCGGACTTCACTTCACTACCGGGCTGCTGGCCGAAATCGAGGCCATGGGGGTAGAGCGGGTATCGGTGACGCTGGACGTCGGGGTAGGCACGTTCCGGCCGGTCGAAGTCGACGATCCCGGGCTACACACCATGCACTCGGAGCGGTACTGCGTGCCTGAGGCGACGGCCCGGGCCGTGACGAATGCGAAGAGAGATGGAAGGCGGGTGTGGGCGGTGGGCACCACCGTCGTGAGGGTGCTCGAGAGTGCGGCCGGGGAGAGCGGGGAGGTCGAGTCGCGGGTGGGAAACACGGAATTGTTCATTCGACAGCCGTACGACTTCAGGGTGGTGGACGCGTTGATCACGAATTTCCACCTTCCCCGCTCGACGCTGATCATGCTGGTCGCGGCGTTCGCTGGGTATGAGCGGACCATGAGCGCGTACGAGGAGGCGATTCGGTTGGGGTTCAGGTTCTATTCCTACGGCGACAGCATGGCCGTCATCTGATGGATCGTTCCTGGATGCGCGGGACGTCGTTGAACGGCCGGCCGAGGTCCCGTGTTTGACTTTGCCTTGGAGGCGACCGACGGGGCAGCCCGGGCGGGTACGTTCAGCACCCCCCATGGTGACGTTACCACTCCTGTGTTCATGCCTGTGGGTACGCAGGGGGCCGTGAAAGCGGTCTCGCCGGACGAGCTATCCGGCCTGGGCGCTTCCATGATCCTCGCCAACACCTACCATCTCTACCTGCGTCCGGGGCACGACTTGGTCGATGAGTTGGGCGGTTTGCATGCTTTCATGCGCTGGGAAGGGCCCATCCTCACGGACTCGGGCGGCTATCAGGTCTTTTCGCTCGCCAACATCAATGAAATCCGGGATGACGGCGTAGTCTTCCAGAGCCATATCGACGGCTCGAGCCACCTGTTCACGCCCGAGAGTGTCATGGACATTCAGCGAGTGCTCGGGGCGGATGTCATCATGGCCTTCGACGAGTGCCCTCCGGGGGGCAGCAGCCGAAGCGTGGCCGAGGCGGCTAACGCCAGAACGCTACATTGGCTGGAGCGCTGCGCTGACCGTTTCGGAGAGATCTCCGCTAGTGACGGCAGGGCTGCCCAGAGCCTCTTTCCGGTCCTCCAGGGCAATGTCTACGAGGATCTAAGGCTCGACCAGGTACGTAGGGTGCGTGACCTCGGCACCTGGGACGGGTTCGGCATCGGAGGGCTATCGGTGGGCGAAGCCAAGCCGGAGATGTGGCGTGTGCTCGAGACGCTCCACATCGAAATGCCGGCCGACCGGCCGCGTTACCTGATGGGGGTGGGCTATCCGGATGACCTACTGGAAGCGATCTCTCGTGGATGCGATATGTTCGACTGTGTCGCTCCCACGCGAAATGCTCGACATGGCACGGCCTGGACGGCGGAGGAGGGTCAGGTGAACCTCAAGGGCGCGCGTTTCAGGGCGGATACGCGGCCGGTCGATCCGGGCTGCGACTGCTACGGTTGTATGCGCTTCGACAGGGCCTACGTGCGCCATTTGGTGGTGGCGGGCGAGCGTTTCGGACATCGGCTGCTCGCCATCCACAACCTGCGATTCCTCGTGCGCTTGGCTGCCGAGGCCCGGGAACGGATCCGGGGCGGTACCTTCACTGCTTGGAGCGCTGAGTGGCTGGAACGGTACCGGGGGCGAGTGGTGTAGTGCAGGCGGCGCGGCGGGAGGCGACCCTTCGCCTGAAAGCACTCAACTTTAATGACGGAGCAACACATTGATCGAACAGGCGCTGGCGTTCACGGCTGGCCCGAGGGAAGGGGCCAGCGGCTCGATCGTCCTGCTTTTTAATGTCTTTGCGGTCATCGCCATTTTCTATTTTCTCCTCATCCGCCCCCAGCGGAAGGAGCAGGAGCGGCACCGGAAGATGATCGGCGCGATCCAGAAGGGGGATGAGATCGTGACCTCCGGTGGCATCATAGGAACTGTGGTCCGGGCCGAGGAAGACCGCCTGATCATCAAGACGGGTGGTGACACGAAAGTGACCGTGGAGCGGACCAAGGTCTCGCGGAAACTCGGAGGCGAAGAAGCGAAGGACTGATGGCCATCCGTGAGATCCGCTACCTCGGTGATGAGGTGCTCCGAGTGCCCGGTGAGGCGGTCTCCGAGTTCGACGACGGTCTCAGGGCACTCGTCAGGGACCTGTTCGAGACCATGTACCACGCAGAGGGAATCGGGCTGGCGGCCCCCCAGATTGGCCTTTCCTTGCGCCTTTGCGTGCTGGACGTTCAGGACGAAGAGGGTTCCGATGCCGGTCGCCTGGTGCTGGTGAATCCCGAGCTCGTCCGGGCGAGCCGCCAGACGGACAAGTCGACGGAGGGGTGCCTCAGCCTTCCAGGTCTCGAGGAACTCGTCACCCGTTCCGCCAGGGTAACCGTACGAGCCACGGACCCGGAAGGTGAATCGATCGAGGTCGAGGCGGACGGCCTGTTGGCGCGCGCTCTCCAACACGAACTCGATCACCTGGATGGGATCCTGTTCATCGATCGAGTCAGCCCGCTAAAGCGCAAGATGCTCCTCAAAAAGTGGAAGAAGAGCCAGGAAGAGGATCGCGGATGAAGGTGCTCTTCTGGGGGACGCCTGACTTCGCGGTCCCTTCCCTGAGAGCCCTGACGGAAGAAGGACACGAAGTGGTGGGCGTCGTGACCCAACCCGATCGACCTGCTGGGCGCGGTCGGTCGTTGCGTTCGTCGGCGGTGAAACAGGCGGCCCTGGCCGACGGCCTCCACGTGCTCGAACCCGAAGGTCCCCACGGTGAAGACTTTCTCGGAGAGATAGGAGCTCTTTCGCCGGACCTTTCCGTGGTGGTGGCCTACGGCCGCATCCTTCGGCGCGAGGTGCTCGACGCTCCGCCTCGCGGGTCGTTCAACGTTCATGCTTCGCTGCTTCCCGCGCTGCGCGGCGCGGCGCCGATCAACTGGGCGATCATCCGGGGCATGCAGTGGACGGGCGTCACGGTCATGCGCATGGTCGAGAAAATGGACGCCGGACCCATCCTCCTTCAGATCGAAGAGCCGATCGCCTCGGGCGAGACGGCGTCGGACTTGTCCGTCCGGCTCTCCGACGTTGGTGCGCAGGCCCTGATCGAGGCACTGGCCCTCCTGGAAGGTGGGGCTCTCGAAGAGCGACCCCAGGACGAGCACCTTGCTACCTTCGCTCCCAAGATCGGGCGAGAGACTGCCCGTGTGGATTGGACGGCATCCACCTCCGAGGTGGCGAACCTGGTCCGGGGCATGGACGCGGTGCCGGGCGCCTGGTCCACCCTCGAATCCCGCCCGGTCAAACTATTCCGCCCCATTCCCGATGACGAGTCCACCCATGCCGAACCTGGCAGCGTGCTCGAGGCCGACGATTCGGCCGGGCTACGTGTGGCCACTGGCACCGGCGCGGTGCGTTTCAGCGAGGTGCAGCCGGACGGGAAGGGCCGGATGGCCGCCGCGGCGTGGATCCGGGGACGGGGAGCCATGGTCGGCCAGCGCTTCGAGTGAAAGCCCGGCTCCACCTGGTCACCAATGACGAGGTGCTCGCGAGGCCGGACTTCGTAGCCGTCGCGTCCGAGGTGATGGAGGTCGGAGGGGTCACCACGGCGCTCCATGTGAGGGGTCCACGCACCCGAGGCAGGGACCTGTTCCGCGTCGTTCGCGATCTCGTGTCGGTCCTCGAAGACTCAGCAGCGTCGCTGGTGGTCAACGATCGTGTAGACGTCGCCCTGGCTCACGGGCTCGAGTGGGTGCACCTAGGGCAGCGGTCGCTTCCGCCAGCAATCGCCCGCGACCTCCTCGGTAGACAGGGGACCCTCGGCGTGTCGGTCCACGATGTCGGAGAGGCGCAGCAAGCCGTGGAGGGCGGCGCGGACTACCTGACTGTGGGCGTGATGTTTGCAACTGCCTCACATCCCGGGGGCACGCCCGTGGGACCATCGCTGGTCGAGACATTACAACGGACCACCCGCCTGCCTCTTGTGGCCATCGGCGGCATCACGCCCGATCGCGTGGAGGCTGCGGTGGCGAGCGGCGCGTGGGGTATCGCCGTGCTCGATGGTGTGTGGGGGGGGGAGAGCCCAGCGCGGGCGGTGGAGGTATATTTGGCTGCATTGGATCGTGCCGCAGGTGAATCAACGACGCACGACGACCCCGACAACCGACGGCAGGTGAGATGATACAGGTTCGACTGAACGGGAAGGATCGTGAGATCGAGGCCGACCTGACCGTGATGGATCTGCTCGAGTCGTTGGAACTCAATCCGCACATGGTCGTGGTCGAGTTGAATCGAGAGATCCTCTCCCGAGATGTAATTGCCGATGTACGCGTCGAGGAGGGCGACCAGGTGGAGGTGGTGCACTTCGTGGGCGGTGGCTGAGGTTGGGACTATTAATCCGAGAGGGAGCAGGGTGAGCGGTGGCGAAGGAAGCGAAAATCGAAACGCGTGGTAATGAGTCGGATGCGGTGGCGGCCGACCCCATCCGGATCGGGGATCGGGAGTTCGAGTCCCGGCTGATCGTCGGCACGGGGAAATACTCCGACAACGACGTGATGATGAACGCCATACGCGCCAGCGGCGCAGAGATGGTGACGGTTGCGGTGCGTAGGGTCGATCTGGACCGAACCAAGGAGGAGGGCATCCTCCACCATCTGGACCCGGACGAGTTCTTCCTGCTGCCCAACACCGCCGGTTGCTATACCGCGGAGGACGCCATACGGTATGCGCGCCTTGGGCGGGCAGCCGGGTTCAGTGACTGGCTCAAGCTCGAGGTCATCGGCGATGAGGCCACGCTCCTGCCGGACACGCAGGCCACCATCGAGGCGGCGCTCGTTCTCGTGGAAGAGGGCTTCAAGGTGATGGCATACACCTCTGGTGACGTCGTCACCGCGCTCCGGCTGGAGGACGCGGGATGCGTTGCCGTCATGCCGCTCGCCAGCCCGATCGGTAGTGGCCTAGGATTGGTAAACCCGTACTTCGTGCGGGAGATCAAGCGCCGCTGCGAAGTGCCGATCATCGTCGATGCCGGCGTGGGGACGGCGTCCGACGCCTGCATCACAATGGAGCAGGGGGTGGACGGGGTCCTGATGAACACGGCGCTCGCGGCGGCCGATGATCCGGTAGGCATGGCGCATGCGATGCGTCTTGCGGTCCGCGCGGGCCGGCTGGCCTACCTTGCCGGCCGCATGCCGGCGCGAGAGATCGCCATTCCCTCATCCCCCACTCGGGGATTGCTGGACTGACGAGCCGTGGACGTCACAACACCGGGGCGGCGAGCTGCCTACGAGAGCATGCGTGCCGTGAGCCGGGGCAGACGCTTAGACCTGGCGTTTGCTGAAGCGTCGGACCGGCTCGATCCCCGAGAGCGCCGTTGGGTCCACGAACTGGTCTACGGTGCGGTGCGGCTGAGGGGCCGGCTCGATCATCTGCTGGACGCGCAGCTCGATCGTGGCGTCGGCAGCGTTGCCGGCAAGGTGTTGGACGTCCTGAGGATCGGTGCTTACCAGGTGCTCTACATGGGCAGCGTCCCCGGATACGCAGCCGTGTCGCAGACGGTGGACCAGGCGCGCGCCGTGGGTGGAAAAGGGGCCGCCGGCTTGGTGAACGCCGTGCTAAGGTCGGTAGCACGAGTTGGAGACGGTCCAGAGCATTTCCCGGATCCCGAGACGCAGCCCGCCGAGTACCTGTCCACCTGGGGATCGCACCCGCGATGGCTGGTGGACCGATGGCTGGCGCGATGGAGTGGGATGGACGTCGCCGGACTCGTAGAGGCCAACAACAAGGTGCCACCGCTGTTCGTGAGGCCGTTCGGTGCTTGCCGTGAGCGCGCTGTGGAGCGCCTCGGCGACCAAGGCATCATTGCGACCAAGGAGCAGTGCGGTGATGTGTGCCTCCGCATTGAATCCGGACACACCCCGGGTGAGGTGCTGAACGCGATCTCGGGCGTCATTCAGGATCCGGGGGCGGCGTTGGTGACGGTGTATGCGGCGGTCGAGCCCGGGTCAACTGTGGCCGATCTGTGCGCCGCGCCGGGAGGGAAGGCGCTCTCCATCGCCGAGGGGGCCCGTTATGTCGTTGCCGCTGATTCATCCATGAGGCGAATGGCCCTGCTCCGCAGCAACGCCGACCGCCTCGGCCCCGACATTTCCCACCGGGTGGGCCTGGTGGTCGCGGACGCGCGCCGGCCTGCGATTCGTGGGGCCGATGTGATCATGCTCGACGTGCCTTGCACCGGCACGGGTACGCTACGTCGCCACCCCGATGCGCGTTGGAGGTTGAGCCCGGAGGGGTTGGCAGGCCTGGTCGCGCTACAGGCCGAGATGTTGGAGGCGGCCAGCGATCTCGTACCCCCGGGGGGGCTATTGGTGTACGCTACATGCAGCCTGGAAGAGGAGGAGAACGCGGCCCAGGTGGAGGCATTCTTGGGTGTTCATCCCGAGTTCACCATCGATCCTGGAAATGGGGTCGATAAGAGCCGTCTGGACCGACAGGGGCTATTGAGACTTCTTCCACAGGTGACGGGTTTCGACGGGGCCTTTGCGGCCCGTTTACGGAGGGCGTGATGGGTGTGTGGCGACATGTAGAATCGGCGGGCATAGCTTGAGGCTCGGCAGCTCGATCCGGCGGCGTCGCGGCCAGGGTCCTCGTCGGCGCAAGAAGGTCCAGGGTGAGGCCTCCGGGCGCGGCTTCCGCGTCGCGGGGTATGCTGGGTTGCTCGCAACGATCGCCTTGATCGGCTTCGCCGGTGGATACCTCGTTTCCACTCGCATTCTGTTTCCGGCGCCGGTCCCCACCGGCGGTCTGGTGGAGGTCCCCGATCTTTGGACTACGGCCCGTGAGGATGCTCAGTCGCGGCTTCGGCAGTTCGGGTTGGAACTGGGCGCCGTCGACTCCCTTCAGCATCCGACCGCTCCTGCAGGCCAGGTCTTGGGCCAGGGCCCGCTTCCGGGCCAATTGGCCGTGGCCGGTTCGTACGTGCGGATCACGGTGAGTCTCGGCCCCGAGCAACGACCCGTGCCCGATGTGCGTCAGCTTCGCGAGGAAGACGCGCGGGAGGTTCTCGAAGGCACGGGCTTCAGCGTTGCGGTCGACACTGCAGAGGCCGACCTGCCTCGTGGCAAAGTCGTCCGGGTGATTCCCGAGCCGGGCACGGAGGTGAGCCTGCCCGGCGAGATCCGGCTCGTTGTGAGCACTGGCCCGGCCCTAGTCGAGATGCCCCTGGTGCTTGGGCTGGAGCAGGCCGAGGCCGAGGCCATGTTGGACTCGCTGGGGCTCGTTGTTTCAGAGATCACCACCCGATTCCGCTTCGGCAGGGACCAGGGTCGCGTGGTCGAACAGGCGCCCCCGCCAGACTCGTTGCTGGACCCCGGATCATTCGTCCAACTGGTAGTGGGGCGTCGCAGCCGGCGTGGCGGAATTGGCAGGAACTAAGAGCGTAATGAGTCGTACCAGTACGTGTGTTGAAATCCCCCAACGCCTGACCCAGAGGACACTTCGGAGATGACCACATCCACAACGCGGCGGCGGAGTTCAAAGCTTCCCTACGTGATTGCCGCCATCGGAGTGGGACTCGTCGTGTTGCTCGCGTGGGTCAACCGTGGCCGACTCCAACCGGTGATGCCTGGGCATCCGGCGCCGGAATTCGCGGTGCCGGACCTCACGGGAGAGATCTACCGGCTCTCCGACTTCGCCGGGGAAAAAGTGGTGTTATTGAACGTGTGGGCGACGTGGTGCCTGCCGTGCCGCGAAGAGATGCCGTCCATGGAGCGCCTCTATGCCGAACTCGACAACGAGGACTTCGTGATCCTGGCGGTGAGCATCGATGCGACCTTTAGCGGCTTCGACATCTTCGGCAGGCCCGGCGGCGACATCCAGACCTTTGCGGACTCGCTCGGCCTCACATTCAAGATGCTCCACAATGTCACAGGCGATATCCAGCGGACGTACCAGACGACCGGTGTGCCCGAGACCTTCCTGATCGGGAAGGACGGCCTCATCTACAAGAAGGTGACCGGGGGCACGCTGTGGGACTCCCCCGCACACCGGGCACTCATTCTGCGCCTTCTGGAGCAGTGACGGTCGGGGTCCTTCCCCGGGTCCTCGCGAGGAACTGGCGTCTAAAGCTCGCTGCCGTCGGCATGGCGGTCTTTCTATGGGCGCTGGTGCGCGTCGAGGGTCCGACCCCGCAGTCCATCTCTGTGCCCGTACGTGTCCAACTTCTCGACTCCGACTTCATGCTGGTCGATGGGCCTGCTCCGGCGTTCGTAAACGTTCGTTTCGCCGGACCTGTGCGGGAGATCATCCGCCTCGCCCTGGACCGCAGGACAGCGGTCATGGTTCCGATAACCGACGTGACCGACACGGACATGGTGGTTGTCCTGCAGCCGGGATGGCTCGCTGTGGAGGGTTACCCAGGAGTCCAGGTGGAGGACATCGTCCCGAGCACCATCCGCCTCCATCTCGAACAGATTGAGACGGCGACCATCGCGCTCCGGCTGAACACGACTGGGGAGTTGCCCTCGAGGTTGGCGCTCACGAGAGCCATGAGCCTGCAGCCCGGGGTGGTGCGGGTTCGCGGTGCGGCGAGCCGGGTTGCGGCGGTGGACACGCTGGATATCCTGCCGGTGAATCTGTCCAACGTTTCTGATCAAGGGGTGCTGGAGGCGACGGTGGACACCGCTGGATTGGGGCTCCAGGTGGTGCCCATCGAAGTGACAGTGATGGTACCCGTAGAGCAGTCGGCGGATCGACGGGTTGTCGGCATTCCGGTACGGGCTGGAGACGGCGTCGGAGCCGGTGGCATCGTGATCGCGCCGCCATCCGTCGACCTTACTCTGACCGGTGCTCGCACACGGGTGGATGGCGTCAACGTGAGCCGTCTGCGTGTGTTCGTACCCAGCTACGCGCTTCTGGGCATGCGCCCAAGCGAGGAACGGCGGGTGCCGATCCACGTGGAAGGAGTGCCGAACTTCGTCACGGTCAAGATGGACGTGGATAGCGTAATGGTTCGGCGCCAGGCGGATCGATGAGCGGGCTGCTGGTCTTCGGTCTCGAGACCAGCTGCGACGAAACGGCCGCAGCGGTGATCGAGGCTCCCGGCACCATTCGTGGTCACGTGATCCTTTCCCAGGATGTGCACGAGGTCTACGGCGGGGTCGTGCCCGAGTTGGCCGCCCGGGCTCATCTCCGGCGAGTGGACGAAGTGGTGACCGAAACCCTCAACCGAGCCGGATGCTCGCTCGAGGATATCGACGCCTTCGGTGTCACGGCCGGGCCGGGCCTCATCGGAGCCCTGTTGGTTGGGACGTCTTGGGCCAAGGCCGTTGCGTACGGGCTCGGCCGTCCGTTGGTCGCGGTCCACCATATGGAGGCGCACCTGTTCGCTCCCTCCTTGGAAGACCCCGACGCACAGCCACCCTTTGTGGCACTCCTCGTTTCCGGTGGGCATACGCTCCTGCTGCACGTCCAGGAATGGGGGCGTTACCGTCTCTTGGGCGAGACCCGCGATGATGCGGCAGGCGAGGCCTTCGACAAAGTTGCCAAGTTGCTTGGGCTCTCCTATCCAGGCGGGCCGGCGATTCAGGAGATCGCCGAGGAGGGGAGCCGGACTCGCCATCGCCTACCGCGGCCCCTGCTCAAGAAGGGTCAGGAGTTGGGCAGCGCAGAGTATTACGACTTCTCGTTCAGCGGCCTCAAGACTGCCGTCGCCACGCTCGTCTCGGAGTTGTCGAACGCGGGTACTCTTGCGAATGAACGGGCCAATGTGGCGGCATGCTTTCAGGAAGCTGCCATCGATGTGCTGGCCAGCAAGACGATGCGTGCCGTGGAGGTTACGCGCTGCCGGCGCGTCCTGTTGGGAGGAGGCGTGGCGGCGAACCGGCGATTGCGGGAAGAGCTCACGGAACGGCTCGGAGCCGATGGGCGGCTTTTTGCCGCGTCCGACCGCCTGTCTCTGGACAACGGAGCCATGGTGGCACGGGCAGCTCTGTTCAGGCTGGAGCGAGACGAGGTCGCACCCCTGGATGCTTCTGCGAATGCGAAACTGCCCTTCCCTGGGTTGATCAGGGAGTAGAGCTTGTCTGGTCGTCGATCAACTGCGAAAGGTGAACAGTGTATCCTATTTTCTTCGATCTGCCCGAATGGTTCCCCATACTGGGTGGTGACCCGATTACGTCATTCGGCGTGTTCATGTTCTTCGCCTTTCTCACCGGCGGCATTCTGCTGCGCTCGGAGATGGACCGTGTTGGTCTAGAGGCCGATAAGGCCTGGGACGTGCTCTTCATGACTGTGATAGGTGGGGTGCTGGGTGCCAAGATCTATTACATCCTGCTCAACTACCCGCAACTCATGGAAAACCCGCGCGCCCTGATCTTCTCGAGGGGCGGCATGGTCTGGTACGGTGGATTCTTGGGTGCCACGGGCCTGATCATGTGGGAGTTACGCCGCAGCAAGATTCCGCTTCCCAAGATGTCGGACATTGCGGCGGCTCCGTTGGCGATTGGGTATGCGGTGGGCCGCATCGGGTGCTTCCTCGTGGGAGACGACTACGGCCGTCCCACCGCCTCCTGGGTTGGCATCAAATTCCCCCAGGGTACGCCGGCGACGCGGGTCGACGCACTGGAGAGCCATTTCGGAATTCAGGTCGATCCAGCGATCGTCGAGCAGTTCGGCCAGGTTGTTCCCGTACATCCGACTCAGCTCTACGAGATCGGGATGTCGATCGGAATCTTTTTCCTGCTCTGGCATTTCCGCTCGCATGAACACCGGGCCGGCTTCACATGGATGCTATGGATGATCCTGATGGGGGCCGAGCGCTTTCTGGTCGAAATCGTGCGTGTGAAAGACGACAGGTTCTTCGGGCCGCTGACCCTCGCGCAGGTATTGAGCCTGGCCCTGATCGCTGCGGGCATTTACGGCCTGTCGCGCACGTGGAAGCGTGCAGGGGGTGAGGCAGGCGCCGAAACGGCGCCCGCCTGAGAAGAATGCTGACGATCCTCCAGGGGTCGGACCTACATTTCGGCTCTGCCTACGATCCGGAGGCCGGCGAGGCGTTCCGGCGGGCCATTGAAGAGAGCGCCCCCGACCTGGTGGTGATCACCGGAGACCTCACGCAGAGGGCCAAAGTGCGGGAGTACCGGGAGGCTCAGGGGTTCTTGGGTTCGCTCGGCGACATCCCCATCGTGGTGACACCCGGAAACCACGACGTCCCTCTCTATCGGGCGTTCGAACGGCTCCTGGCCCCCTTCGGAAACTACCGACGCTACATCAGTCCAGACCTGGATACTGTGACCCGGGTTCCAGGAGCCGTTGTGGTGGCCCTGAGCACGGCCGCACCGCACCGCGCCATCGTCAACGGACGACTTCAGCCGAGGCAACTGGAGTTTGCGGCACGGATCTTCCAAGAGAGCCATGCGCACGAAGTCAGAATCGTGGTGGCGCACCATCCACTGGTGGCCGCGCCCGACTCGGAACCAGCCGAGCCGATGCCCGATGCGGCCCGGATTCTGGACGCCATTCGGGACATGGGTGCGGAGTTGGTCATGGGAGGGCATTTTCATCGAGGGTTCGTGTTACGTTCGTCTGCCGTGTGCCCAGCGCACGAGGGGGCCGACGAGGTTGTGCTGGCGTACAGCGGCACCGCCACGTCCACCCGGGGCCGGGTGAGTGAGGTCTCAAAGAACAGTTTTCATCTACTCATGATCGAAGAGGATACGATCAAAGTGGAGCACAAGCTTCTGAACCGGGACTCGATGACGTTCGAATTTCTGTGCGAGACGATACTTCCGAGACGGGGTCGCCCGTCCGGCGCCGTCTCATCTTCGAGTGTGCTGCGCCGGTGACACGCTTTCATATCGAGCGAGAGCCGGGTACCAGGGAGAACGTGGGCGCTCTGGCCGTTACGCTGGGTGTCGCTGCGGTGACGTTCTACGTAGTACGGGCGTTCCTGGCGCGCGAGACGGTGGAGAGCGGTGGCGCGGCCCCACACGACCCTTCAAGAGCGCTGCCTTCGCCCGATGTCCCGGACGAAACGGCATGATCTCGCGTAGTGTCCGTTTTGCTGTCTGGGCGGTGGTGCTCGGCCCGGCATTCGCCCGTCCGGTCTCGGCACAGGTAGTACGTGTCGAGGTCATGGCGCTCAGCTTTTCGGGAAACGAGACCCTCTCGAGTGACTCACTGGCACGCGCGATCGTCAACCGGAGGTCGGAGTGCCGATCATTCGTTCTGGCGCCTTTCTGCTTGTTTCGCACGGGCTTCGCGCGCACGGAACGATTCCTTCGTGAGCGGGAACTGCCGCGCGATATCGCGCGCCTGCGCCTTTACTATCACGACCGGGGGTTCCGTGAGGCCGCCGTCGATACCGTCATCAGCCGACCCAACGACAGGGAGATCCGGATTCGCTTCGACATCGACGAGGGGCGGCCGGTGATGATCTCGGAGTTGGCCGTGACCGGTGTGGAAGGTCTCGAAGCGCTCGAACTCGAGTCTGTTCTTCCGCTCCAGATCGAAGAGCGCTTCAGCCGGATCCGGCTGAACGCTGCTCGCGACACACTTCGCATGCGACTGCAGAACCAAGGGTATCCGCACGCGGACGTCTTCATCAGCTCCCAAATCCTGTCAGGGAGTTACAAAGCGAGCGTCACGTTCGAGGTAGATTCGGGTCCATACGCCGCCTTTGGCCCGATCTCGGTTAGCGGCAATCGGCGGCTGTCCGACCGCGTGATCCGGAGAATGCTCCCCTTCAGCGAGGGTGACGAGTACTCCCGTGAGGCCACGCTCTTGGGCCAGCGAAACCTGTTCAACCTGGAAATCATCAGCAGTGCTCAGGTCGTCGATACGCTGAGCGTGGGTGAGGTAGTGCCCATCGAGGTGAAGGTGGCCGAAGGAAGCGTGCACCGTGTTCGTGCGGGTCTCGGATGGAGCACGATCGATTGCCTGAATACCGAGGGACGGTGGACCAGCCGCAACTTTCTCGGCGGCGCACGCCGCTTGCAGTTGAGGGCCAGGCTTTCGAACATCCTGGCCGAGGAGATGCACGACACGGTTTGCGGGCAGGCGGGCGTCGGGGAGTTCGGCGATCTCAACTGGCTGGTGTCGGCCGACTTCACGCAGCCCTGGATTTTTTCCTCACGGTACTCTCTGAGCTCTGAGCTGTTCTTCGAGCGGCAGAGCCTACAAGACGTCTTTGTGCGCCAGGCCGTTGGCATCGATCTCGGCCTGGTACGGCGTTTCCGGGCAGGCACGACTGTCACCCTGTCCTATCGGCCGGAGTTGACTAGCCTCGACGCGGCCGAAGTGTTCTTCTGTACGAGTTTCCTGGTGTGTACGCCCACGGACATCAACGTGCTTCAAAGCGCCAACTGGCTTGCCCCCGTCGGTGTCAGCTTGGGTCAGGATCGGACGAATCGCATACTGAACCCTACCCGTGGTTACTCCGCCGTGCTGGATGTGGAACTCGCCTCGGATTTGACTGGCTCTGATTTCTCGTACAACAGGGTGTTCGCGCAGGTCGCCGCGTACCGCGAGGCGTCTCACGGTCAGGTCCTGGCGGTCCGTGTCCGGGGCGGTTGGGTTGGTGCCGGCACCTTCGGGTTGCTGCGGAGCGTGGGTGACATCATCCATCCACAGAAGCGCTTCTACGGCGGCGGACCCAATAGCGTTAGAGGTTTCGGCCAGAACCAGCTCGGTCCGCGGGTGCTGACGGTCGATGTGCGCACGCTGGTGTTCCCGGCCACAGCCGAGGGAGTTGCGGCGTGCCTTCCCGATGAAGTCGTGGACCTGTCGTGCGACGCGGGTAGTCTCGCGGATGGGCAGTTCGACACGCCCCGCCCGACCGGTGGTCGAGTGATCCTCGAAGGCAGCCTGGAGTTCCGCTTCCCCATCCAGGAGGGGAGGTTCGAGGCGGCCACGTTCGTCGACGTGGGGCAGGTCTGGTCCGAAAACGAGCGTATCGACCTGGGTGACCTGCAGGTCACGCCAGGGATCGGCATTCGGTATAGGAGTCCGGTGGGCCCCATTCGCATCGATCTCGGCTACCGCACACGGGGTGGAGAAATGCTCCAGGTCGTGACCTCGCAGATTCGCCCGTTCATCGCCGGGCTGGACGACCCCGATGACCGGCTCCAGCGAGTCGTCGCCGGCGAGATCCGCACGTTGGATTACGTGCTGGACGACGATTTGGCGTTGCTGTCGCGCGTTCGTTTCGGGGAGGCCGACGCATTCTCGCTGAGCCGGCTCCAGCTCCATTTCTCGATTGGCCAGGCGTTCTGAACGTGCGGTTCCGGCGATTCCTGCGATACGGCGGCGTAGCCGCGGTAGCTCTTCTTGTCGGTGGGGCAGGCAGCTTTCTGTTCCTGACACGCACGGCCACCGGGCAGACGTTTGTGCTCAGGCAGATCCTGCAACGCCTCGACGGCGTGGTGAACGGTGAGATCGAGGTGGCGCGCATCACGTCACCTCGGCTGCTCCGTGAGGCAACGCTCCATGGTGTTAGGATCTCGACCCGCGACGGAGGCCCGTTCTTCCAGGTGGACTCGCTGACGGCCCAATACTCCGTGCGGGACCTTTTGGCGCGGAACTACGTCTTCGCGGGAGTGGAATTGTGGAGGCCGGTCGTATCAATCACCAGGGCGGCGGGGGGGGCCGCGTACAATGCGGCGGTAGTGCTTGGCTTGACCGGAGATCCGCGGAGTCGCCCGCCTCCCCAGGATAGGGCTGGGGCGCCGCCCGTAACGTTCATTCTCGAGAACGTGGTTTTGCATGACGGACGTGTAGAGGTCGCTTTCCCGGTCTTGGGTAGTACTTCCGGCCGTGCTCTCACGCGAGTGGACCCAACCGGCGCGGGCCTGCAGCGAACGATCACGTTCAACCATATCGATGCCGTGCTGCCTCGCGTGGGAATCGTGGACCCGGAGGTCGAGGGGATTCGCGTCGAGGTCGAACATTGGAGCATGGTCGGTAACGTCGTTACCGACCCGTTCACCCTATCCGACTTCAGTGGCCGTATTGAGGTGAGAGGCCGGCGGGCCAGTATCCGTGCCGAGGTGCTACGCCTTCCCGACACGGAGGGAGGAGGTCTCGCCACCGTCGACTGGGGTGGGGAAGACGGGGTGACGGTGAGTGTGGATGTGTCCGCACCCAAGTTGTCACTGCGTGATCTTCGATGGCTCGATCCTCGACTCCCCGACGGCGTCGGTTGGGCGACGATCGGTTTCGAGACCGGCCCGACAGGTAGCGGGTTTCGATGGTCGGGAGCCCGTCTCGACTTGGGTGGCGGTGTCATCACGGGCGACGGCCAGGTGCGGTTCTCCGCAGATCGAGGGACCGTTACGATCGAAGACGTCGCGCTCGGCTTCGAGGGGTTCGATCTGGCCCAGATGGAGCCGTTCATCGATCGACGGCTGCCGGTGGACGGCCTCTTGGACGGAGATCTTCGGCTCGATGGTCCGCTGGACCGTCTCGTGCTCGACGGTGCCCTCACGCTGACGCGCTCGACGGGTGTCACATCCGGTGAGTTCGATGGCGCGCTCCGGTTGCTCCAACCCTATGGCACTCGAGACCTGACGGTCCGGTTCAGCACCCTCGACTATGGTGCGCTCGAGGGCTTGCTTCCCAGCATCCCGCTTACGGGTGCTGGTCCGGTGCGGATCCATGCGGACGGAACGCTCGACACCGGGGTGAGCCTCTCGGTGGACGCTGGGCATCGTGGAACCGGCGGCAGAGAATCCACTGTGCGCGCTCGCGGAACCGTGACCGAGGTCGATGGCGAGACGGTCGTCGACCTTCAGATCGATCTCGAGCCCTTGGACCTGTCCTCTGTTGTGCGGCTTCCCTCGGGCCTGGCACCCCTCGGTGAGGTGGTAGGCAGAGTGACGGTCACCGGCCCCTTCTCGGATCTATCAATCACGGCTGAATTAGGCGCACAGTCCGGCGTGCTGATTGTGGATGCGCGGTTCGACGCGAGCGATCCGTTGGCCGAGTACGAACTGAGAATCAGCGCGACTCGGTACGCATTGTCCGCAGTGATTCCCGACCTGCCCGACACGACGACCGTGTCGGGCACGCTGGTGGTTTCCGGCGGGAGGGATGAGGCGGGAATAGCGCGGGCTGCGGGTGAACTTCGCCTGCGCTCTTCCAAGATTGGACCGCTGCGAGTGGATAGCGCTGCAGCGACGGTGTCCCTCGGTGCGGGCCTCGTCTCGGTCGACACGGTCTGGGCGCTGGTCGCGGGCCTGGACGTGAGCGGCACGGGGACGCTGGCTGTGGTCGAAGACGGTGAGCCTGGACATCTCTCCCTCGAGTTCGAGGCCGAGTCTCTAGCCGGGCTCCAGGGGCTCTTTTTCGGTGAAAACGTAATTGCGAGGGATCGCCTATCGACCCTGGAACGAGAGAGCCTGCTCATCGACGGCGTCGATCTGGACACCCTACCCTTGAGCGAAGACATTCGCGTCGGTGGTGGCCTCGTGGGCCGGATGACGCTGGACGGCGGCCTTTACGCGTTTTCGGTCGCCGGGTCCGCCTCGCTCGATCATGGTGTGTTGGGCAGGCACTCCGTGGGCGCGGCCGACATCACGTTCGATGCCACCGGGCTCCCCACCCGACAGCCCAGGATCCAGATCGACGTAGAGGCCGACTCGCTGCGCATCATGGAGCGAGCGTTCGCGGGTGGAACCGCTCGATTGGAGTATAGGGATCCGAGGGGCACGCTGAATATTTTTCTTTCGCGTGACGATACGGAAGACTATCTCGCACGCATCGCCTTCGAGGCCGACTCGGTCCAGCGCATCCTGCATATCGACGAGCTGAGACTGCGCTTCGCGGACGAGCGTTGGAATCTCGGCGGTCCGGCAACGGTCTCCTGGGATCCTGACGGGCTCACCTTCCGTGACCTGAGAATCATTCGACCCGGAGCCGGCGGCCTGCGCTTCCGAGTCGACGGGCGCTATCCGTTCGACGGCCCCGCCAGCCTGGACCTCGCCGTGGAGCGGCTGGATCTGGCCCGCCTGGATCATCTACTTCAACTCCCTGGTACGCTCGAAGGCCTGGTGAGCCTCGATATGACGGTGCTCGGGACCGCGGACCAACCCGAGATCACCACTAGCTTCCGAGCGGACGATTTCCGGTATCAGGACTTCGCCTTCGGAGCGCTCCACGGCACCCTGGACTATCGCGACAACAGCCTTACTGGCGAGGTGAATGTCGTCGAGAGCGGTCGGCAGGTCATGCACCTGACGGGCAGGGCTCCGGCTCGACTGGTCCTCGATACACTTGGGTTCGGCATCCCAGACGAACCGATCGACCTCCGGGTGGTCGCCGACACGCTTCCTCTGGCTATGCTGCTCGCGCTCACCGAAGGATTCAGCGACGTGACCGGAAGCATCGACGGTGAGGTGCACCTTGGAGGGACCGCGCACCACCTGGCGCCTTCCGGCACGCTGCGGATTGAAGGTGCGGGAGTCACTATCGATGGATTGGGCGTGCGACAGACGGATGTGAGCGCCACGCTCGTGCTTTCTGAGGATGGCAGCGTTCGGGTGGATGGAAGAGCGAGGGCAGGTGGAACGGCGCGCGTCACGGGCACGGTCACGCTGGACCCGGCCACCGACCCCGGGTTCGCCCTCACGCTGGAGCTCGACCGATTCCAGGGCGTCGATCGTCGAGACGTTACGGGCTTGCTGAGCGGTGAGGTGAGGCTCGGTGGATCGTATAGGAGTCCGGTCCTGACGGGAGAACTGACGGTGGATGAGGGCACGCTCTTCGTCGAGGAATTTCAGCGCGCCAGCGTTGTCGTCGACCTCGACGACGACGCGTTCCTCGACCCTGTCGACCCGACGCTCGTGGCTCTCAGGCCACTCTTGGGTGGGGCGAATCCGTTCCTCCGCAACATCCGCATGGAAGACCTCACGCTCACCGTGGCCAGGGACACGTGGATCCGCAGCGAGGTGATGAATGTCGAGCTGGGTGGGGAACTTCAGGTGCTCTACGACCGGCAGGCACAGGATCTCGCGATGGTCGGTAACCTGGAGGCGGTGCGTGGCTCGTACGAGGCGTTGGGCCGCCCGTTCCAGGTCACCGGCGGCTCGCTCCAGTTCGTAGGCACTTCGGGGATCAACCCCAATCTGGACATCCAGGCCGACAACCGGATCCGTACCGCCGACGGCCTCCGCTTCACGATCACGGCCAGCCTCACGGGAACGCTCCTGACACCTCAGGTGAACTTCACCAGTGATCAGGCCGGTGTGGGCCAAGCGGATCTTCTCAGCTATCTGGTCTTCGGTAGGCCCAGCTATGCCATTGCATCGGGCCAGTCCGCCCAGGTGCGGGGGGCGGCCAGCGCCCTGCTGGGCTCGGGGCTCACTTTGGGGCTCAGTACCTTCAGCAACCGGCTCGGATCGGAGCTTGCGCGTGGCTTGGGACTGGGTGTGGACTACCTGTCCATCAGCCAGCAAGACCTTGCGTTGGGCGGAGAAGGCACGGGCGGCACGCTCGGAACGATGGTGGTGGAGACGGGATGGTACTTGGCCGAGGACCTCTTCGTGGTGCTACTCCTGAGTCCGTTGGCCGGGTCGAGGACGTGCAGCACGCTCTCCGGCGCGCGCTTCGAGTGGGCCGCATCCGACAGCTATTCCATCCAGGCGTTCTTCGAGGATCCCTGCTTCCGTAGCCGTGTCGTCGGGTTCGGCGCCCTAGGCCCCCAAAGCAGCACGAGCGTGGGCCTCTCCCTCTTCCGGGAGTGGGGCTACTGATGGATAGATGCCCATGACGGGAGAATTCTTGGTGGTGCGTGGTGCGCGGGAGCACAACCTCCGCAATATCGATGTGGAGCTCCCTAGGGGTGCCTTGGTGGTGATCACAGGGCTCTCGGGCTCGGGCAAGTCGTCGCTCGCCTTCGACACGATCTATGCCGAAGGGCAGCGGCGATATGTCGAATCCCTTTCGGCGTACGCGCGGCAATTTCTCGGGCTCATGGAGAAGCCCGACGTGGATACCATCGAAGGCCTCTCTCCAGCGATCGCCATCGAACAGAAAACGGTCAGCAGGAATCCTCGATCAACCGTGGGAACCGTGACCGAGGTGTACGACTACCTGAGGCTCCTGTGGGCCCGGGCCGGTGTTCCCCATTGCCCCGAATGCGGCAAGCCGGTTGTGCGGCAGGCGGCGTCGCAAATCGTGGCCCGTCTTCTGAAGCTCGAAGAAGGCACGAAGATCCAGGTCTTGGCCCCTTTGGTCCGAGGCCGCAAGGGGGAGTTTCGAGACCTCTTCGAGCGCGCCCGCAAAGAAGGGTTTGTGAGAGCCCGGGTGGACGGTCAGACGGTCGAGTTGGCCAACCCTCCGTCTCTCAATCGTTACGAGAACCACGACGTTGCCGTGCTGGTGGACCGCCTCGTCATTCGGCCGGAGGACCGGGACCGCCTGGCGGACTCGGTCGAGGTCGCCCTGCGCGCCGGAGGCGGTATCGTCGAGGTCTTGGAGCGGCGTGGTTCCAAGGAAGTGCCCCACGTGTTCAGCGAGCATTACGCATGCGCGCATTGTGGGACCGACCTTCCGGAGCTCGAGCCTCGCCAGTTCTCGTTCAACTCACCGTACGGTGCCTGTGAAGAGTGCGGGGGGTTGGGCACCCGCAAGAAAGTGAATCCGAGTCTGTTGCTCGCCGACCCCAGCGTGTCCTTGTTGGAGGGCGTGCTTCTGCCCTGGGGCAAGCCGTCTGGTCATCTGAGGGGCTCTGTGATTCAGGGACTTGCGGATGCGTACGAATTCGATCCGAACGCCCCGTGGCAAGAAATACCCGAAGAGGCCCGCCATGCGATCCTGTATGGTTCCGGACGTATGAAGATCCGATTCCCGTACCGCGCCGGGAAGACGAAGGGATATTACGAGGACACATGGGACGGCGTCGTGAGCAACGTCGAGACGCGCTACCGGGACACGAAATCGGAAGCGGTGCGTGGGCAGCTCGAGGACTATATGTCGACGCTTCCATGCACGGTTTGTGAGGGATCACGACTGCGGCCCGAGTCTCTTTCAGTGACGGTCGCTGGACGTTCGATCGGCGAGGTCGTGGGCATGTCGATCTCCGATGCCATCGACTTCTTCGGGTCGGTTCCTTTGGACGACCAGACGTCGGGCACCAACGGCGCGACGCCCCTGCCGGCTGAGATCGCCCGACCGATTCTCAAGGAAGTCCGTGAGCGCCTGGGCTTTCTCGCTGCCGTGGGATTGACCTACCTCACCCTCGGACGGTCTGCGGACTCGCTGTCCGGCGGCGAGTCACAACGCATTCGTCTGGCGACTCAGATTGGGAGTCAGCTGGTGGGTGTGCTCTACATTCTGGATGAACCGTCCGTTGGGCTGCACCACCGGGACAACCAGCGCCTACTCGAGACCCTCCAGGCTCTCCGTGACCTGGGGAACACGGTGATCGTGGTGGAGCACGATGAGGACACGATTCGAGCGGCGGACCATATCGTGGACCTCGGCCCGGGCGCGGGCCGCAAGGGTGGGGAAGTCGTGGTCTCCGGCTCGATCGATGACGTGTTGGCCGAGCCGCGCTCGCTGACCGGTGCCTACCTCAGCGGTGCACGGACCATTCCAGTGCCGGCGCAACGCAGGCCGGTCGATCCCAATCGGGTGCTGAGGCTGGCAGGCGCGCGCGAGCACAACCTCAAGGACCTGACTGTTTCATTCCCCCTCGGGTGTTTCATCGCGATCACCGGAGTCAGCGGTTCGGGGAAATCCACGCTCGTGAACGAAACCCTCTACCGAACTCTGGCGCGCCACTTCTACCGGAGCAAGGCGGTTGCGGGCAACCATGACGGCCTTCAGGGACTCGAACATCTCGACAAGGTGATCGAAGTTGATCAGTCGCCGATCGGACGGACACCGAGGTCGAACCCGGCCACGTATACGGGCTTGTTCACGCCGATCCGCGATCTGTTCGCTCGCCTGCCCGAGTCGCAAATGCGCGGTTACGAGCCGGGCCGATTTTCGTTCAACGTGAAGGGTGGTCGATGCGAGGCGTGCGCGGGCGACGGTCTGGTGAAGATCGAGATGCACTTCCTTCCCGACGTGTACGTGCCGTGCGATGTCTGCCGGGGCCGTCGTTACAATCGGGAGACCCTCGACGTCTATTACAAGGGGAAGAACATCGCGGACGTGCTCGACATGACCGTCAACGAGGCGTTGGAGTTCTTCGAGGCTGTGCCGCGGATCCGGTTGAAGCTGCAGACCCTGTCCGACGTCGGTCTGGGATACATTCACCTCGGCCAGTCCGCCACCACCCTCTCGGGTGGAGAGGCTCAGCGGGTGAAATTGGCGACGGAACTCTCGAAGAAAGCGACGGGCAGCACGTTCTACGTTCTCGACGAGCCCACTACCGGGCTGCACTTCGAGGACGTGCGCGTGCTGCTCGAGGTGCTCCATCGTTTGGTGGACAAGGGGAATACCGTGGCGGTGATCGAGCACAACCTCGACGTGGTCAAGACAGCGGATTGGATCATCGATCTTGGGCCTGAAGGTGGCGACGACGGAGGTCGTATCGTGGTCGAGGGAACACCGGAGAGGGTCGCCGAAGATCCGGGCTCATACACGGGCCAGTACCTTCGGCGATTGCTCGACCGGGCGGGGGTGGCGTGACGATGGGTCGCGGGCGGGGGCGAATCGCTTTAGTTTTGGCCTCCACGCTAGGAAACCGCGTGAGCGTGAATGGCGTAAGGAAAAAGCAGTTCTACCGTTGGGTACTGAACCGTGGCGTTCAGGCCCCAAACGGTGGGGCGTAAATCCCTGGACGGTGGCCACGATTGATGGTCGCCCAAGCCGACGGAGATGGTCATGATAACCCGAGAGGACTTGGAAAGCTTCCTCATTCGGATGGGTCTCGATTGGGACGAACTGGAAGAGGGGATGTTTCTGGTACGTGGCGCCAGCGGTGGCGCTCCCCTGGTCGTCCATCATTCGCCTCCCGTCTTGATCCTTCGCATGAAGGTGATAGAGCTGCCGGACAACGGTGGGGATCACACCGAGCTGTACCGGACGCTATTGGAGCTCAACGCCAGCGATGTCGTACACGGTGCGTATGGGATCGAAGAGGGGGAGCTGATTCTGAGCGACACGTTGCAGCTGGAGACGCTGGATTTCGAGGAGCTCCAGGCATCTTCCGAGAGCCTTCAGATCGCTGCCTCTGGTCATATTGATCAAATTCGTCAGCTGGTAGGTGCCGGTGAGGCCACCGGCTCCGGGGAAGAGGGCTGAAGTCATGAGTATCTTTTCAAAATTCTCGACCCTCATCAAGTCGAACATCAACGATCTGATCTCGAAGGCCGAAAACCCCGAGAAGATGTTGAATCAGATCATTCTCGACATGAGAGATCAACTCGCTCAAGCCAAGCGGGAGGTGGCGGCCGCCATCGCGGACGAGCGCAAGCTGCGGTCCCAACTCGACGACGAGGTGAAACAGGCCCGGCAGTGGGAACACCGCGCCGTGTTAGCCGTGAAGGAGGGCAGGGACGACCTCGCCAAGCAGGCTCTGATGCGGCAGCAGGAGCACGCTGAGCGGGGCCGCGCACTCGACCAGGCCTGGCGCGGCCAGGCGACCGAGACCGAGAAGCTCAAGAGCTCTCTTCGGCAGCTGAACGACAAGATCGAGGAAGCCAAGCGCAAGCGGAACCTGTTGATCGCCAAGCAGAAGAGAGCGCAGGCGCAGCGGCGCATTCACGAGACCATGTCGGGCCTCTCGGACACGTCGGCCTTCGAGGCCTTCAACCGTATGACCGAGAAGATCGAGGAGTCCGAGCGTCGCAGCACCGCTCACGCCGAAGTCGCCGAGGCGCTGTCCAGCACAACCCTGGACGACGAGTTCAAGGTCCTCGAGGCAGGCAGTGGGCCGGGCGGTGATGTGGACGACCGGCTTCTGGCACTGAAGCAGGAGATGGGCATGCTGGGTGCCGGTGAAGCCGAAAAGCCGCGCCAGCTCGAGTCAGGGGATGACGAACCGGTTGCCGAGGCTGCCGAGGCGACGTCTGAAGGAGGCCAGGAAACCGGGTCTGACGAGGGAGCGGACGGAAAGGACGAGGCTGTCGAGGCCGACGCAGCCGCCAACAATGAGGGCGACCCCCCGATCCAGGAAGCCCAGCTGATCGAGGAATTCGACCGCCTGGAGCAGCAGGACAGTTGATTCGAACGAGTCCCGCTGCGGGTGTCAGAACCCGATGCTGATCGCGAGCGAGATCACCGGGTAATAGCGAAGGAGCTCGACGTCATCCTGGATGTCGCTCTGCTCTTGAATGAGGTTCATCCGGAAGGTTTGGTCGTTGGCGGCGGTGCCCGTCGCATCTAGGGTCACAACCGGCTCGCTACGTACGCCGATCCCGAGATCGAGACTGATGCCCAGGGATTTGCCGATCGGGTTACCGAATCCGATGCCGCCGTAGAGCGCCGTGTCGAAGCTCATGTTCCCGGTCAACGTACCCACTTCTGCACTCGTGTACATCGTGCCGCCGATCTCCTGCGGACCAGGGTCACCGGTCACGTTCACGTCTCCCTGGATGAGGACTCCGCCTGTGAGGCGGATGCTTCCCACCGGATACAGGTCGACCAGCAACCGCACGGACCTCGGAGGTTCTACGGTAAACGTGATATCGGAAATATCCACAACCGGCTCGTACGGGAAGAAGTCGACCGTGCCGCGAATATGAAGCCTGTTGGAGAGGCCGAGGACGACGCCACCGCCCACGCCTAGCGTACCCGCCTGCCCGGTGACGGCGATTCCCTGTCCTTGGGCGCTGAGTGGGCTGGCCAAGAGCGCCGCGACGACCAGGAACGGAAGTAGCTTATTCATGGGAAGACTCCTGTTTGGCGAGCGATCGTTTCGGGAGACCAATCGTCTCACGGATTCGGCGCGGGCGGGCGGTGCTGCCGCCCGGAGTGGGCTGCATCGAAAGAGAATAGGATTCTGCCGCGCGAGCAATCACCTTCTGCTACGTTTCAATCTTATGACGAACCCGAACTGGAGAGGGTCGGCATGACGACCGTCTACCTGAACGGCGAGTACATGACGAAGGAAGAGGCGCGCATCTCGCCCGACGACCGCGGATTCCTGCTGTCGGACGGAGTCTACGAGGTCACGCCCGCCTACGACGGACGCCTCTTTCGATTTCCTCAACATCTCGAGCGGCTCGAGCGTGGATTGGCCACCCTCAGGATCCATCAAGGCACGGGTGAGTTGGCGGACGTGCATGAGCGGCTCCTCCGGGAAAACGATCTCGAGAGTGCCGCCTGCGCGTATGTGTACGTGCAGATCACACGGGGAGCGGCGCCGCGGATGCACCAGTTCCCCGAAGGATCGGTGACGCCGACGGTCTACGCGTTCGCGAAAGCCTTTTCTCGCCCTCCTCATGAGGAGTGGGAATTGGGCTCCGGAGCCATTACGGTGCCTGACCGGAGGTGGTCACGCGTGGACATCAAGACGATCTCTCTCCTCCCCAACGTGCTGGCTCAGCAGGCTGCGGCAGACGCCGGTGTGGCGAACGCGGTGTTCGTAAAGGACGGCAACGCGATAGAAGGGACCCACAACAATTTGTTCGCCGTGTTCGACGGAGTTGTGACTACACACCCGGCAACGCATGAGATCCTGCACGGGATCACCCGGGCGGTGGTGCTGGAGTTGGCCGGTCGCATGGGGATCAGCGTGGAGCAGCGCGCGATTCCAGTGGAAGAGTTCCGCACCGCCGACGAGATCTTCTTCACAGGCACGACCACGGAGGTCCATCCCACAGTTTCGCTGGATGGCCAGCGCGTGGGGGACGGCACGGCCGGGCCGGTGACGCGTAGATTGTTCGAGGCGTTCGTAGAGGAGGTCGGGAGCAGGAGGGCCGCAGAGGCTCAGGGATAGACCAGATAGCGCTCCCGCATCCGCACGAAAGCCGCCAGAGCGGTGTCCCAGCCTTCTCGGATCTCCTGGACGGTTCGGCCCTCTTCGACGCCTAGCCGGAGTCGGTCGGTGCCTGCGAGCAGGTCGAAGTGGCTCTCCCGCCAGCGCCAGTTCTCGCCGGACATGCGGCGAGCCTCGACCAGCATGGCCACCATAGCCAGAGTGGGATCGTAGCCCTCGTCTAGCTCAACCAACCGGACTCCATGTACGGCCTCTCCGTCGAACTTGCCGTCGCCCGGGGACTTCGGTGTGAACGTGACCGCTTCGAAGCGCACACCCTCGAATTCGTACTCGCCGAGCCTGTCGGCCATGAGGGCTCCGTCCAGCCACGGCGCTCCGATCTGCTGGAACGGACGGTCGGTTCCCCGAGCCACAGAGAGGTTGGTCCCCTCGAACAGGCACGTTCCGACGTAGTGGCTGGCGCTCGTAATGCTCGGCATGTTTGGGGACGGGCCGATCCAGGGCAGGCCGGTGTCGTCGAAAGCCATGCCTCTCTCCCAGCCATCCGCCGGCACCACGTGTAGCTCCACCTTCAGTCCGAACTCGCCAACAAACATTCGGGCCAACTCACCGGGCGTCATGCCGTGCCGCATGGGCACGGGGTACATCCCGACCATCGAGCTGAACGCCGCCGACAGGACGTTTCCCTGGACCCGGGTGCCTCCGATGGGATTCGGTCGGTCCAGCACGATGAACGGAATGCCGGCTTCGCCCGCGGCCTCCATGCCCAAGGCCATGGTGGAGACGTATGTGTAGTATCGGGACCCGATGTCTTGGATGTCGAAGAGTAGTGCCTCCAATCCCTGCAAGTCCTCCGGAGTGGGCTTGAGGGTGCTGCCGTAAAGCGAGTGCACGGGGAGTCCGGTCACTGCGTCGTGTCCGTCGCCGATCCGCTCTCCCGCCTCGGCCGTTCCGCGGATCCCGTGCTCGGGGGAGAAAAGTGCTACCAGGTCGACAGCCTCTGCCCCGGCCAGCCGGTCGATGGTGCTGCGGCCCGCCCGATCGACGCCCGTGTGGTTGGTGATGAGACCCACGCGGATGTTCTCGACCAGATGCAGGGAGTCCTCGAGCAGCACTTCGATTCCCGGACGGACCCGGGGCACGCTTGCCGCCTGCCGGGAGTCTTGACCGCACGCGAGGGCGACACAGGCTATCGCCATTACCAAGGATTGTGGTGCCTTTACCAAGCCCATAGGTTGCCCTCGCTCGCTCGAATCGCTTGGTCTCGGCGGAACTTCGGCCGGGACTTCCCGAGGTGTCAACGACGTGATTTTCCGCGCACTACAACTCGTCCGACCCGGGACGCCGCTCGCCGGTCGAGCACCCCGTCTTTTTGACCCGCTTATTCGGGCGAGGGTCCGGCCCGCCCTGATCGGGTCTGCCTTTGTCGTTTCACTCGGATCATGTTCGTCCACCGGCCCACGCCCGCGGGCGCCCGTCATGAGCAATGCGGAGCCGAGCGTCGAAGTGGTAGTCCCCGTAACGCAAGTGGCCGAAGTAAGCTCCGTACCTACCCCGCGTGCCCTGCCTCGCAGGCCTCTACCCTGGGCAGAGCAGGTTCTGGACGAGATGACGCTCCGCCAGAAAATCGGCCAGATGATCATGCCGCTCGTTCTAGGCGCGTTCAGCCCGGAGGGGACCGAAGCCCACGAACGTGAGATCGCGTGGATCGAAGAGGACGCGGTGGGCGGCGTCGTCATCTCGGTTGGTACGCCGGTCGATGTGGCGGTGAAGCTCAATGACCTCCAGATGCACTCCGAGTACCCGCTCCTGGTCGGTGCCGACCTCGAGGCGGGCGCCGGCTTCCGCTTCAGGGGAGCGCTTCACTCCCCGACCAACATCGTGCTCGGCGGGGCCACGGCGTTTCCCCCGCCGATGGCCTTTGGGGCGGTGGGCGATCCCGCATACGCTTACGAGATGGGCAGGATTACGGCCACGGAGGCGTTGGCAATGGGAGTGCACATGCCGTTTGCCCCGGTACTGGACGTCAACAACAACGCGGACAATCCCATCATCAACATCCGCTCGTTCGGTGAGGATGCGGAAATGGTCGGCGAGATGGGTGCGTCGTTCGTGCGTGGGCTCCAGGAACACGGAGCCATCGCGACCGGCAAGCACTTTCCCGGGCACGGGGAGACGGAGATCGACTCTCACCTCGCGCTCCCCGTCATCCGAGTGGAACGCGAACGGATGGATTCGGTGGAGTTGGCTCCGTTCCGAAGCGCCATCCGTGCGGGCATGGGCGGGATCATGACCGGACACATTGCGGTGCCGGCGCTATCCGGTGAGCGGGTTCCGGCGACCTTGTCGAGTGCGGTGCTCACGAACCTGTTGCGCGGGGAGCTCGGCTTCTCCGGCGTGATTTTCACCGACGCCATGAACATGGGTGCGATCGATCGGCTGTTTCCCCGGGGGGAAGCCGCGGTGCGGGCCGTCGTCGCCGGCGCCGATGTGCTGTTGATGCCGCCGGACGTCACGGAGGCCATCGATGCCATCGAGCGGGCCGTCCAAAGAGGCCGCATCTCGGAGCGCCGCATCGACACGTCTGTGACCCGGCTTCTGCGTCTCAAGGAGGACTTCAGGCTCCACGAGAATCGGCTGGTGCCGGTTGAGCGCGTGCCGCACATCGTCGGCATTCCCGAGCATTCCGACGTAGCTCGGGAAGTCTCGGAGCGCTCCCTGACACTCATTCGGAACGAGCGGGGGTTGCTGCCGCTCCTCGGGACCCGGTCCGCCCGGGTGATGTCCGTCACGTTCAGGCCCAAGAACGACATGCTGGCGAGCCGCTACTTCGACGGCAGGCTCGGTGCCACCTACCGCAGGTTGACCTCCACCCACCTCGATGAGGACACGCACGAAGCCGTGTATGAGGCTCTGCTCAGGCAAGCGCGCCGCTCCAACCTCGTGGTCGTGTCGGTGTATTCGAACTTCGCCGGCGTTATCGAGATGACGGAGGAATTCGTGGACTTCGTGAACCAGCTATCGGCGCGGCGCATCACGCACGTGGTCGTGTCGTTCGGGAATCCGTACGTGATTCACGACTTTCCCGACGTACAGGCCTATCTGCTCGCCTGGAGCGGGACGGCGGCAAGCCAGCGGGCTGCGGCCAACGCCCTGTTCGGAGGCCAGGCGATTACGGGCACGAGTCCGATTGGGATGTCTCCATTGTTCGAGCGGGGCGATGGCCTGCGGATTTCCGCCAAGGGGGTCTTGGGTGGTCGCTGAGCGCTCGAGAATGTGGAGCGCCCGCACTCCGGCCACGTGCATGGCCTTGATCTTGGCCGCGGCCAGCGGAGGCTGCGGCCACTCAGCACCAGGTGCCGTGACGGTGGGTCCCCTGCTGCTGGCCCAACTCGACCGAGACGCACAGCGCTGGGTGGATCGGACCCTCTCCGAGCTGACCCTGCGCCAGGCCGTCGCCCAGCTCGTCGTCCAGTGGCTCCCGGGATCGTATTCGTCCACGTCGAGCCCTGAATTCCAGGAGTGGGCCGGCTGGGTCGAAAACGACGAGATCGGCGGCATCTACCTGTCCATCGGTCTCCCCCACTCGTACGCGGCGAAGATCAACGAACTCCAGGCCCGCGCCCGTGTGCCCCTGTTGGTCACATCCGATTTCGAAAGCGGGGGGCCGGGCATGCGCATCAATCACTCATACGCGCTGCCCTCGTTGCTCCCGCAGGGTGGTGGAACCAGCTTTCCGCCGACGATGGCGTTCGGAGCCATTGGTGACGAGCGCTTCGCGCGGGAGTACGGACGTATCACGGCCGAAGAGGCACGTGCGGTGGGTGTTCACCTGAACTTCGCCCCGGTCCTGGACGTCAACAGCAACCCACTGAATCCCGTCATCAACACGCGATCGTTCGGCGAGGACCCCCTGGCGGTGGCACGTTTGGGTGCCGCATACATCGAGGGAGCACGCCTGGGCGGCGTGATGACGACCGCGAAGCACTTTCCGGGTCACGGCGATACGAAGACCGACTCACACGTCGGGCTTCCTGTGGTGTCGGCCGACTGGGAGCGGCTCAACGCCGTCGAGTTGGTGCCGTTTCGGCGGGCTATCGCGGCCGGTGTGGACGCCGTCATGACGGCTCACGTCATCGTCGAGGGCGTGCAGGGTCTGGAGGGGCCGCCGGCCACCATGGATCCCCGCTTCATGACCGAGCTCCTGCGTAATGAAATGGGCTTCGACGGGCTGCTCTTCACAGACGCACTTCGCATGGGGGCGATCACCACCATGTACGGCGCCGCGGAGGCGGGCGTGCTCGCGCTGGAGGCGGGCTCGGACGTGTTGCTCATGCCCCCCGATGTGACCGAGGCCATCGACGCGGTGGTCGCTGCGGTGGCCGAGGGCCGAATCAGTGAGAGCCGCGTACGCGAGTCGGCGCGCAGGATGCTGGAGGTGAAGGCACGAGCAGGGCTCCACCGCAATCGGTATGTCGATTTGGACGCGGTGGACGAAGTGGTCGGTTCGGGCCCACATGTGGCGTTCGCCGACACGGTGGCCACACGCTCTATCACGCTCGTGCGTGATCGCGTGCACACGGTGCCTGTGGATCCGGCCGTCGCCCGCCGCGTGCTGAGCGTCACCTATGCCAGGCCCAACCATCTGGTGGCCGGCCTCGCCTTCGAGCCGCTCCTCGCCGAGCGGGTCCAGACCGTGACGGCCCGGCGCGTCGGACCGGATTCGCCGGACGCGCTCTATGACACCCTGCGGACCCTCGCGGAAGAGGCCGACCTGATTGTGGTGAGCGCCTACGTCCCCCCGCAGTCGGGGTTGGACGAGGTGTCCATTCCCGACGCGCTGGCCGACTTCGTGGCCGATGTGAGCCAGGTGCGACCGACCGTGACGATCTCGTTCGGCAATCCCTACCTCCTCACGTCGTTGCCGGGCGCTCGTGCCTACATGATTGCGTGGGGGGACCGCGAGGTCTCGCAGCGGGCGGCGGCCTTGGCGTTGTTCGGCGACGCGCCGATCACCGGACGCCTCCCGGTTTCCATCCCGCCGCTTCACTCCGCCGGCGATGGGCTCGATCGAATCGGGCGGGAGACATTTGGGATTCCACCACGGATCGGTGTGGCCCCTGTTCCCGTCCGTCCGTCCGCCGGGAGCGACACTCCCCTCGAGGCGGATCCTGCCGATATCGGGATGTCGGCTGAACGGCTGGCCGCCCTGGACGCTCTGATCGAGCGAGCGATCGCCGACTCCACCGCTCCGGGAGTCGCACTGGCGATAGGCCGCAGCGGAGGAACCGTGCGTCTGCGTGGATACGGGCGGCTCGACTGGGACGCCGCCTCCCCCCCAGTCGGGCCCGGCAGCCTGTACGACCTGGCCTCGCTCACCAAGGTGGTCGCGACGACCTCTGCTGCCATGCTCCTGGTGAACGAGGGCCGTCTGGACCTGGACGCTCGCGCCGTCGACTACATCCCGTGGTGGGGGAGGGGGGATCCGACCAAGGAGCAAGTGACCATCCGGCATTTGCTCCTGCACAGGGCAGGCTTGCCTCCGTTCCGACCGTTCTTTCTCGAGATGGAGGGTCAGACTGCGTTCGAGAATGCGATTGCCGACCTCGGGTTGGACTACATACCGGGGGAACGCACGGTCTATTCCGATATCGGCTTCATGACTCTTGCCTTCGTGATCGAGCACATCGCGGGCACGTCCTTCGACGTCCTACTCGCGAACCGCGTCTGGCCGATGCTCGGGATGTCGGATACCCACTTCACGCCGGATGAAGCGCTCTTGCCGCGAATCGCCGCCACCGAAGTCGACTCGATCTACCGCCACGAGCACGTGCGCGGCGTGGTGCACGACGAAAACGCGTATGCGATGGGTGGTGTGGCCGGGCACGCGGGCCTGTTCTCGTCGGCGCGAGACCTCGCGGCCTTCGGGCGCGTGATGCTCAGCGGCGGCGCGACCACGGAGGGGAGAATCTTTGGCGCCCGCACGATCGAAAGATTCACGCGCCGTTACGACGACTCGGCCAGCCGCGCGCTCGGGTGGGACACGCCTTCAGCTCGTTCGTCGGCCGGCGACTATTTTTCCGCTGCGGCCTTCGGGCACACCGGCTTCACGGGCACCTCGATTTGGATCGACCCGGAGCTGGACGTATTCGTCGTGCTATTGACCAACCGTGTGAACCCGACCCGGGAGAACACCAAGCACATCGCATTCCGGCGCGCGGTGCATGACGCGGTGGCCATGGCCATCACGGACCGCGTCGTCACGCGCCGGTGACCGGGTTCACCGGACTCGACCTCGCCGTCCTGCTCGTGTACCTGGCGGGCGTGACCGCCTGGGGCGCTTGGTTGGGGCGTGGCCAAAGCGGGGGCACGGACTACTTTCTCGGGAATCGCGACCTCCCCTGGGTGGCCGTCATGCTGTCGGTGGTGGCGACCGAGACCAGCACGCTCACGTTCTTGAGCATTCCGGGTGTGTCGTACTTGGGCACCATGGGTTTCTTGCAGCTGACCCTCGGCTACCTGGTAGGGCGCGTCGTGATCTCGATGGTGCTGCTCCCGGCGTACTACCGCGGAGACCTGAACACGGCCTACGCCTTGCTCGAGGATCGGTTCGGGTTGGGCGTTCGCCGCTTTACGTCCGCCGTGTTCATGGTGACGCGGCTGCTCGCCGACTCGGTCAGGCTCTTCGCGACCGCGATACCGTTGGCGCTGGTCACCGGATGGGATTACCCAGTGTCGATTGCCGCCATCGGAGTGGCCACGGTGATCTACACCTATTTCGGAGGCATTCGGGCCGTCGTCTGGGTGGACGCGCTCCAGATGTGCCTCTACCTCCTCGGCGCCGTGGTGGCGCTTGTGGCGTTGCAGACGCTGGTGCCAAACGGTTGGCCCGAGATCTTTGCCAGGGCGCAGGAGGCCGGGAAGCTGGCCGTGTTCGATTTCTCGATGGATCCGGCCGTGGCCTACACGTTCTGGGCGGGACTCCTTGGTGGCGGATTCCTGACGATGGCCTCGCATGGCACGGACCAACTCATCGTGCAACGCTTGCTCACATGCCGTAGCGTACGGGACAGCCAGAAGGCCCTCGTGGGAAGCGGGTTCGCCGTGATGGGGCAGTTCGCTCTGTTTCTCCTGGTGGGTCTCGGCCTTTGGACGTTCTATGGTGGCCGGAGCTTCGACCGGTCCGACGAGATCTTTGCGCGCTTCATCGTGGAGGAGCTTCCCGCGGGCATCACCGGGCTCCTCATCGCCGGCGTCTTCGCCGCAGCCATGTCCTCGCTGTCCTCGTCCGTGAACTCGTTGGCATCGGCTACGGCCTACGATTTTTGGGCGCCGCTCGCGGGCGCCCGAGACGACGAGCGTCGCATTCTGCGCATGGGTAAGGTCTTCACGCTCGTGTGGGCCGGCCTCCTGATCGGTGGCGCCATCCTGTTCATTCCGCTGAGCGAGGGAACCTCCGCGGTCGAGGTCGCGCTCGCGGTCGCCTCGATCGTTTATGGCGGCCTTCTCGGCGCCTTCGCGTTGGGCGTGCTCTCCGTTCGGGCGGATGCGCGCAGCACGGTCATGGGTATGATCGCGGGGATCGGTACGGTGGCGGCGATCTGGGCGGTCGGCCGTGTGGATCCGGCGGCCGCGGCGGAGTGGCCGTCGAGCATGAGATGGGTGCGCAGCTACCTGCCTATCGCGTGGCCATGGTTCGTGCCGATCGGGACGGCCATCACCGTGGCGGTCGGCCTCCTTTTCGGTCGCGGGTCAGGCCGTACGGCCGACGAAACGTCGGTGATCACATGAGCGGGAGCGTGTTGGGCGTGGATGGCGGAGGCACATGCACCCGCGTACTTCTGGCCAGCGTCGACGGTGAGGAACTCGCACGCTTCGTCGGGGCGCCCGCTCTTGTCGACCCCAACCGTCCGGAGGTGTCGGCGGACGCCGTAGAGGCCGCGTGCCGTGAGGCCGCCAAGGCTGCGGGCCTGGAGCTGCCGATAACGGCACTGTGGGCGGGCATCGCCGGAGCCGGCAGGACCAGCGTTCGTGAAATGCTGGGTGCCGAGTTGGGTCGCCGAGGTTTGGCCGAGCGGGTCGGGGTCGGGACGGACGCGGATGCCGCGTACTACGATGCGTTCGGCGACGCACCCGGTATCTTGCTCATCTCGGGCACCGGCTCGGTCGCGCTGGGAAAAGGTGAAGACGGATCCAGCGCGACCGTAGGTGGGTGGGGCGTCCTCTTGGGTGACGAGGGGAGCGGCTACGCGATCGGCATGGCGGCGTTACGGGCCATTGTGCGAGGCGTCGACGGCCGCAGCATGAGTACGTCGATGAAGGAAGCCGTTCTCGAGCGGATTGGGCTGGACCGGTCCGAGGAGTTGATCGCGTGGGTGGCCCGGTCCAAGAAGAGTGATGTGGCCGCACTCGTTCCCATGGTCTGCCGAGCTGCGGACACTGGCGATCCGGTGGCCGCGACCATCCTCGAGGGAGCCATCGAGGATCTCACCAGTCATGTGCTCACCCTGGTCCGCCGCCTCGGGAATGCTCAGGGGCCGCTCGGGTCCGCCGGTGTGGGTCTCGCCGGTCACCAGGTCGTACACGGTGGTCGATGCCGTGAGCTGCACGCCCGGAGCGATGACGGCCCTCGCGCCGACCAACGTGCCTTCGAACACGCCGACGTTGCCGCCCACGAGGGCATCGTCCTCCACGATGACCGGGCGGAGTCCCACAGGCTCGAGCACTCCGCCCAACTGCGCGCCGGCGCTGAGGTGTACACGGCACCCGACCTGAGCGCACGAACCCACGAGCGCGTGGGAGTCGATCATCGCACCCCGATCGACGTAGGCCCCGATGTTCACGAAGGCCGGTGGCATGATCACCACGTTCTCAGCCAGATAGGCGCCCGCGCGCACGGAGCTGCCCCCCGGCACGATGCGGATGTTCTCCTCCACTCCCCGCGTGTCACGAAGGGGCAGGGTGTCCCGATCGAAGTAGCTCGCAGGCGTTGCCGGAATCTCGGTGGTCCGGCCCACCCGAAACGCCAGCAGGATGCCGGCCTTGACCCATTCGATGGCAGTCCATCCGTCCGGACCCTTTTCGGCGGCGCGCACACGGCCTCCGCCCAGTGCCACCAGCAGGCGGTGCACAGTTGCGCGGGACTCCTCGACGGTGTCGGGAGTGACGTCCCCGGCAAGGCGCTCGATGTCGGCCTTGAGGATCTCGAGGTCCGTCATTCGAGCAGCCCCGCTCCACGAAGTGCCTGCTCGAGCGGCGCCCGGTTCTGCTCACCGAGGGGCACGAGCGGCAACCTGTAATGCGCCTTGGACTTGCCCATCATCTCGAGTGCCGCCTTCACTGGAACGGGATTGGTCTCGATGAAGTTGGCCTGCATGAGCGGCAGCAGGCGGTAGTGAATGTCGCGCGCGGTCGCGAAGTCACCGGCGAGGGCGGCTTCGACCAACTTGGCCATCTGAGCCGGAGCCTCGTTGGCAACGACCGAGATGACCCCATCGGCGCCGGCGGCAATCAAGGGCAGCGCCAGGCTGTCGTCGCCTGAAAGCACCAGGAAACCCTCCGGGCGGTCCCTCAGGATGACCATGGCCTGCTCGAGGTTGCCCGAGGCCTCCTTCACCCCGACGATGTTGTCGACCTTCGCCAACTCCAGCACCGTGCTCGCCTCGACGTTCGACGATGTCCGGCCCGGCACGTTGTAGATGAAGGTGGGCAGCCCGGAGGCCTCGGCGAGCGCTTGGTAGTGCCGAATGAGGCCTGCCTGTGATGGCTTGTTGTAGCACGGGCTCACCGAGAGAATCGCATCGGCCCCGGCGTCTCGTGCTGCCTTGGCCAAATTGATCCCGTCCGCGGTGTTGTTCGTGCCCGCACCGGCCATCACGAGAGTCCGCCCCGCGGCGGCGCGTACCGTTGCCTCGATGACCTGGGCCTGCTCGGAGGCGGTCATGGTTACGCTCTCGCCTGTCGTGCCGCACGGCACCAGCACTTGCACACCACCATCGACCTGGCATTCCACGTGTCTCCGCAGAGCATCGAAGTCGATGCCCCCGGACTCCGTGAACGGTGTCACCAGCGCGACGCCAACACCCCTGAACCTCTGGGCGGTCATCGGTCAGCACCTCCGAGCCAGTCGTCCATCGTGTAGATGCCCTTCCGTCCGTGAATCCACTCTGCGGCGGCGACCGCCCCCTTCGCGAAGGCCCTGCGCCCCTTGGCTACATGCTTCAGCTCGAGACGGTCGTCCGGTCCCGTGATCTCGATCTCGTGGATGCCGGCGACCTCGCCGGTACGGGTACTCGCAACGTAAAGCGTGCCGGCGTCGGAACCCACACCCCGCTCCTCTTCTTCCTCCCAGCGGTGCTTCGAGGAGAGTCCCCCGACAAGTATCTCCGCGAGCGCGATGGCGGTTCCGCTCGGGTGATCCAGCTTGTGCTCGTGATGCGTCTCGTGTACGCGGACGTCGTACCCTTCCAGCCCGTCGATCATCCGTGCCGCGGCGGCGGCAAGACGGCGGAACACGTAAACGCCCATCGAGAAGTTCGGAGAGTGGATCATGCCGATGCCTGCGCTCTGCACTGCCGACTCGACCTCGCGTAGATGGACGGACCACCCCGTACTTCCCACCACGAGGTCGACCCCCGCCTCGGCCGCCATGGTGACACTTTCCCACACGGCTTCCGGCGTGGTGAAGACGAACGCGACGTCGGCATTCTCGAGCGGCCGGTCTGGATCATCTGTGTCCGGAGAGGCCGGATCGATCCGTCGGATCACCTCGTGGCCTCGGCTCACGGCCACGTCTTCCACAGTGTGACCCATGCGCCCATACCCCACCAAGGCGATTCTCACGTGTCGCTCCGGAGCTCGATGAGAGAGAAGTGCAGCCGTCGGACGGTCTCGGGCGCGTCTTCTTCGGAGACCACGAAGCTCAGGCTGACGTCCGAGGCCTGCGAGATGAGATGGACCGGCGTCTTCCCGACGGCCCAAAAGGCCAAGGCCTCCATGCCCGGCTCGTTGAGCAGACCGTGCCCGACCACGGTGATGGTGGCGAGGTCCGGGATGATCTCCACTTCGGAGAATCGCGAAAGCTCGTCTCGCACGGCCGTCAGGTCTTCTTCACGGTCGATGGTGAAGGCGGTGCTGCTGTGGGACGTGGCCACGAGGTCCACGGGGACCTGGTGGGCACCCAACACGGCGAACACGCGCGCGAGGAATCCATGCGCCATGGCGCTCGGAAAGGCACGGACCCTGACCAGCACCACCGCAGGCTTGAAGGCCACGGCCGCGAACTCCGCGCCACCGCGCTGGTTGGGATTCACAAGTGTGCCGACCTCCTCCTGCGCACCGGAATTGCGAATCCGCAGAGGTAGGTTCGTGGATACGGCATGTTTGGCCGCCGAGACGTGAACGACGCCCGCGCCGAAGTACGCCAATTCGACGGCCTCTTCGAAGCCCATCTCACGGATCGCCCGGGCACCCTCTACCTCCCGAGGGTCGGCCGTGTGGATGCCACTCACGTCGGTCCAGATCACGACTTCATCGGCCGAAAGCGGGGCGGCCACCAGCGTGGCCGTGAAGTCCGAGCCGCCGCGGCCCAGCGTGGTCGTGCGCTCGTCTGTCGTGCTGCCGATGAAGCCCTGAATCACCGGCACACGCCCCTCGACAATCATGGGAAGCGCCTCGGCACGGACCAGCCGATCGGTTTCCTCCAGGTCCGGGACCGCGCTCCCGAAACGCTCATCCGTCCGGATCAACCGCCGGGCATCGAGGGGCGTGGCGTCCACCCCGTCGGCCAGCAGAGCCCGGGTCACCAGCTCGGCCGAGAGATCCTCACCCGCCGCGATGATGGCGTCCTCACGGGCCATCGGATTCTCAAAGTCCGTGCGCGCCAGCGACACTCTCACACCGGCGAGAATCTCGTCCACCCGGGTAGCGAGCGAGGCCCCATCGACCGCGTCGAGGGGCGCAGCGGTCAGGTGGCGCTCTCCGATCTCCGAGAGCGCTTCTTCCACCTCCTCCTCTCCCGGGTCGTTTCGCGCCAAACCAGCCAGTTGGGCCGTCACCCCCGCCATCGCGGAGACCACGACCACGGGGTGCCCGGAGCCGAGCGCGATGAGTCCCGAGACGTTCTTGATGCGCTCGGCGTTCTCGAGAGACGTGCCCCCGAACTTGTGGACCACGAGCCCTGGCGGGGCGTCATGCGGCACGGTGTCGGGCAGCGCGTCGCTACGGACGGACGATCCGCTCAACCCGCTGCGGCCTCGAGGCCCCGGCGTGAGATGACGCCGGTCGCGTGGCACAGCTCGGCGTTCAGGAGAGCAGCGCCGGCAGCTCCGCGTGAGAGATTGTGCGCCAGAACCAGGAATTTCAGATCCAGGACGTCACATGCACGCAGACGTCCCACGGTAACCGCCATTCCGTCCTCGGCGTCCCGGTCCAGCTTGGGCTGGGGGCGTGCGGCCGTCTCGGTAAGGACCAGGGCACGCGCCGGGGCGGACGGTAACGGATAGTCCTGGACGGCGCTCTCGTACCCCGTGATCGCCGCGGCCGCCTCCGCGGGTGTGGGCTTGGTGGCCAACTCCACCGAGATGGACAGTAGGTGACCGTGCGAGACCGGCACTCGTACGCATGTGGCGCTGATCGGGAAGTCGGCGGGCACGATGCCGGTCGGCGCCTCGCCGCCGCCGGCCACCGCCCCGCCGGCCGCTGCCCCGCCGGCCGCTGCCCCGCCGGCCGCTGCCCCGCCGGCCGCTGCCCCGCCGGCCGCTGCCCCGCCGGCCGCTGCCGGCGTGCCCCGGATCGTCAGTGGCTCCG
>JADFRS010000110.1 GCA_022561145.1 Gemmatimonadota bacterium
CGCGTAGCGAAGGGCGTTCTTGTGGCCGGCCAGCAGCGTCCACAGAAAGCTGGAGTTAGAGATCTGGCGGACCTCGGGCTGGGCGAAGACCGCGTCGGCCGAGGCCAGGGTGATGTCGCATGACAACGCCAGCCACGTGCCGCCTCCCATGCACCAGCCGTGGACCGCCGCTATGACGGGTATCGACAGCTCGAAGATGTGGGTCTGGGTCCGGACCAGCTCGCGGTCCCGATGCAGCGACCGGCTGATGTACGCGGCCGCCGAGGTGCCCTTGGGCAGCATGGAGTCGGGGTCCACCTCGGGCCGCTCACCGGACCGGAATGCCTGGTCGCCTGCGCGATCGCCTGCGACCCGAATGGGTCGAATTGTGGCTGTATAATCCGGGATGGCTGATGCCTTATACGTCGATGCCTGTCCCGCTTTCGCGGACCAAAAAACAGTTCGAAGACATTTTTGACGGCGATGCGCGGGCCCAAACAATCGGAATGCGCGACGCGCTCATGAACTATCACCAGATGATGGAAACGGTCGGAATAACAATTTACGATCCCCAGGCTTCGTCGTCCGGAACAGAAGGAGAATAACGGCATGAATTTATCATACAGATTGAAGTTCGTCTTGACGGCGACGGCAGCGCTGGGATTGTTTCCTCTCTTTTCCGGCTGCGGCGGCGTTTGTTCCGGGAAGAACCTGACCTGGACACACTCGACCTGCGCCTCTGCCTTCACCTCGGATTGGATACTCGCGCGGCCAGGCGCGGATTCGTTTCCGGCGCGGTCGACGGCGGTCAGCGCGAGCAGGGCCGGCAGCGCGCCGGCACGGAATGGGTACCTCATGATGGGTCTCCAGTATGGACGAAAGGGAACAGATGGCGAAACATAAAGCCGCGGCTGCATGAAGTCCGCCGATCGAGGTGAAAGGCGGACTCCCCGGCCTCTCCACGAACATCCCCACCAACCGGAGGCCATGGACCGCACCCTCCGCGCCAATCCTACGGTCGTCCGGCTGGTGTGGGAAGATGGCCCATCGACTACCTACGGGTAGCGGGGGCAGATACCAGGGCGATGGAGCCGCCGTCGGTAAAGCACGGAAGACGGGGCTCAAGCCGGTCGGTGCAGTTAAGCCACCAACGGATACATGATGAATCGCCCCGCCTCCGCGCGCACGCTCGCGGATCACCCATACAAGCACACGATGAGCGGATGCGTGGATGGGCAAGGGCAAGGGGGGATCGGTTGCGAGGCCACCGGGGATCCTCGCTGGCGCCCCCCGGCGCGTCGCCGTATGCTGTCGGTTAGGCACCCCCCCCTACCCGGGCGCCTCCGAGTTCGCCCGGGGAATGTCTCGCCCACACAAGGAGGTCCTCGGCGGCCGCCGTTGGACGGTCCCTCCGTGAGGGCTCGCGTGGAACCGATGCCATCCATGGGAATTCAGTCGTCAAGGAGGAAACTGCCATGTGCCGGACCAGTGCCATACTGCTCTTGGCGAGCGTACTCTTCGCGCCCGCGCTCGGGGCACAGGAGGAGTGCGAGCCCTGCTCGAGGGAGGCACAACTCGCGGAATACCAACAGATACTGGAACTCTACAGGGTCGCCGTCGCTGCGGCCCGGGCTTCCGGCTTCCAGTGCTACGCCGACGAGGACTACCATGATCCCGGGGCCGGCGAGCACAGAGCCGGAAACTGCGCCGACTGGCAAGCGGTCACCTGGGGTGCGCTCATCACACGCCAGTGGGACTGCTGGACGATCACCAGGATCAGGGCCCGCAAGAAGTTCACCTTGTTCCCCAGAATCTACCACCATTTCGTCTCCCTGACGCCCAAGTGCGGGGGGACCCGGATCTACTTCGATCCTTGGGTAACCGGAACGGCCGCCGCCGCCGATGAGGACAACTTCACGTTCGCGAATGGGTTCTGGAGCTGGTGGATTCATTACCCTCAGGATACCCACGATGCCGGCACGCCGGGACGAACGCCATAGGAGAATGACATGAGTCAAGCGACAATCGACTGCCTGCTGAGCAGCCTCTCGGAGCTCCTGCCCATCGCCGCCATCACGTCTCTCGTCTATTTCCTGTCCCGGCGGGGACTCAGAGCGCTGGGCGAGGCCGCTGGGCGGGCGTTACTTGGGCGCCTGCTCAAGTCCGTGGGCACCCGGATCATTCCTTGGCTTGGCATCGCCTACATGATCTGGATCATCATCCAGGCGGTGATGGACTGCTTCTGAGCGGCGCGGTTCGCCGGTGGAGCGTTCCTCCCGCAGACCCGCCGCCCTCGAGCACCGAGTGTCGGGTCCCACGGCGGGAATCTACTCCAAGTGTGCACAACCACACTTCATCGAACAGGTGTCTAAGAGATGCGCATCGTCGTTGCCATGGATTCCTTCAAGGGCAGCCTCACTGCGGCGGAAGCCTGTGAGGCTGTGGCCGGCGGCTTGGGGCGGGCGCTGCCTGAAGCCCATTTGATCCTCCGGCCGATGGCCGACGGCGGAGAGGGCACCGCCGCCACTGTCATCGCTGCGGCCGGGGGTGAGTGGGACCCTTGCCGAGTGACGGGTCCCCTTCCGGGCATGGACGTTGACGCCGGCTTCGTGTGGCTGGCCGCCAGGGGTCCGGGCGCCCTGGTCGAGATGGCGGCGGCGAGTGGTCTCGCTCTGCTGGACGCCGCGGAGCGAGACCCCTTGCGCACCACAACCTTCGGCACTGGTGAGCTCCTACGTGCGGCGGCCCAGCGGGGGCCGAGAGTGCTGTGGCTCGCCGTAGGAGGCAGCGCCACGGTGGACGGTGGAGTAGGGGCCGCGACCGTGCTGGGCTGGCGCTTCCTGGACCGGAGCGGAGCCGACATCGGGTTGGGCGGCGAGGCCCTATGCCGCATCCACGACATCGTGCCTCCCGTCGAGGTGGGACTGCCCCCGGTGGTCGTGCTGTGCGATGTGACCAACCCCCTTCTGGGCCCGAGCGGTGCCGCCCGGATCTTCGGGCCCCAGAAGGGCGCCGGTCCCGATGCGGTCGAGCGGTTGGAAGAGGGACTCTCCAACTTGGTCGAGCGCATTCGCACGGCGCTCGGCCTGGACCTTCGGGGGCTCCAGGGCGCTGGAGCGGCGGGCGGCTTGGCGGCGGGCGCGGTGGCCTTCATGGGAGCCAAGCTCGAATCGGGTGTGGACACCCTCATGGATGTGATCGGCTTGCCCGACGCGGTGGCCGGCGCCGACTGGGTCATCACGGGGGAGGGGCGCTTCGACCGACAGTCCCTCGCCGGCAAGGTGGTCTCGGGCGTGGCGCGGGTCGCGTGTGAGTCGGGCGCTCGCGTAGCGGTATTGGCGGGGAGTGTGGAGCCCGGAGTGGAGGCGGATTCATTGGGGATCGACGAGGTCGAAGCCGCAGCCCCCGCGGGAGTCGACCCCGATGAAGCTATGGCACAGGGTGCGGATCTCCTCGCGGCGGCGGCTACCCGCCTTGCAGAGAGGCTCTGACCTACTCCCCGTCCACCAACTCGATCTTGTCGGGCAGGTTGGGCACCACGCACAGAAACTCGAACGGCTCCTCGCCCTCGGCGCTGTACCAGTGGGGCACGCCCGCGGGAATGAAGATCACGTCGTCCTTCTGAACCTCGATCACCTCGTCTCCGATCCCGATGCGCGCCCGCCCACGAAGCACGTACTGCTCGTGCTCCACCGCGTTGGTGTGGGCCGGCATGCCGCCGCCCGGCTCCATGATGAAGCGCCGCAGCGCGAAGTTGGGCGCTTCGTCCGGCCCGATCAGGATCTGGCGGGATGTGCCCTGCCCAGCGGCCACCGGCTCCATTGGGACGTCGTTGGCGTGTTTGACCGGCATGATGAGCTGCTCCTGATGAATGTCGGGCCTCGACCACCAAGCTGGCTTGCGCGAGGTGGGGGGACAAGTGACGCCGAGGCCCGCCGAGTAGGGCGCCTCGAGCTCGAGCCTGGCGCTCGGGACGAGTTGGAGGCAGGCTCTAGCCCCAAAGGGGCGCGCATCACTGGCGCCTGACCTTTCGACCCCAACCGGTCCAGGCATGGAATCCCAAGCACTCGTCACCAACGACGCCGTCGTGCTCGGCATGCTGGCGTTGATCCTCGGCTTCGTGTTCTACACGGAGGCGAGCGAGCACCCCTTCTGGAAGAAGTTCTACAAGTACGTCCCCGGTCTCCTGCTCTGCTACTTCCTGCCGTCTTTGCTCAACACGTTCGGGATCGTGGACGCGGATCAGTCGAATCTCTACTTCGTGTCCTCTCGGTACTTGTTACCGGCATGCCTCGTGCTGCTCACACTGTCGGTGGATCTCCCCGCGATATTCCGCTTGGGCTACAAGGCCCTGATCATGTTTTTCACGGGCACCATAGGGATCCTGTTGGGCGGCCCCATCGCGTTGCTTGTGGTGGGCTACTTCAGTCCCGAAACGGTGGGCGGTGAGGGTCCCGATGCGGTGTGGCGGGGCCTCACGACGCTGGCGGGGAGCTGGATTGGTGGTGGCGCCAACCAGGCGGCGATGAAGGAGGTCTTCGAGGTCAGCGATGAGCTTTTCTCGCAGATGATTGCCGTGGACGTCATATGGGCGAACCTGTGGCTGGCCATCCTGCTCTTCTTGGCAGGCCGTGCCGAGAGCATCGATGCGCGATCCGGCGCCGACACGTCGGCCATCGAGGACTTGAGACAGCGGGTGGAAGCGTTTCACGACGAGCACGCACGTTTCCTGACCCTGCCCGACCTCATGTTCATCCTCGCGGTGGGATTCGGCGCCACGGGATTCGCGCACGCGACGGGCGGCTGGCTGGCCGAGTGGATCGCTGTCAACGCACCGGGCCTCGCGCGCTTGAGCCTGACCAGTTCCTTTTTCTGGCTCGTGGTCATCGCCACGACCATCGGGCTGATCCTCTCGTTCACCCCGGTCAAGAGGCTCGAGGGGGCCGGGGCGTCGCGCGTGGGCACGGCGCTCCTCTACATGCTGATCGCGTCGATAGGACTCGGCATGGATGTGACTGCGGTGTTCAGCAACCCCGGGTTGTTCGCCATCGGCGGGGTGTGGATCGCGTTCCATGCGGTGCTCCTGGTGATCGTCGCGAAGGTGATCAAGGCACCGCTGTTCTACATGGCCGTGGGGAGCCAGGCCAACGTGGGCGGTGCCGCCTCGGCGCCCGTGGTGGCCTCCGCATTCCACCCGAGCCTGGCGCCGGTCGGCGTACTCTTGGCGGTCCTCGGGTACGCGATCGGGACGTACGCCGCCTGGATCACCGGGCTGCTCATGCAGGCCGTGACGACATGAGGGCGTGGACTTGCCGGCTCCGTTCGGCCCCAGCGATCCGAACATCCCGGTGGGGATCGTAAGGGACACGTCGCGCAGAGCGCCCACACCGTTCGGGTAGGTCTTCAAGAGGTTGGCGATTTCGAGCGTGAGACTCACGGTGTCTCCACGGCTGACAGATGATGTCTTGAGTGGTCTAGAACGTCCTACGGTATTCGCGCCGGGTTTTCTTCGAGACCCGTCCTCACGGGAAGGATACCCCGAACTTCGCGTAGGCCTCAACTGGTGCGCCATCGGCGAGACAAAGCACGGAGACATCACCTGTCTTCTCGCATGTTTCGTCCGCCGCGCCGCGGACCGCCTACCGGCTCGTGGTGGCGGTGGCTCTCGGCCCCTAGCTTGGTTGCGAGGCCGTGGCCACAGCCAGACCGGTGGGCAGTCATGGACAAAGAATCCTTCATCTCGATATTTCCATCCGCCGTGGTGCTGGTGATCGCACCCGTCGCTCTGACCTGGATTTCCCGGTAGTGGCCATTGGGGCGTGCTTACTCGGTCTCAACCTTGTGGCGGGTCACCTCGGCGGCTTCGTGCAGCTCCCCTTGATGATCGTCCTGCTCAGCGAGATCGCGGTCGGCTTTGTGCGACTGGCCGGACTGGAGGAGGAACGGAGCAAGCCTCCCGAGCTGAGGAACGCCGGATTCGTCGGGAACCTCAGTCCCCTGCTGGCGGACTGGAGCTGACCGGCACGATGTGGCTTCTCCCGGTCTTCTCGCGCGTTTCATCCGCTGCCGTGCGGCTCTTCTACCGGCTCACGGTTGCGGGGGGCTCGATCCCGGCCGAAGGCCCGGTCCTTCTCGTGGCAAACCACCCGAATTCGCTCGTCGATCCGGCGCTCGTCGTGGCGGTTGCACGGCGACCGGTGCGCTTCCTGGCGGCGGCGCCAGTCTTCGACGACCCCAACGTCGGATGGCTCATCAAGGCCGCGGGCTCCATTCCGGTTTACCGCCGCCACGAGGATCCCACGGTCATGGGAAGGAACCGCCAGATGTTCGAGGCCGTGTTCGAGGAACTGGAGAGGGGCGCGGCGGTCGGGATCTTCCCGGAAGGAGTCAGCCATAACGAGCCTTCGCTGGTCGATTTGAAGACTGGGGCTGCCAGGATCGCTCTTGGCACACGCGAGTACCGTGGCATCATCCCCGTGATTGTGCCGGTCGGTATGGTCCCGACCGAGAAGGGCCGTTACCGGTCGGAGATGCTCGTGGTGATCGGCGATCCGATCGAGTGGAGCGACCTGACTGTCCGAGGAGCCGAGGATCGCGACGCTGTCCGTGAGCTGACCGGCCGCATAGCCAGTGGCCTGAGGCGTGTTACCCTCAATGTGGAACAGTGGGAGGACCGGTCCCTGGTCGAGGCGGCTGAAGCAATCTGGGCGGAGCGGCAGGGTGCGGGGAAGGATCCAGCCGAACGTGTGGCTCGCCTGGGCATCACGACGAAAATCCTCGCTGAGATACGAGAACACGCCGAGCCCCGAGACAGGGAGTTGATCCGGTCGTTGCGTCGACACCTGGCACGCCTAGCCGTGCTCCGTATGCTGCCGCGTGATCTGAGGGTCAACGTCGGCTTCGGCGCGTCCGTGCGCTGGGCCATGCGCCGCGCCGTGTTGCTTCCGTCGGTCGTTGTGGCGCTTGCGGGATACGTGCTCTTCCGCGCGCCGAACGTCGCCACCACCTTGGCGACCACGGCGATGGCCCCTGCCGAGGACCGCTTGTCCACCTACAAAGTTTTGGTGGGATTCATCATGCATGCGATCTGGACCATATTGCTTGCGGTGATCGCGGGGTTCGTGGTGGATCCCCTCGTGGGCCTGGCCGCCGTGGTGGGTATTCCGTTCTTCGGAGTGGCCGCGCTCCGCCTGCGTGAGAGCTGGAGGGGTGCGGGGCGTGACCTGCGTCGCTTTTACGCTCTGAAGGCACGGCGTGTGTTGATGGACGAGTTGCGGGAGGAACAGTCCCGTTTGGCGAAAGGTCTGGAGGCGATCCGGGTGAGGTGGAGCGCCGGGTCTCCCTAATAGAACCAACTGAATGCACGGGAGTGGGAATGAGCGGATACAAGATCGGGGTCATCCGGGGCGACGGGATCGGTCCCGAGGTGCTGCAGGAAGGACTCAACGTGCTGGAGGCGGTTGCCGCGCTGGACGGATTCCACTACGAGCTGGTGGACTACCCGTACAGCGGGTCGCATTACCTCGAGACAGGTGAGCTGGTGCCGGAGAGCGTAATCGAAGAGTGGAAGGGTCTCGACGCAGTGCTCTTGGGCGCGATTGGCCACCCCGACGTGGAGCCGGGCCTGGTCGAGCGCTCGGTCATTCTGGGGCTGCGCTTCGGTCTGGACCTGTACGTCAACCTCCGCCCCATCAAGCTCTACGCCGAATCGCTAGGGCCCCTCAAGGGGAAGGGGCCGGACGACATCGACTTCACGGTCGTGCGCGAGAACACCGAGGGACTTTATGTACAGATCGGTGGGCGGAAGAGCGTGGGGACGCCCGAAGAGATGGCGATCGTCACGGGCGTATACACCTGGAAGGGCTGTGAGCGCGTGATTCGCTACGCGTTCGAGTTCGCCCGCAAGCAGGCGGCCGCCCGCGGCGGGGATCCCGGCGCCCGGCTCACGCTGGTGGACAAGGCCAACGCGATTCGGCCGCACCAGATCTGGCAGGATGTGTTCGATCAAGTGGCCGAGGACTTTCCGGACGTCGAGCGCGACCACCAGTACGTGGACGCCTGCTGCATGTGGATGATCAAGAACCCCGAGTGGTTCGACGTGATCGTCACCACAAACCTGTTCGGCGACATTATCACAGACCTGGGAGCGATGCTTCAAGGTGGTATGGGAATCGCCGCGTCGGGCAACATCCATCCCGGCCAGACGTCCATGTTCGAGCCGATCCACGGCTCGGCGCCCAAGTACGCGGGGGAGAATGTGGTCTGCCCACTAGGGGCGATCGCGGCCACGGCCATGATGCTCACGCACCTCGGAGAAGACGCGGCCGCCGCGCGCGTCGAGGGGGCGGTGGCGAGGTTGCTGGAGAGTGGACGGATTCCGTCGGTGGACGCCAGGAGCGGAATCTCCACCTCCGCGATGGGCGAGATGGTGCTGGCCGAACTGGAGACCTGAGCCTCCGTAGCCCTTACTGGTCGGTGGCCTGCTTCTTCTCGCGGATATAGCGCCTGAAGCGGAAGGCGTTCTCCGGCAACTCCAGGTCCATACCGTAATGGTCGGGCCCCACGGCCTTGACCTTGGCGACGATGACGCTCAGGTCGTCGAGCTCGAGGGCCTCCAGGACCGCCTCCCCGAACTGGAGTTCGTTGTCGGCTGAGGCCACGTGCTCGATGCCGGCTCCGCGCGCGATCGCCGCGAGGTCGGTGATTCCGGACGTGGTCTGCGAATCGAAGCCGCCTGTGGACAACAGGCTGCCGTTGTCGAAGATCACGTGGATCATGTTCGTGGGCCTGTAGCGCGCCAGCGTGGTGAACGTCCCAAGGTTCATGAGTACGGAGCCGTCTCCGTCGAGGACGATCACGCGCTCATCGGGCAGGTGCCTGGCGAGGCCCAGGCCGATCGAAGAGGCCAGGCCCATGGCGTGCTGCAGATAGAAGAAGTTCTCACGGTGGCCGAGGTTGTAGAGTTCCTGAGCGCACGCCCCCATGATCGTGACCACGAGCTTGTCCTCCAGCTCGGGATAGATCATCTCGATGCACGTGGCGCGTTCCATCAGTCCTCCATCAAGTCGCGCGTGAGGAGCAACGCGACGGGCGAGAGGGAGCTCTGAGAAAACGTGTAGGCCTCACTGATCTGTTGCGCGACCTTGTCCGGGTCCCGCGCCAGTTCGAACGGGATGCTCAGCGCGCGGAGGACCTCTTCGGTGATGATGCCGCCACGGGTATGCCATGGGTACGGCTCTCCCCAGTGGCCGCGGAAGGCGATCAGCATGCACAGCGGGATGCCGTACAGCTGAGCCAGCGAAACGACGCCGTTGATGGCCGCGAGAAACCCGTGGTTCTGCATCAGGAGGACGTGGGGCTCCCCGGCGAAGTAGGCTCCGGCCGCGATGCCGATGGCCTCTTCCTCTTTGGCGACCTGGATCAGGTCGATGTCCGGATCATCCTCCGCCCGCTGCAAGAGCAGGCCGAGCCAGGTCTCGGGTAGGGCGGACACCGACTTGATGCCGGCAGCCTTGATGCCTTCGAAGATGACCTTGGAGTTCTCGTATGAGACGGGCATTACGTTCCCGGACGCGTCAGATGTGCTGGATCGTGGCCGACAAGATCCGGCGTAGGGCCCTCCGAACGCAAGGAGCCCCCGTCAGCCCGCCGCCTTCTTGACCTCAACGGGTGCGTATTTCTCGCGGAGTTTGATCTTCTGGACCTTGCCAGTGCCGCTGACCGGCAACTCCTCTTCGAAGACCACGTCGTCGGGCAGCCACCACTTCGCGACCTTGTCGGCGAGACAGCCCAGAATGTCTTCCTTGGTCGGCTCGGTGCCGACCGCAGGCACCACGATCAGCAGGGGGCGCTCCGACCACTTTTCGTCGGGCACGCCGATCACGGCGGCGTGCGCGACATCCGGATGGCCCATGGCCGCGTTCTCGAGGTCGATCGAACTGATCCACTCGCCGCCGGACTTGATGACGTCCTTGGCACGGTCGGTGATCTGCATGGACATGCCCTCGCCGATCAGGGCGATGTCTCCGGTACCGAACCACCCCTCGTCATCGATCGCGGACGTCTCATCCTTGAAATAGCGCTCGCAGACCCACGGACCCCGTACCATGAGTTCGCCGCAGCTCTTGCCGTCGTTCGGTAGTGTGGCGCCGTCCTCATCGACCACCTTGATTTCGACGCCGAAAACAGGAGCCCCCTGTGTGGTGAGCGCATCGAGTTGATCGTCCGGTGACAGGGTCGCCCGCTCGGATGCCGAGAGCGTGTGGATCGTACCGAGCGGGTTCATCTCGGTCATGCCCCAGCCGTGCAGTATCTCGATGCCGAAGTCTCGCTCGAACTCTTCGATCATGGAGCGCGCGGGGGCTGCGCCGCCGATGCCCACCTGCTTCACGGTGGGCACGGAAGTATCGTGTTCCTTCCAATAGTCGAGCAGCCCGAGCCACACGGTAGGGACGCCGCAAGTAGTGGTGACCCCTTCATCGCGCATGAGCTTCGTGAGGCTCTCGCCGTCCAGCTTCTGCCCGGGCATGACCAGCTTCGAGCCCGTCATCGGAGCGCTGTACGGGATGCCCCAGCCGTTGGCGTGGAACATGGGCACGACGGCCAGCATGCACTGGCCCCGCCCCCCTACGATATTGCCCGGCATGCAGGACGCGTAGGCGTGGAGCACGGTAGACCGGTGGCTGTACAGCACCCCCTTCGGCTTGCCCGTCGTTCCCGAGGTATAGCACAGGTTGGCGGCCGTATTCTCGTCGAAACGGGGCCACTCGTAGTCCGCCGCCCGTGCAGCGATGAACTCCTCGTAGCACACGGTGTTCGGGAGTTGGTTGGAGGGCATGTGCTCTTGATCCGTCATGATGATGAACCCCTCCACGCTCTCGAGCCGCTCCGCGATCGCCTCGATCAGGGGCACGAAGGTGAGGTCCAGCATCACGAAGCGGTCTTCCGCGTGGTTCAGGACGTAGACGAGGTCGTCGGCGTACAGCCGCGGGTTGATCGTGTGGCAGACGGCCCCGATCCCGGCGATGCCGTAGTACGCCTCGAGGTGGCGGTGGTTGGTCCACGCGATGGTGGCGATACGATCACCCAGGCCCACACCCTGCGCGGTCAGTGCGTTGGCGAGCTGCCTGCTTCGAGCCCGGACGTCGGACCAGGTATAGCGGTGTATTGGCCCCTCCACTGTTTGCGACACGACCTCGACGTTTCCGAAGACGGTGCCGCCATGCTCGATGAACTGTGAGATCAGGAGAGGGTGATTCTGCATCAAGCCGCGCATCGTAGAGCTCTCTGGTTACCGACCCTCGAGGGCGGGTGGCAGCCCGCCGACGTAGCTGGGGGCTTGCCCGGCTGCGTCTGGGTACAATTAGGTGGTGGGAATCTAAAGTGGCATGCCTCGAGCGAGCGGCACAAGCATGACTTTGGTGGTGCGGCGCCGTAGATGACGTCGCTCCCCGGAGTTACGCTAAAGAACTCTCGTTCTTGTGGGTGACCGCGATGAGGGCGGCGGCCATCGATGCGCCGAAAAGATTGGCCACCAGGTCCCAGCCCGTGTTGAGGTAGCCGCCTACGTTGGTTTCGGGCACCAGCGGAGTGGCGGCGAACTCGATGAGATCGCACAGCCCCTGGGGCTTGCTAGCCCAACCGGTGGAAGGGGCCCGAGCCTTCCACGACCACCGAAAAACCTTCGAAGACCGAAGGGATACTATCGAGGACTTTTCGGTCGCTGCTCTCGACGTACACCTTGATGCAGGGCTGGCCGTCCTTCTGGCCGATGGCCGTGCCCGCCACACCGGGCTTGGAAATCACGCGCTTCGTTAGAAGCCGGTGAGCTTCTTCGATATCTCCGGACATGGTCCTCAGCTTCCGTCGATGGTGATCCCGAACCGCTTGAGCACCGGGTCGATCGGATTGGCGATCGTGCTGTTGGCGCTGCCGGCGAAAAGCAGGCCGACCGGCTGCCGGTCCAGATTGCCCGAGGCCTCCGAGACGATGAGCGAACCTGAATCGCCGCCTTGGCTGAACATGCCTTTGCCCGTAATCACGAGTTGGTTCACGAATCGGGCCTTCCCGGTCCGATAGTTGACCGTGATCGTCGCCCGGATTCCGGTGATCGTACCGTGAGTATGGCCGGTCGTGCGCCCGTACTTCTGGACCTTCATGTTCAGCGTACCCTTCACCGTCGTCGGGCGGGGCTTTCCGTAGCCGTTCTCGGGGGTCGCCGTGCCGAGCTTCTCGACGGAAAGAAGTTGGTCATCTGGGAATTCGTCGAAAGTGACATTCGTTTCGGCGCGGAAGGCTGGAAAGAGGTGCCACTTCCCGCCGAGCCTGAGCCATGACACTCAATAGAACCGGCCAGAGATGGGCACGTGAAAACCGACATGTGATCAGACGGTTTTGCAGGAAGAACGCAGCATTTCACGCGATCGCCGAAATTTCAAGCGTGATGTCCGAATCTCGACGATGGCGATCTGGTGGGCGCGTTTGGTCGGTTTTGAATCACGAGCGTGCTTGTGTCATCAAATCGTGGTTTTCTCGGACCGGTCAGGAATTTGGTCCAGCCATGGCTCCAAACGGACACCGGCGAAGGAAGCGAGTCGATTTTTGCACGTCAGCTCAACGAATTGTCATGGATTTGGGACATAGCC
>JADFRS010000111.1 GCA_022561145.1 Gemmatimonadota bacterium
CGAACCTACGGAGAGCGAGTCCCGCGCCGAGATCGATCGATTCTGCGACGCGATGATCGCCATCCGCGAGGAAATCCGCGCCATCGAGGACGAGCGCATCGATCTCGAGCAGGAGTGGCTCGAGCACTACGAGCTCGAGGTGTACCTCCTGATGAAGGTTCTCAAGCTCGGGTATGGTCACCGCGAGGTGCCCTGCACCAAGATCTACCCGCCCAAGAAGCTCGGCATCACCAAGATGCGACCCGTGCTGGACTGGTGGAACATCCTGTGGCCGGTGTTCGTGGTCGGGCTGGGGCTCCGCAAGTAGGTCCGGGCGATCGGCGGGAGCGGTCAATCCTCGCCCGTGGGAGGGTCCGTCACCCGGAGGACCCAGGTGGGTGGTTCGTCGGACTGGAATACGGTCGGGAATCTCTCGGGGGCCTTTTCGATCGCAGGCACCAGATATCGGCCCGTGGTGCCGCTGATCTGGTCGACCACCACGAAGTCGGTATCCAGGATCACGTCGAGAACCGAATCCGGGTCTGTGGAGAAGGGGTACTGCGTGATCTTCCGCCCGGTCCAGAGGTGGAAGAGCCGGGGTTTGCGCACGGTGACCACGGCGTCCTCGGGCGTGTTGGCGCTCACCCAATCCGAGGCCACGAAGAACGACCGCCACTTGGGAAGGTATCCGGCGAACCGATCCCCTGCCCGGTACCTTCGGATCATCTCCATGTTCTGGGGTGCCCTCGCCAGCTGGGAGAAGGCGCCGATGGTCGCGATCAGCACCATCGCTGCGACCGCCGGAGCCGTATGGTTCTTGAGCGATGTGGCTTTCTCGGCAACGAGCGTGAGTCCGTCCGAGATGTAGAAGAGCATGAGCGGGACGAGGGGCATCAGATACCTCACGTCGCTGACGACATCCTGGAACAGCAGAATCGCCAGGCAGCTCAACGCGAAATAGATCTCGGCCACTCCGAGCCTCTTTCGCACCACGTAGAGGAAGCCTATCACCATGAATCCACAGAGCACGAGCGACAGGCCCTTCATCGGCACGGTGGTGGACCACAAGCTTTTCGACCCCGCCAGGATCCTAGGCATCTCCCTTGCCGAGTAGATCGAGAGGTTGGTGAAGAACCTCCCGATCATGCTCCAGAGGTCGTTGTATCCCGCCTCGGGCTCGTACATGTTTCGCAGGAGGAACGCTTCAATGTAGGGGGTGGCCGAGCCCTCCAGAAGCTGATTCCGGATGAGCCACGGCAGTGACAGCGCGGCTCCTACGACGTTGTAGTAGAGGAACTTCCGCCATCGCCTCTTGATCAGGTAGAAGAGCGTTCCGGCACCGATGAAGACGATGCCGATCGAGCGCACGTAATACGTCGCCACGATGGCGAATAGGCTGAGCCAAAAGTACTTGCCGATGCCCTCCTCGGCACTCTCTCTCTGAAGAAAGAGAAGCGCCAGGAGCGTGAAGAACAGAAAGGGTGCCTCGGAGAGTATCCAGTGCGAGTAGTCCACGACGACGGGGCTCACGGCGAACGCCAGGCACATCGAGAGCCAGAGGAGCGGGCTCACGCGCTCCTTCGACAGAACGCAGAAGACGAGCACCGAGGAAACGGTGAACGCGACCGACAGGAGCTTCAGCACCACGAAGTTCCGCCCGAAGATCGCGAGGAGGGGGACCATCAGCACCGGATAACCGGGCGGGTACCCCGTGTGAGGTACCGGAGCGCCGGGAGCCATGGAATCTGCGTACCCGTCGCCTGACCGCAGCAAGCTCTCGGCGAGACTCACGTAGCTCGAGCTGTCGCCACCGGTGTGCAGCTTCGGATCGAAGAGGAGCAGGCAGAGGACGAGGTTGAGCAGCATGAATAGGCCGATCAGGAGCCTCGAACGGTCGTCCCAGGATGCCCCGCGATCGGGTTTCTGGGGCTCGGATGCTCGCTTCCGTCCGCGCCGCCTCGCTTGCCGCCCGCCCTTGTCCTTCTTCTTCACGTTCGTCTTCAACTCGACTCAGCTTACGGGCGGGATCGCCCCGCTTCCTAGCCGATCTCGATGTCGATGAAGCCGTCCTCGAGCTCCAAGTCGAACTCGAGAAGCTGCCCTGTGTCGCCCCAATCGTACTGGGTGAGGTCCATCACGTTGTTGTCGGGCAGCATGAACCACATGTCGGGCTGCACGTCGGGGTAACCAGGATTCAGTCGGATGAGCAGATCGGCTGTCTCGTGGTCGAATCCCGTGGGAAGCGGCCATTGCTTCAGGACGACGCACGTCAGTCCGGACTCGACGGCCACTTCATAGCTGACGTCCTGTTGGTCCAGGAAGGCGATGTCTCGGGCACCGGCGAGCGGTTCCATCACTTGCACGGCGAGGAGACCCTGCGGAGGGCTGCCGAGGCAGGCGGCTGGAGCGCCCCTAAGGCCGGGACCCACGTTGGCCGCGGTATGGCCTTGGGTCAGCGGCCGCAGGGGCAAGCGGTTTTCAACGCCAAGGTAAGCGTGGATGAAAATGGCCGGGCGACCATTTTTTCATCGGTGCCCGACACCGGCGTGGGGTTCTACACCGTAGCGCGTCAGGTGGTGGCGGAAGACCTGGGTATACCGGTGGAAGACGTTGGCGTTATGCGGCTGGACACCAGCCAGGTCGATTTCGACACCGGAGCGGGGGCGGGGACCAGCGTCGGCGGCGCCAATGCCGCCCTGGGGGCCGCCCAGGAAGCCCGGCAAAAGCTCACCGGACTTGCCGCAGAGTTCTACGGTTGGGCCGAGGAGCGCATTGTTTTCCGCCAGGGCCGGGTCTTCGTCGATGGAGACCCGGACAGGGGCGTCCCTATCCGCGAGCTGGCGGCACGGTCCGTGGCCGCCTTGGGCGCTCCCATCACCGGTGATGTGACCACCACCGCCGAGGAGCCGGACGTAACCTCATTTTGTGCTCAAGTCGCGGAGGTGGAGGTGGACTCGGAGACCGGACAAATCAAGGTGCACCGGATCGTCACCTCCCACGACGTGGGCACCATCTTCAATCCGTTGGGACATCAGGGGCAGATCGATGGAGCGGTCATCCAGGGGTTGGGGTACGCTCTGATGGAGGAGTTGCAATCCGAAGACGGGCGCATCTCCACGTTGAGCTTGGGCGACGTTAAGATACCGGCCACCGCAGATGTCCCTGAGTTGGTAACGGTTCTGGTGGAGTCCGCTGATGGCAACGGCCCCTACCAGGGCAAGGCCATCGGAGAGAACCCGATTTCACCGGTCGCGCCCGCCATCGCCAATGCCGTTTTCGACGCAGTTGGAGTGCGCATCACCAGCCTGCCGGTCACCGCGGAGAAGGTGCTGGCCGCCCTAAAGCAAAAGGGCGCCGGTCCTTAATCAGCCGTTGGTCATGGGCGCTTATCGATGACCGGCAGACGGCCCTACCCGCTCATCATAGTGGAGCAAGAACTCCTCGGCCTCGTCCAACGCACCTCTCGCGATGAGATCATAGACCACGATTCGCATCAGTGGGGGATTCTTGTATCGCCGACCCCGCTTCTCGAACTCCCGTAGCGCCACTTGGACCGCTTCGTGTCCCTGACCGTTCGCACGGAGATACTGGGCTTCGAGAACAGCTAGCGTTGGGTAGTCGATCTGCCTCAATCGGTCAATCCATGTTTTGGCCCTCTCCAGGTCGCCCAGGGCCAGGTAGTTCCCAGCGAGACCGCTCCAGTTCCTGTGAAGGTCTGGATCGAGGTCGAGGGCGATACGCAGGAACGCCTCGGTGCTGCCGACCAGATCTCCCACGAGCCTCAAAACCATTCCTTTGTAAGTCCAGTTCACGGCAGCGCCCGGATTGAGTTCGATCGCCCTCTCGATCTCTAGAAGGCCATCCGCGGGGCGCCCTCTCAACCCCAAGAACAGGCCAAGCATCCCGCGGAATCTGGGGTGGAGTGGTTCGAGTCGGAGGGCCTCACGAAAGAGCTGCTCAGCCTCCACGATTCGACCATGGGCTTCGAGTGCACGTCCGTACTGCAAGGCCACGAACGGATCGCCCGGAGCGAATTGGTATCCTGTCGTCCGCAGTTGCAGACTCGAGTCCCAGTCGCGGCCCTGCTCCAGCAACCCCAGAATCGTATGAGCCCCGCCAATCGTAGAATCGAGACGAATCGCCTCTCGGGCGGGTTTTCCGATCACCTCGTACGTCACCTCACCCACCTCCTCGGACTGCAGCACACGAACATCCCAGAGGGTTCGCGCGAGCCGGTAGTGGGCGGCCGCGTAGGTCGGCTCCAGAGCCATCGCCTCCTCGAAGTAGGACCTCGCCGAGACGAGCGACGCGACCGTACCCACACCGTAAGCTTGGAGTCCCCTGAGATAGAGGTCGTACGCCTCGGGGCTCACGACCTGGCTCTCTCGGACCACGGGCGGTGTTTCGAGTCCCAGTTTGGCCTTGAGGGCCTCGACGATCGCGGCCGCGATCTCGTCCTGAATCGCGAAGATGTCGTCGAGAGCGCGGTCATACGTTTGGGACCACAGGTGTCTGTCAGATTGCGTTTCGATCAGCTGCGCGGTGATCCGGATCTGGTTGCCCGACTTCCTGACCGAGCCTTCCACCACGTGTGCGACATTGAGCCGTGCCGCTACCGTGGGCATGTCGATGTCCTGGCCCTTGAAGGAAAACGCCGAAGTCCGTGATATCACCCGGAGATTGGGAATCCGGGCCAGCAGGTTGACCAGCTCCTCGGCGATGCCATCGGACATGTACTCCTGATCCTGGTCACCCGACATGTCCTTGAAGGGCAGCACCGCGATGGAGTTCGCGTCAGCGGGCTCCCCTACCGCGTCACCGGGAGCACCGGCCCAGCGGCCGATGATGCCTCCGCCTATGGCGATGACCAACAACACCGCGGCGACAGAGAAAGCCGGCAGGCGTGATCTTCGAGCCGCCGCTTGCACAGAGGCTGACGCCGATTGGTGATCCGCCAACGTGGGAGCGGTCACGACCGCCTGGCTCGTGCCGGCCTTCAGGTGTTCCGCCACCACAACCACATCGGCCTCGGGTTCTACATCCAGGTCACGCCGCAACCGATCGGCGTAACGCTCGAACTGCACGAGCGCCGCTGCCCGGTCTCCTGCCGCCGCCAACGCGTTCATGAGCCCGATCGCCGCGCGGGCGCTGTACGGATCGTGAAGCACCAGCCGGCGCCATCGACTGGCGGCGTCTCCGTGGTCGCCCGCCGCGGTGGCCGCCCGGGCCGTCTGTTCCACGGCGTCGGCAAACGCGCGGGCCAGGCGATCCCGCTGCGTCTCGACCCAGTGCTCGAACTCGGGGCAGCCACTGAGATGGAAACCCTGGCAGAACGGCGCCGAGTAGAGCGCGATCGCGTCGTCCGTCTGGCCATCGAGGGCCTGCTCGAACGCGTGCACGTCGATCGCGAGGCGGTCCCGCCGTACGCCGACCTCCTCGTCCCCCCGCGTCACAAGAATGTCGTCACCTAGAGCTTGACGAATTCCGCGGAGGGCCTGGCGCAGGGAACCCCTGGCGTGCGCGGCGTCCTGCTCGGGCCAAAAGACGCCGAGCAGCGTGTCGCGGCGTTGCATGCCCGCCCGCTCGGCCAGAGCGAGGTACACCAACAGCGCCGCGCGCTTGGGCTGGAGCGCTATGGGTTGGCCGTCACGCGTGATGAGCAGAGGGCCAAGAGCCCGAAGTCCGATCATAGGGGATCCCCACCGTCCGTCGAATGGGTTTGACCCAGATGTCTGCTTTACCCTGAAGGGTTCTTAACGATACGGGCCGGCTCGTTGGGTGGCTAGGGGGCTTGACCCCACCCGCCTGCAGGCCGCTGCTCAGGTCACAGGGTCGTTCACGCTGTTGATGACGATTTCTTCACGGTTCGAGCGCAGGTTCGAAGGTGGGGTCTTGCGCTCGCGGATGCGGGTGCCCTTAGCGGGGGCGTCTCCGCGTCCGTCATTTTCGTCGGGGGCGCCAAGGCCTCAAACCGGCAGCACTGCCGATCGCTACAAATGGAGGAAACGGATCATGATCAACACTCGTCTAGCATTGACCCTCGGCACCGTCCTGACGGCGCTCGCGTTGGTGCCGGCCTCCGCCCAATCGCCCACCTCGGCGGTCACCGGCACGGTGCGGGATTCGGTGGCGGCCCAGCCTCTGGACGACGTGACCGTCGTGGCCCGCAACACCGCCACCGGGTACGAGTATCCCGCCTCCACGTCCGCGACGGGGCGCTATTGGCTGCGTGGCCTGTCTCCCGGCACCTACGACGTCACCGTCCGCCGCATCGGGCTCCGGCCCGCCGTGCGCCGGGGGGTCGTGCTGGCCATCGGCCGCACGGTGACCCTCGACTTCACCCTCACATCCGCCGCGGTGGAGCTTGCAGCGGTCGAGATCGTGGCGACGAGGCCCCTCGTGGAGACCACCGAGTCCGAGATATCGTACGTCCTCAGTCGAGCAGAGATTGAGCGCCTCCCGGAAGAGTCGCGCCAGTTCATCGACCTGGCACGATTGGTCCCGGGGACAACCGGAGGAACGAGCGGATCCTCCATTCCGCCGTTGGGATCCGCGGGCTCCTCGATCGGTGCACTGAATTCACGATCGGCCGGCGTACTCGTGGATGGCGCCGACTTCACAGAACCCGCCTTCGGGGAATTGAGTGGCTCGGTCCCGCTGCTGGCCATACAAGAGTTCGAGGTCATCCTGACCCAGTTCTCCGCCGAGCTCGGCCGTGCGGCCTCGGGGGTCGTCAATGCGGTGACGCGGCGCGGCGGAAACGAGTTTTCTCTCGAGGGGTTTGGGCTGTACCGGCACAAGTCCCTGAACGCCCTGGGGGAATTCGAGACTGCGAAACCCGATTTCAATCGATCGCACTGGGGCGTGGCCGTCGGCGGACCAATCGTACGCGACCGCACGCATTTCTTCGGCGTCTTCGAGCGGCGCGTGCAAAACGACTTCGCGACGGTGAACACCGGTGGCGTGTTCCCAACGTTCGAGGGAACGTTCAAGACGCCGCTCACCGACAACCTGCTGTTCGCGCGTCTCGATCATCGCTTCAACGCCAGTCACGACCTGAGCGTCCGGTACTCGGGTGAGATCGGGAAACAGCTGCTTGCGATCGGGGGCACGAGTTCAGCCGAGCAGGGTGTCTCCAACCAGCTCAACGTGCACAGCGTCCTCGCGACCCATCGCTGGTCGGTGTCGGCGAGCGCGATAAACGAAGCCCGTTTCCATGTCTTGCGCAGGCAATCAAAACTGGTCAAGAGTACGTCGGGGCCCGCATTTGTCTATCCCAGCCTCATCCGAGGGGGATTCTTCTTCGACGCCGGTTTTGATGCGACGCGCCTGGAATTCAAGGACGACTTGTCGCTTGCCCTCACGGGCAGCTCGGGAACGCACCGTCTGAAGTTCGGAACCCATCTCAGCTGGCACCAAAACGACATCTTGCTTGGCGTCGTCACCAACGGGGTGTTCGTGTATGCGGACGACCTCGCGCCGGACCCACTGCTTGCAACACTCACGTTGAACCAAGGCTCCGTTACTTCCGACGCCGCCAATTTCCAGCTCGCGCTCTACGTGCAAGACGACTGGAACCCTATACCCGACCTGACCCTTAGTCTGGGCGTGCGCTACGACATCGAGACCAATGGCACCAATCAGGGCTTCGTCTCGCCGTTCGCGGGGCAACTCCCGTTCATCCGCACGGAGCCCCGGGGCATCGACAAGAACAATATCGCGCCCCGCATCGGATTCGCGTGGGATCCCACCGGCAACGGCGAAACCGTGATCCGTGGCGGCTTTGGTATCTTCTACGATGCCTCGGTGATGTATCCGCTTGGGGCGTTGGAACGAAGCTCTGGTATTCGGCGGGCAACCGTCTTCTTTCCGGGCACGACCGACATCGACGCGATTTTTTCAGGGATAGATCCGGCCACGGTTCCGGTAAGCATCTGGCCGACCGGTGACATCCAGACGCCCATGACGCGACAGTTCTCCCTCGGGGTTCAGCACGCGCTACCGAGCGACATCGTGGTGCGCGTCGACGGCATCTATACGGAGGGACGCAACCTGCTCATCGAACGAAACCTGGCGACCATCGATCCCGCAACGATGGTGCCGGCGTTTCCTGGGTTCGGCTTCATCGGCCAGATCCTCACCGAAGGCGAGGCCGAGGCAAAGATGCTGCTGGTGGAGATCCGGAAGGCGTTCTCCCGCGGTTGGGTGAACCTGTCGTACACGCTGGCGGATCGGAAGAACACCACCGACGGGTGGAATGATTTTTCCACGCAGGTCGATCCCAACAGCATCGACTTCTCGAGCGAGTGGGGACCGGCCGCGTGGGACGAGCGCCACCGGCTCATCGCGACGGGCGGCGTCGATCTTCCCTACGGGCTCAACATCACCGCGAAGACGGTCTACAGCTCGGCTCGCCCCTACTCGGCGTTCACCGGAACCGATGATAACGGTGATGGCAATCCCGATAGTCAGTTGAACGATCGGCCGGCCGGGGAGAGACGCAATACGCGTCGAGGGCCGGACTTCTTCCGTACCGACCTGGGGTTCCGCTGGAGTCCGACCCTGAGAGGTGGAACACAGATTGGCATCATCGCCAACGTGTACAATCTCTTCAATACCACGAATCTGGATCCAACGTCGGTGAACGTGAACATGCTGGCGCCCACGTTCGGCCAGGCGCTGGCGGCATTGGCGAAGCGGCAGCTGGAGGTGGGGGTGCAGATCCGATATTAGAGAGGAACGCGGCGGCGGATTGGTCGGCCACAGATAAATCGGCCACAGATCTTTTCCGGAAGCATGGCCGTGGACGTTTTGTTCGAACACAGATTGAAACGGCCACAGATTGCTCTGGATGCATTGGCTTGGGGTTGTGTCGTTCGAACACAGATTGATTGACTTTTTGGGCTGGTTTCGTCGTCGGGAGGCTGACCTTTCTTGGGTTTGATCTGTGTTCGTTTATTGCAGCAGTCGCTATTTCAAGACCGGAACGATCTGTGGCCGCTTAGATCTGTGGCCGCTTAGATCTTACTTCACTAGGCGCTTGAAGTGCGGCTTCGGACCGAAGTTCAACAGCAGTCCTACTTCGATTTTAGCGACAGCGAGGTAGTTGAGGAGTTGAGCCCAATGGCCTTTGAGGATGCGCGACCGCGCCTTGATCTCCACAAGCACTTTTCCCTCAACCAGTAAATCTGCCCGGAACCGAGCAACGTTCGCTTGGCCATATCGCATCGACAGACCTTGCTGAGAGGAAACGTCGCATCCACGGTGGCGTAGTTCGTCAACGAGGGCCCGCTGATAAAACTTCTCGGCCAATCCAGGGCCCAACCTGTTGTAGACCTTGTAGAACGCGCCGAGGATCTGATCAGTAATATCCCCGTATTTGAACGGTGCATCGGTCGACGATCGCATGCTCGACCGTAACCAGCAGGCGACGAAATACCCTGATCAAATCATCGCCAACCGTATCCTTCTGTTGCCATCCACACCGTATAAATCTGTGCTCGTGAATTGCAGGGGTGACCGATATGGTCAAAGGAGCGATCAGTGGCCGATCTTCCCTATCTCCCCAACACCACCTCCACAACGCGCCGCCGAAATTCTGGCTCCGCGTCCTGCCACGCGTGCTGCAACTGCCGCCGCGCATCGTCCGCGGCCGCGCCGCCCATGGCGACGAGACGCCGGAGCGCGTACTGCTCGTACGCGAGACTGTAGCCGGCAAATTCCCTCGCATTCCCGATGGGAGACAACCGCACGATCTCCTCATAAATGGCGGCGGCCGAGTCCGGCATGCCCAATCGTTCGTACGCCACCGCCGCCGGCAGGAGCGCACGGATGCCGTCTCCGCCGGCGCGGGGCAGACGCGGCGACGCCACTGGTGCTGTCGCCTGCTGGAGTCGGCCGGCGGCCAGATGCTCCCATCCCATCCGCTCGATCGTCTCGATCCACGTCAGCGCACTGTCAACTTGGCTCGGCGCCCCACACTGTAGGTTGCCACCGGGCAACTCGGTCATCGCCGTCGGCAGTGCGTCACAGATCGCTTCGCGCAACGCTTCCCCCTTGGCGACGAACCGGCGGACGGTGCCGACCAGCGGTTCGGTGGTGCCGAGAACGGGTGCCAGCGCCGCGGCGGCCCGGGCGGGCTCGTCCAACACGAAGAACTCCGCTTGGGCGTGCTGCAAGCGCATGGCCAGCTCGACGGCAGGCTGTTCGTGCTCCTGCGCCACCGTCACCGCCTGGGTGAAGGCGGTGCGACTGGCCACGGGCCGCCCGCGCAGGGCTTCGATCGTGCCCAGAAATCCGATGTGGTGCCGCTGCCAGTCGAGCGAGGTCTGGGAGCGGGCGAGCCGCGCCTGGTCGGCTGCCCTGGCGTACTCGCCCACCTCCACCAGCACGTGTAACCAGTACCAACCGGTATTGACTACGACGTTCTCGGGGTCGAGCAGTCCGGACCGATCGAGCCGATCGAGGGCGGTGCTGGTATCGTGCCGCGCGGCGGCCACCATCGCCATGTTTACCCAAGAGGCGGCCGTGTACTCTGGTTGCAACTCCTCCACCGCGGCGAGATACGGCGGAAAAACCTCCTCCGCGTGCTCGAACTCCCCGAGGTCCAAGAGTTGTAGTATCAGAGCGTTGTAGAGTAAGGAGGCCGGTAGCGTCGCTGGCGCGGCCTGACCCGTGCTCGATTGTGGTTCCAGAAGCTGGCGCGCCATGTCCGTGACCGTTGCCAGATCCCGCTCGACATTGTAGGTCACAAGGTATTGGGCCACCAAGCGGCTGAACGGGTCCATCCGATCCATCAACGTCGCCAGATGCTCGTCCATGCCTCTGCCCGCAAGCTGGTCTTCGTAGCTATCGTAGACGCGGTCGGCCAGGCGCCGGAATACCATCTCAAGGATCTGCCCCCCGTCTCGCGAGCTGGTATCTTCCGAGGCGAGGGACCCTAACTCCTCGATCATCATGCTTAACAGGCGGTCGTAGCCCTTGGGCATGGACTCCTGGCCCTCTTCGGTGAGGAAGTAGGAGTATTCAGGCCGGCCAGTCTTCTTCCTGACCTCGCGGTAGGTGACGACCCTGTCGCGCTGGAGGATGTCCAGGTGCCTGCGGACCGTTGCCTGCGCGAGCTCGAGAGCCCGCGCCAGATCCGCAACGGTTTCCTTCCGCCGCGACTGGATTATCTTGAGGATGCGTTCTCTTGTACGCTGCAGTGGAACGTATCTCGGCCCGAAAGGCCCCTTCTGGGCCGGTGCGTCTACATACTGGTCAGGTACGTATCAGAATATGGAAAGGCAAACTTTGCTGTCAACGTTTACATTGTTCTATGACGGATAGTTGAGTAAGGGGATGCGGGGCCCCTCGCGCGCCCTGATCAAGGTGCCCTGATCCAAACGCACACGAACCGAACGGTAGACGTTCCCGAAACTCCCGGTCCGGCGCGACACCGCCAACCGAAGGCAAATCATGGCTACGAAACCTAAGACTGCAAGCCGACAAGTGCAGGAGAAGGAAGAGGCCCCCACAACGGACGAGTGTGTCCACCAGTGGATGATCGATCCGCCGGCCGGACCCACCAGCGAGGGCCACTGCAAGCTGTGCGGCGAAACACGCGCGTTTAAGAACTCGCTCGAGATCAGCTACTGGGACAGTCAGCGCAAGAAGGCCAACGCGGCGAAGGCCAATGCGGCGAAAGCCGCGTCGTCGAAGTCTGCCCCGGCGAAGCCCGAGAGCCGCACACCCGCGAAGTAGCGGCGCACAGACAAACCCCTCGAACCGGAGCCTAGCGGAAGAGGTCGCGTGCCGGGTCCCGTAAGAGCGCAGCGACGCCGTCCTCGGACACCTCGAACTCCAGCCCTCGCACCACTGCCACCGGATGGCGTCCCGTCTCGCTCATCACCAGCTGGGCCGCCGACGCAACCTCGTCTGCAACGGCCACCATCGTCGACTTCAGCACGCGGCCATGGTCGTCCTCCTCGCCGCGCATGTCCCTCACCGGCGGCAGACCTGAGACGCCGATAGCAACGTTAATCGACCCCTCGCGCCAGGGCCGATTGAACGAGTCGGAGACGATTACTCCCAGCGGCCCGCCAACCTCCTCCTCGAGCGCCGCGCGCAACGCACGCGCCGAGGAATCTGGATCTTTCGGCAGCACGGTCACGAACTCCCCGCCGGGCACGTTCGACACGTCGACACCCGCGTTTGCGCACACGAACCCGTGGTGCGTCTCGGCGATCAATACGCCCCGTTCCATCTTCACGATCCGCCTGCTCTGCTGAAGCACAACCTCCACCACGCGGGCGTCTCGCTCAACTGGCTCAGCGATGCTTCGAGCGAATGCCGACGGCCGCACGGTCGCGAGGTCGACGAGCGCGTTCTCCGCCTTCGATACGACTTTCTGCGCCACTACCAGCACGTCTCCCGGCTCGAGAGGGGACTCCGACGAGGCGTCCAGAATCAGGCGTGCCAGGTTGTCACCGGCTGACACCTCGGGTAGCGGCGGCAGCGCAAAGACCTCGATCGATTGCTCCATCTTCGGAAGTCCTGTCTCACCGGATCCCACGTAGGGACGCATCGCAACACGCCGGCCAACCCCGCGTGGGGGCTGTAGCCCCGCGCTCGACCC
>JADFRS010000112.1 GCA_022561145.1 Gemmatimonadota bacterium
CATGGCGCTGGTCTTGCCCAAGGGAATCTTGACTCCGCCCTGAATCCCTAAGCGCGTGGTTCCCTTCAACTGGTTCTTGCTGAAGAAGATCCACTTGGTGTCCACGAGCACGTCGCCGACCCCGCTGGTCGCATAATCCCCTCGCGCACCGCCAAGTGCGGTGAAGTCCATGGACTTGCGCACGAACGGGACGACGACCCGCGTGGTCCACATCGGCGTGATCGCGTACGGAAGGACGCCGAACGCCTGCACGAATACGTCGATGTCGCGTTGCATCGGATCGGTGATTCCCACGCCGTCGCGCCGCAGACCCCCTCGGCCGAAGAACGAAGAGAACGTGCGCGCGGCGGATTCTTCGAAGCCGGTTGTAATTGCGGTCGCGGTGTGGAACGGCAGCGCCTGGGCTGTAAGGCTCGCGGGCACGAGCAGGGCTGCGGCTGACAGCCACGTGACAAGCCCGGACGCTTTTCGAACGCACGCGTCGTGAGGTCCAGCGTGTTCCAGATTGCCAGGGCCTGAGCGCGTTCTATTGTTAAGCATCGAATTCACATCTAGCTCCACGTTACGTCGGTCATACTCCACTGAAACTCCCTTGCGAGCACCGGCAAGCAGACGGGCTGCGTTGCGCTGCCACGGACGCCCCACTGACTCATCGCAACCTTGGACCGGCTGTCCATGAGAGCGATCATGGGATTAGCGCGCACGAGGTCCTACGCCTCGAACAGCTCGGGGGACTACGTGATCGCGTTCTCCACGTCGCCAGACGTTCGCCGTGTTTGCTCCAATCGGGAGTCCTGGTCGTCCGAGTTCCTGCTCAACCCTTCGATGTCGCCGCTGTTCGCCGCGACCGCCGAGGCGATCGAAGAGGCGATCTACAACGCCATGTTCAAGGCGACGATGGTGACGAGCGCCCGCGGCACGCTCGAGGCGATTCCACTCGAGCGGACGCTCGAGATCCTGCGGAAGTAAAATGCCCTGAACTGGGATCAGCTTCGCCCACACGGGCGCTAGCGCACCCGCACGAGACCCGGCGGGGGATGGACCCCCCCGCAACCGTTAGAGCGTCTTGATCAACCGCCCAATCCATACTTGAAGGACAAACTTACTTTGGCGCGGTACGCGACGACCTTGCCGTTCTCGATTTTCAGATCGAGCTTGCGAATCTCGGCGACTCTCAGGTCCTTGAGGCTCTTGCCAGCGGTCTCTACCGCGTTCTTGGCTGCCTCCTCCCAGGACTTGTCGCTGCTGCCCACCAACTCGACGACCTTGTAGACACTGTCGGACATGGCTCGGCTCCTTATCTGGTGACTCTACCGCGTGACCGGCCGCGGCCGCGGCCGACCGCTCGTTACGCCAGAGGTTCGATCTCCCCCAGCATCGTGGGGATCAGCTCGGTTACGGTGGGATGTATGTGCACGGCCCGCTGAATCACGGTGTACGGCGCGTCCGCGTACATGACGTCCAGTATCGAGTGGATCACTTCGTCCCCCCCGATTCCCAAGATCGCGGCGCCCAGGATCCGGCTGGTCTCCGCATCGATCAGGACCTTCATGAATCCTTGGGTCTCGCTGCGCTCTTTTGCGCGCCCCACCCGCGTCATCAGCCTCTTCCCGATGAGCGCCTTGCGCCCAGACGCCCGCACCTCGCGCTCGGTCAGTCCAGCGCGGCCCAACGGCGGGTCTACGTACAGGGCGTACGCCGTAATGCGGTCGCTGACCCGCCGGGGATCGTTGTCGAGCAGGTTGGCGGCGATGATCTCGTAATCGTTATAAGAAGTGTGCGTAAACGCCCCGCGTCCGTGCGCGTCGCCCATCACCCAGATGTGCGGGACATTGCTGCGGAGTTGGTCGTCGACCGTGATGTAGCCGCGCCCGTCCGTCTCGACGCCGGCTTTATCGAGGCCCAGATCGTCCGTGTTGGGGGTGCGCCCCACGGCCAGCAACAAATGGGAGCCGACCACTTCCTTCGGGTCCTCGCGACATTCCATACCCACGACGACCTGATCACCGCGCTGCGCGACTTCGATACACTCGGCGTTGAGGCGGATCTCGACGCCCTCGCTTTCCAATATCTCTTTGACGGCCTCGGATACATCGTCGTCGTCGCGTGAGATGAGCCGGTCCAGCGTCTCGACGATCGTGACCCGACTTCCAAAGCGCCGATACATCTGCGCGAACTCCAGTCCGATGTAGCTCCCGCCGATCACGATGAGATGCTCCGGGAGAAAATCGACCTCCATCATCCCGGAGTTGGTCAGGTAGTCCACGCTGTCGAGACCCGGCATATCGGGAACGAAGGCGCGCGTTCCAACATTGACGAAGATCTTCTCGGCCTCCAGAAGATCGTCGTTGACGCGAATCGAATTCGCGCTCTCGAAGCGACCGTGCCCCTCGTAGACGGTCAAGTTCGGCATGTTCTTGAGCCAATTCTCGACGCCCTCGTTGGACCCTCGCACGATCTCGTCCTTGCGTGCCTTGACGCTCTTCATGTCCACTTCGATCGCACCGTCAATCATGACGCCGAAATCCGACCCGCGGCGCGCCATGTGGGCCGCTCGGGCGCTGGCGACCAAGGTCTTGGTGGGGATGCACCCGACATTCACGCAAGTGCCCCCGAACAGTTTGCGTTCGAGGATTGCGGTCTTCATCCCGCTGCCGGCGAGCCGCCCGGCCAAGGAGGGCCCGGCTTGGCCCGTACCGATGATGACAGCGTCGTATTTCTCAGCCATGACGTACTCCCAAGTCGTAGCGAGTCGCGAGTTCAGGCACACCTCATGTCTTTAGGGGCGTGCGCGCCACCCGACAGCCAGCCGTTCCCCGCCCCAATCGTATTACAGCATGAACTCAAGGGCCAATACGAGAATCCCCACGCCCCCGAAGACCACGCCCAAGCCTTTTTCCATGACCTTGGCGGGAAGGTATTTTCCCACGCGGCTGCCGATGGTACTCCCGATCAAAACACCGGGAATACTCCAGCCTACGACCTGCCACACCGGTGGTGCCGCGAGGGCGTGAATCCCGGCACCTACCGCCGCCACGACGGCGAGGGTGAAAACGCTCGTTGCTATCGCGACGCGCGGAGGAATCCGGCAGCGAACGACCAGCTGTGTGGTGGAGATCTCGGGTAATCCAGCACTGATCATTCCGGTCACCGCGCCGCCCACGGCCGCCAGCAGTACGCCCGGCGGCCTCCAACAAGTGGGGTATTCGTAGACCGTGCCGTCGCGCGCGCGAACCACTGTCGTGCCCTTCTCTTCGGACTTGCGGTCGATCAACGGCACCGCTCTGTCGCCGGGGTCGCACTCCTCCGGCGAGCGGACGAGAATCAGAAACGCCGCGAGAACCAACAGCCCGATCCCGAAGATCCCCTTCAAGAGTCGATCCGAGAGCAAGTCGGCTGCGATCGCCCCCACGATGACACTGGGCACCGCGCCGAGCAGAAGCCACCGCGCGGTCGCGTAGTCCACGAGCTTGGCCCTCACGTAGGAGCGAAGGCCATTACCCATCCCAAAGACTTCAGTCAGGAGGCCCGCGCCTACAGCCTGGACGGGTGTGAGACCCACCACCAGCATGAAGAACGGGCTGAAGAAGAGTGCCCCGGACACCCCCGAACCGATCGCCACGGTCGAGAACACGATAGATGCCGGAAAGACCCACCATAACTGTGAGAATGTGTCCACAGGTTTCGCACGGTTGCTGCGAGTTACGATTCACCATGTAATGAAATGTCCCCTTCGCCCACTCACTGGCAAGTAACGGAGTCCGGTTGATGTCTGGCTGGGTTTTCCGATCCCTCAAGAACGTACTGGACGAGGATCTAGAAATGAGCACGAGAGAACTCAAGTGGGGCATTTACGGTGGCGTCGCCGGCGGTGTGATATTCGGAGCGATGATGGGAATGATGGGCATGCTTCCGATGATCGGAAGTATGGTCGGCCAACCCACGGCCGTTGCCGGTTTCGTTGTGCATATGGCGAACAGCGCAATCATCGGGGCAGGCTTCGCCTTTGTACTCGGTCGGTTCGTGAGCGGGACTCGCAGCGGCCTGGGGTCCGGCCTCGTATACGGTGGGGCCTGGTGGATCCTTGGACCCCTCACCTTCATGCCCCTCTTCATGGGCATGGGCTTCGGCGTGAATTGGAATGCCGCCGCCGCTGTGGCCATGCTCCCCAGCCTGATTGGCCACCTGATGTACGGCGGCATCCTCGGCCTGGTTTACACCTGGCTCCGCCACCACGATGTCGCCCCGGTCCTGGCGACCGCGGGGTAAAGCAAATGCGGGGACGCCAGATGCGTCGGGGAGAGCGTGCGAAGCAGCGCCGGCTCTTCCCGGCGCGGGCGTCCGCCCCGCCCCTAAAGGTGCCCGGCTCAGGCGAGTGCCACCGGTCCCATGCGGCGGTGTGCTTGTTGGTGGAAGCGCACTTTCCATAGCCTCCAGGCGGCAGCGAGGACGATCAACATCAGGACCACCACGACCGCCCTGTTGTACGTCATTGCCCACGCGATCGCTGGCCTCACCTGATCAGAAAGGATCCAACCCGTACCCGTAAAGATCATCGCCCATAGGATCAGCGAGGCGGCGTCGGCGAGGATGAAGGGAAGGGTCCTGTAGCCGGCCAGCCCCGCCGCCACGGCGATGAGGTTTCCTGCCCCGGGGAGCATCTTCGCAAGTACGATGTATGGAGTGCCGATACGAGAAAGCCGATTCTTTACCGTCAAGACGCAGGCCATCGGGTTCGACGAAAGCCCGCAGGCCACGTCGATCAACCAGGCGCCTTTTTGACGGCCTATCGAGTACCATCCGAGGTCGGCGAGCCAGCCGCCGGCCGCGACGGACACCACCACCCCCCCAAAGCCGAGGGTCCCTGTGGCGACCATCGCCCCTCCCCCGATGAGCACCGGCACGCTGACGATGGGCACTCCGACGAACTCGGCGAAGCCCACGGCGAAGAACACCCAGTAGCCGTAGCTGCTGAGGAAGGCGTCGAGGTATTCCAAAGGTGCTCCCAGTGTGCGTTCGGACGTCTGAAGCCAGCGAACGCGGCCGGCTATCTCGCCGTGTAGAACTTCGCGGCTCGCGTGGCGCTCTGCCAGTGGGTATCACGGGCCACGCCCTCTGGGACGGGGCGCACTACGATAGAACGAACGCGAAGGCCCCGATGAGCTGGCAGCTCACCGGGGCCACTGGAAACGTCGCCAGATTCCTGGCCTGCCGCGCCTCGGACCTGGCGCGGGTCGGCTCCCTAGCTTGGAACGATGCCGACTTCTGAGCGCGTCAAGTCTGGCTCTAGAATGAGCTCGATGACTTGATCAGATTGTACCGAAAACTCGCTGGTCTTGATCCCGGCAGTCTCGAGCCAGTTCGCGCTGAAATTGGGCGATGGCAGGTCCGGATAGACCTTGAGATGGATCGTGCCGGTTCCCCGGACCAAGCCCGCGGGAATCTGCAGGTCCTTCGACTCGGAGGGGCCCACCCTGCCCAGCAGGCGACGGCGGTTGTGGGAATCGACCACGTACACCCTCACGTTGCGGCCGTAGTTGTTGGTGACGCGGACCGTCGGGCCTCCCTCCGCGCCAGAACTTACCACCTGCGGGGCGACACGGTCGAAGGTATCCGCGTGCAGCGTCGTCGTCCCTACCGTAGCTACCAACAGAGCCACCGCGGGAGCGATGCGTAAGATCATCTTCATCATCATCCTCTTCATCCCTGTCCAAAGTATTCGCGGGTCAGGACGCCTCGTCCTGTAGTTGGTAGTGAGTGCGTCGAGGGCTCGATCTCTTACACTCCCGATTGCGAGTACCGTGACGATCACGGTGACAAACCCCACCCGGGGGGGCTATTCTGGCCGTCGACGCCCAGAAACACTGCGCAGAGGCTGAGCGTTGAGTGAGCGAGCACGACCACGATTGGCGCAGCGAGGGGTACGAATCTGGACGATCCCGGCTTCGCGGCGCGGATCAGGGAGCGCGATGCCCAAGCGCTCGAGGAGGTCGTTCGCCGTTATCTCCCTCAACTCCTTCGCGCCGCCCGCGGTGCCGGGTTCACTCCTCAACTGGCGGAGGACGTCGCGCAGGACACGTTTGTAACGTTCATCGAGACGGCGCCCCGATTTGAGGGCCGATCCCATGTCCGGACCTGGCTGTTCGGAATCCTGTACAAGAAGATCGCCACAGCGCGGCGGAATCTGAGCCGAGACACCGAGATGGACGACATCGAGGAAGTCTTCGAGCAGCGGTTTGACGACGCCGGGAGCTGGACTCGGCCACCACGGATGGTGGACGCGGAGGTCTACGATGCCGAGGTACGGCAGGGAATCGACGGCTGTCTCGACCAGGTGCCAACCAACCAGCGGATGGCCTTCGTCCTGCGTGAGATCGAGGGGATGGATACCCAAGAAATCTGTAAGATTCTGGAGGTCACGGGCACTAACCTAGGAGTCCTTCTGCATCGGGTCCGCAATCGCCTGCGGGAATGCCTGGAGGCCAAAGGAATCGAGCCTTAGTCACATGCTGAGCTGTAAAGAAGTTGCGCGCCTCATAGCCAGCGAGGAGCTGGCCGACGCCGGATGGTTGAACAGGGCTCTTGTCCGGCTCCACCTCCTTCGGTGCCGAGACTGCGGAGCCTACGCGGCTCAGCTTCGAGCCATCGGGGCGGCCGCGCGGGACCGGTGGGACTTGGGCGAAGCGGACAGAGCAGCTCTCGCGAAGCTTGAGAGCTCGATCTTGGCGCGATGTCTCGATGGATCGGATGTGAATAGTGAAGAGGGGCGCCATCGCACCCCCGAGCCTCCCGCAACTCAAACCGATCCGCACTAACGCTACGTCGCGAAGATCCGCCACACACCGGGGCATCTGGAGGCATCTGTAAGATCTTGGAGATCACGCGCACTAACCTGTGAGTGCTACTGGTCACTAAGGTGGCGTCGACTATCCAATGGTCGGCCACCTGAGCCTTACAGGAAGGAGGTCGCGCGATGAATGCCACTCGTGCCACCCTGAGTTCCTTTGCGGTCCTTGCCCTAGCGGGCTGCGCCACCGTGCAAGCGCGGACGGACTACGCCCCGGACGTGTCGTTCACGCAGTTGAGCACGTACGACTGGGTCGACCGGGAGCCGGACGCGGGCGGCGATCCGGCGGTGAACAGCCCATTGTTGGAACGGCATATCCAAGATGCCGTTGAGGGCGAACTTGGCAGGATGGGTTATCGCAAGGTGACGTCTGACACTCCTGACTTCCGGATCGCCTACCGGGTGATAGCAGATGAGAAGTCGAGCGTCGATGGATCCTACGGCTATGGATCCTACGGCTATGGAGGGCCGTACGGGTACCCGGGGTACTCCTATCGACGAGGGTTCTTTGGCTATCGGTATTATGGGCGCCGATACTTTACGCCGTATTACGGCTATCGAGGCCTCGGATACGCGAGCACGGGCCGCGTGAACGAATACCTGCGCGGAACCTTGGTTCTGGACATAATCGATGTCCGAACGGACGAAGTCATCTTCCGAGGGTGGGCCAGAAAGTCGCTGGATCGCGATCCGCGTCCCGACAAGGTCCGGATGTATGTCGACGAGGCGGTGGAGAAGATCCTGGAGGACTTCCCGCCGGCAAGGTCAGCATCCGGCCAGCGCGTCATAGCATCGTGATTCGGTCGGACCTCTGACTCGGGGACCCATCATGCAGGACAGACGACTCGATGAGGCGCTAAGGCACCTGCACCCTCCCGCGGGAGCGAAACTGTGGCATGGTGGTGCCACCGTTCTGGGCGCCCTTCGAGGCGTCTCCCCGGAGGTGGCCTCGTGGAAGCCATACCCAGACCGACACAGTATCTGGGAGTTGGCTCTTCACGTGGCCTACTGGAACTACGCGGTGCAGCGCAGAGTCACGGAAGGACCTCGTGGTGGGTTCCCTCGGTCTCCTTCGAACTGGCCTAGCCCGCCCGAGGAACAGTCCCAGGCAGCGTGGGACCTGGATCGCCGACTTGTGCGGCAATGCCACGAACACCTGGTCGAAGCCGTCACCGCGTTCGATCCTTCCCGGCTGGATGAAACCGCCGGGGAAGAGAGGAAGACGACGTTTGCCGACCTGATTACGGGAATCGTCCTCCACGACACGTATCACGCCGGCCAGATCCAGATGCTCAAACGCTTAGCCAGGAGTCACGGACTCTGACTCCACGGATTCAGCGCTCAAGGTCAGGACATCCCCCCGCTCCACTGGGGCGAGGACGCCATCATCCACGCTGAGTCTCACACAGCGCCGGGGCGGAGCTTCGGCCATCACGCCCATCAGGTTCGGAACAGCTTGCTGCCACCGGGCCCACCGCATTCAGTGCAGAATCTTGGGAAGAAATTTGTGAGGATTCGAACAATGTAAGGTTAGCTCTGGTTTACCCTGTTCAGAACGTAAAAAGGGGCCTGCGGTGGATCTCGGTCGTGAGATCCGCACCTACCCTATCGTCGTCATCCCCCGTCTAAGTCCTAGAGGAATCTTCCGGTTCCCAGGGTGCGCCGGACGGACTGCGGCTCTCCGCCATGTAGGTCGGACGCGGCGCGACCTAACAAGCGAATTGCTGCTGCCGGTGTAGCATGAAGCTCGCGCGCTTCGCTTGCGGTCGGCATGTTGGTCGCGCAGCATCTATAAGGCGAAGAAAGTCAATAGGGCGTAGCCCTCCCTTACCCGTCCGCGGTAGCGAACGGGGGGCTCGGTCATCTGGACTGTAGCTCAAGGCCTGCGTCATCATCGTTCAGTACCAACGTCGCGTCCGATCTCAGGCGAGTCTCCTCTCACGAGGAACTCAGGCATCTATTCGGGCTTCGTCCCGGACGCGGGGACGTCCCAAGATCTGCTATGCGAGCGGGGGGCTCAGTCAGAATCTGAGGGTCGTCGAAGCGACATGCTGCGCGCGGAGCTCACCCCTGTCGTGGTACGGTGCATCATGGTGTGTCATCTCAGTTTGCTTGAGTCACGGGTTCATCTCGCCAGACCTCACCCGTACGGAGCATCGCATGCACAGCGCGGGCGAGCCGGCGGGCGGTAGCGACGCGAGCGACCTGCCATCCGAGGCGCTGTCTGATCTGTTCGTAGGACTGCGATAGCCAGCTGTCGGGCGCGTGAGTGATGTGGCTCACGACGGCCCGAACGAAGGTGCCCCTCAGCCAACGGTTGGCCCCGGCGGGGATCGATCCGTGGCGGATCGGCCGCAAGCCGGACTGTGAGGAGCGAGGGGCTAGACCGGCGTAGCTGACCAGGTGACCCGGGGTACGGAATCGCTCGATGGGCATGGCCTCGGTCGCGATGAGCAGTGCCCGGTACGGACCGATGCCCGGGACGGTCTCGAGCAGGGCCACGGCCGGGATCTCGCGGCCCATGCGCTCGACCCTGCGATCCAGGGTCCGGATCATCGGCTCGAGCTGGTCGATGAGGGCCCACTGCATGTCGATGAACAGACGCCGTTCTTCACCGAGCAGGGGCCACGCCTCGGTTCGCACCCAGCCGCGTCCATCCTGGGTGAGCAAACGTCCACGTTCCAGATGAAGCCCGACGTTGTGGAGCTGGGCGTGGATGCGGTTCACCATGCGGGTGCGTTCGCGTACGAGTCTCGCCCGGTTGCGCAGGAGCACCGCCTGCTCCCGCTGACCCGTGTTGCTTACGATGGCGATCACCGAATACGTTGCGTGAGCGTCGATTCCTGCGACAAACATGGCTGGCCTCCTCGGGTTGGGTGCCGCAGGCTCTTGAGCAAGCACAGCGTAACGCCCCGCTCGAGTGAGGTCAGCCCTTCGCCTTATAAGATCAGAATCGCAAAGTCGTTGGGCGGAATCGGTAGGCAGCGTGGGTTGACGACGGTCAGTTCATCGATGGGTCGTACGGCATCCGGGACAATTGCCGATATTCCGGCCCCTTCCGCTCAAGCACCCGACGCCAAAGCGAGGCGGGCGCATCGGTGAACACGTCGTCCTCGCGCGCCGGCTCGATGATCCAAGCGTCAGCGGTCATCTCGGCGTCGAGCTGGCCCGGCGCCCACCCCGAATGGCCCGCAAACACCCGCGCCCTGAGAATGCTCGGCTTGATGTCCGCCGAGACCTCGCCCACGAGGAAGCCCACTGACCCGAACACCGGGACATCGACCAACTCGGGATGGGTAAACTCGGCGAGGAGCACCGGGCTGGCCGGTTGGACTGGACCGCCCTGGAAGAGCAGTTCTCCGGCCGGCACCAAATCGCTCAGGGCCGGAACGCTCTCTTCGACCGTGACGTCGAGGGCTCGGTTCAAGACCACGCCCAGTGTCCCGTCCGTATTGTGCTCCAAGACCAGCACCACCGTGTGGCGGAAGTTCGGATCGAACAAGCCACCGCTGGAGATCAGCAGACGGCCCCGCAGACTTTCCATGTCGCTACCTCGTCTCGACGTTCCGGCGCGCGCACGCCCTCTGCTGGTAACGTAGATTACGCTGGAGTACACCGCCACGAACGGCCGCAGGAATGGCTGCCCTGGGTAGGGAGACTCACAGTTCCCCGTTAAGCGCGCCTTAGCCCGTCAGCCGTCCGGTGACGTCTGACAAGCGATTGCTGCAGTCGCAGTAGGCATCTGGCTCGCGCGCTTCGCCCGCGGTCCTCATCTTGAAGGCGGAGCCGAATCGCAGATTAGATGGCTCCTCGCGAGCGACCCGATCCGAGAGAGAACCTCCATGAGCTCACACGACAGACCCAGCATCGAGCCGACACCCGACGGGCCCTACCTGGTGAAGAACCTCCAGCACTTCTCCAACCAGAAGGGAGCCATCGAGGCCGGTGTTGCCGTGGCGCTGTGTCGCTGCGGCGGATCGGCCAACAAGCCGTTCTGCGATGGGACGCATGCAAAGATTGGATTCTCCTCTGCCAAACTCGAGGGCCGTGTACCGGACAAGCGAGAAGACTACAAGGCTGAAACGATCACCATTCACGACAACCGGGGTATTTGCGCTCATGCTGGGCGTTGCACCGATGGACTCGCCTCGGTGTTCCGCCTGAAGCAGGAGCCCTGGATCGATCCGCAAGGGGCGCGTGCGGAGGAGGTCATCGAGACGATCCGGAAATGCCCGTCAGGAGCCCTCAGCTACACGGTCGATGCCGTGGAGCACCGCGACCGGGAAGGCCCTGCGGCGATCTTCGTCTCCCCGAACGGCCCCTATGTGGTCACAGGTGGACCGCAGCTTCTCGACACACCTCCCGGAGAGGGTGCTTCAACGGAGCATGTCACGCTCTGCCGGTGCGGTGGATCGAAAAACAAGCCGTTCTGTGACGGCTCGCACTGGTATAACGACTTCAATGACGACAAGAACTGAGCCAACGATCCGCGCGAAGTCGCTCCGGTGGGCGCCGCCGGAGCCAGGGCCTCTACGCCTGGAGAGCAAGCGGCCCGCGACGCCGACCACCATGTACAGCATCTGCTCGATCTCCAAGCTTTTCACGAGCTATCCCCGGACGGCGGGTTCGACCTCGTGGTGAGCGGAATCAAACGTGGTGCCACCGTAGGCACCGTAGCTCACATGTCTGGAACGGTGGGAGCGGCGATGATGGGTGCGTTATTCGGCCTGCCGGCGGTGGCGGCATCGCTTGGCGGGCGCAGCGCAGACTTCGACTACTCGGCCCGGTTCGTCGCCCGGTTTGTCGAAGAGCTGAGGAAACGTCCGGCAGTGTCCGGCATCGTATACTCGATCAACATTCCCAAAGCTTCCGAAGCGGAAATCGCCGAAGTGACCATCGCCAAGATGGGGGAAGCTATCTGCGATTGGGTTTCGAGGAGTTGCCGGAGAGGGGAGGGGACAGACGTTTCCGTCCGAGAATCGGGTTTGAGACCGAGTTTCCCGACGAGAGTGACACGGAGGCCTTCATGCGTGACAGGATCACCATCACGCCCCTGCTTTTCGACTGGACCGCGTACTCGGTGTTGGACGAGTTGAGGGGATGGGCATTGAGTCACGAGGTCGCTCGCTAGTCGAGCGTCATGGTTGAAGTTCACAGTCGGAAGGTAGAAATCGCTAGGAGAGTCGTATGAACCATGTCTGGCTTCTTGTGTTGGCTTTCCCAAGCGTCCTCGCGGCGCAAGAGCGGACCTTCCGGTGGACGAATCGGCACGTTCTTGGCACAGAACTGCACCTGAGTGCCGGGCTGACGTTCGCCGACGTAGACGGTGATGGCGACATGGACGCACTCGTCGCACACGGTCGGCACTGGCCCCAGCCCAACGAGGTCTATCTGAACAACGGGGCGGGGCGCTTCACCGTGTCGTACCAACTGGGATCGCTGAGCGCCACCACCTACGCCGTCCCGGCCGGCGATCTGGACGGAGACGGGGACGTAGACGTCGTGGTCGCGAACGACATGGCGGAGAACTGGGTGTATCTGAACGACGGTAAGGGGCGGTTTACACCGGCGTGGCCGGTCGGACCGGAGATCGAGCCCACACGGAGCGCGCAGCTCTACGACTTGGATGGTGATGGGGACCTGGAC
>JADFRS010000113.1 GCA_022561145.1 Gemmatimonadota bacterium
AGGACCGCGTCGGCTTCTTCTTCGGTCTCGACGTCCTCGCCGAGCAGCGTCGCCGTGCCAGTGATCGAACTGTCGGCGAGTCGGGCCGCCTCGTTCAGCGCTTCGTCCAGCGTCTCACCTGCCAGGAAGCGCCGGGTCGCACGTCGTACGAAGGCGTATTGCGGGAGCCGTTCCGCGAGCAGAGGGTTCGTGGAAGCCCAGAGCAGCGCTTTACCGATCATCGACTTCAGTTACCTCCGAACGGTGTGTAACCCGCCGCCTGTAGCGCTGCCTTGTAGGCGGCGACGGGTCCGTCCGAGATCGCCGCGAGCTCGTTTTCGATGGTGTCCGCGGCTGCGCTGGCCTGGTTCATCATGTGGATGGTGTTCGGAGAGGGCCCACCCGTCTCACCCGTGATGCGTCCCATCGGCCGGCCGATCAAGTCGGCCACGACGTCCCCACCGCACCGACCCTGACACTCGGGACCGGTAAAGAGCCTCTCGTTCAGCGCCTGGAGCTCGCCTTGCAGCGTTTCACCCTGCTCGCGCAGCGCGTCGGCGTCCTCTTCGAGCGTCTCGAGCACGGTCTCGACGGCGCTCAGTAGACGCGTGAGCTCCTGACGCGCGTCGTCCTCTCGTTGGCTGATCGCCGACATATCGAGCAACGCGTTTCGCTTCGCGACCAGGTCGGCCGTGCTGACTGGGTTCCGCGGGTCGCCCATCACTATGAGACCGGTCACGGAGGTCAGGTCTCCGACGGTCACAGCGACCTGATACGTGCCCGGGAAAACCGACATCTGGCGTGGAAATACCGCCTCGTCCGAGTCTCCTCCCGGACGCAGGTCCCATACGAGGCGGTTCGCCCCAGCGGTTGCTGATAGGGAGCGCGAGTAGACGAGCATCCCCTCGTCGTTGCTGATCGCCACATCGGCATCTCCACCCTCGGCGGTCCAAAACGTGAGGATCGCGCCGTTCGCCCGAGTCTCCGCCTGCTGCATGGCGTGCCCGGTGGAGCGGTAGCCGATAGCGTCCGCGATGCTCAGGTCATACGCCGGCGGCGGGCCGAACACGTGCACCGTGGCGCCACGGATCGAGGGGTCCTCCGCCAACTCACGCAGCGGCCGAATGTCGTCCAGCACGATCAGCGCTCGGCCGTGCGTCCCCAGCACCAGGTCGGCGTCGCGCGGATGCACGACCAGGTCGCGAATGGGGACGGCGGGCACGCCCGAAGTGTATTTCTCCCAGCTTTGCCCTCGGTCGAAGCTCACGCGCAGCCCGAACTCGGTGCCCAGGAAGAGTAGGTTCGGGTTCTCCGGATCCTCCTCGATGGCGTGCACGAAGCCGGCTATAGCGGGTGAGCTCAGTGACGTCCACGTCGCCCCGTAGTCCTCGGTCACATACACGTGCGGTGTCCAGTCCCCGCGCCGGTGGTCCTCTGCCACCACGTATGCGCGACCCGGCTCGTGCTTGGATGGTTGCACGTCCGGGATCCAGATGCCGTGCGGGAGTCCCACGATGTTGTCCCGCACGTTTTGCCAGTTCTCTCCACCGTCTCGCGTGATCTGAACGTTACCGTCGTCGGTGCCGACCCAGATCAGGCCTCGCTCGAGCGTGCTCGGACCGATCGAGATGATCGTGGTGTGCATCTCCGCGCCCGATGCATCGATGGTGAGCCCACCGCTCACCTCCGCCCGCTGCTTGAGTGGGTCATCCGTGGTCAGATCGGGCGAAATGATCTGCCAGCTCCGACCCTGATCGCTGCTGGTGTGAAGGAATTGGCTTCCCAGGAAGATGGTTCTCAGGTCGAACGGGTCCCATGTGAGGCCTGCGTTCCAGTTGAAGCGGAGCGCGGTACCGTCGGCGTGCACCGGCCGAATGCCACGTCGCGCGCCGGTATTCTTGTTGAAGTGCTGCAGGTTCCCGCCCTGGGACATCGAGTACCCGAAGTTGTCGGGGTCTCCACGATCGGGCATCACGCTGAAGCCGTCACCGCTGCCTACGCGCCGCCAGTGGGCGTTCAGGATGCCCTTGTTCTCCCATACCGTGCTCGGACCGTACCAGGAACCGTTGTCCTGGAGGCCTCCATAGATGTTGAACGGCACCGCATCGTCGACGGTGACGTGGTAGAACTGACCCACGGCGAGGTTCTCTACGAAGCGCCAGCTGTCTCCGCGGTCGTAGCTGAGCGCGATACCGCCGTCCTCACCGAGTATCATGCGACGCGGATCTGCCGGATCGATCCACAGTTCATGCACGTCCCCGTGCACGATCTGGCTGGACACCAGCGTCCTCCAGTTGCGTCCCTGGTCCTCACTTACCTCGATCGAAGACTGCAACCGGTACAGCCGGTTCTCGTTCCTCGGGTCGATGCGCAGATCCGCGTAGTAGAAGGGGCGCGGGTTCACCCTGGGCCCGTCATCGATCGTGCTCCACGTGCGTCCCCCGTCCGCCGATCGTACGAGCTCGGACCGGGTCGCCTCGATGATCGCGTAGACCACATCCGGGTTCGACCGCGAGATCGCTATGCCGATCCGCCCTAACTCACCCTCGGGGAGCCCGTCGTCGGCAGACAGCTGCCTCCAGGAGTCTCCGCCGTTGTAGGTCACGAAGAGCCCTGAGCCAGGGCCACCCGACTTGAGGTCCCAAGGAGTGCGCCTGAACTCCCACATCGCCGCGAAGAGCTTGTCCGGGTTCGACGGGTCCATGACCAGATCCGCGATGCCGGTACGCTCGTTCTGCCACAGCACGCGATCCCAGGTGCGGCCGCCGTCGCGCGTACGGTACAGCCCGCGTTCCTGACCGTCCGACCACGCGGGTCCCATGACGCCGACGTACACGATGTCCGGGTCCGTCGGGTGCGTCAGGATCCGGTGGATGCGCTCCGACCGCTCGAGCCCCATCGACCGCCACGAGCGGCCGCCATCGATCGACTTGAAGAGGCCCCGCCCGACGCCGGCGCTGTTGCGGGGATTCCCCTCGCCCGTACCGACCCACACGATGTCTGGATTGGGCTGGAAGAGCGCGATCGCGCCGATGCCCAGCACGTCTTGCTCGTCGAACACGGGGTTCCAGGCGATCCCGCCATCGTCGGATTTGAAGAGTCCACCCGTGGACGAGCCCACGTAGATGATGTTGGGGTCGCTGAGCACGACCTCGACATCCGCTACGCGACCGCTCATGCCAGCGGGCCCGATTTCGCGGGCGCGCATGGCGGCAAACGGATCCGAAGAATCTTGCGCGCCCAGTGGGAGCGCGGTCATTGCCAGGGTTACGAAGGCAATAATGCGGCCGGGCTTCATGAAACGACTCCTGTGTATCTCGAAGCGGCCGACCCACGCGGGCCGACCCCGCCCCAGATTAGGTGGGCATCAGCGAGCAGGCTACCCGTCCGCGGCGTTCAGTTCCCACCTCGGACTCGAGGGTGGCGACCGGCACGCTGCTCTTCCCCCGGCATATCAGGTGGTGGCGCCAACCGTGCTACCCGAGTCAATTGGAGTAGACCGCCCGGATCGAGGGGCCACATGGCAGCTAACGCAAAACCGCGCGACGTCGTCGTCCCCTGCGCTCAGGGACACCGCGTCCGTCTGGGGCGTGGGCGGCGTTTTTGGGGTTCGGCGCGCTGCCCGGTCTGTAGGTCCCCGGTGGACCCGACGAGGCGGCACCGACTGGTTCGTTGGACCGCGAATCTCCGAAGGCCGGCGAGCCGGTCCACGATAGATCGTGGCCTCTGGTGGGGCACGGCGGTCTACTCGGGCGTGACGCTCTTGGCGCTAGCGATGATCTGGCTGTGGAGTGATCTCTGGTGGCCGGCGACCACCCTGCTGTTTGGCCCTCGGTGGGTCCTGCTGGTTCCTTTGATGGGATTGGTGCCTTTGGCGTTGCGCCGGGATCGGGCCATCACCGTACCCCTCGCGGTCATCGGAGTCTTGCTGCTCGGGCCGGTGGTGGGGCTTCGGACGGGTTGGCGCGATCTGCTCCGGTCGGAAGACCCGGCCGGAGATCTCCGGGTGGCGAGCTTCAACGTCGCCGGCGGCGAGTCGATCACTAAAGGGCCGATGACACTCATGCTGGAATGGGACACCGATCTCGCGGCCTTTCAGGAGTGCCGGGGGGCGTTTCGGGAGGCCGTTTCGTTCCTATCCGACTTCCATACGGACGTGCGAAACGACCTCTGCCTCGTCAGCCGCTTCGAGATCCTCGAGGTGCGGCAGATGGAGCGAGAGAGCTTCCGACTGGCAGGGGGCTCGGCCCTCGTGATGACGTACGTTCTGGACATCGAGGGGGAGGAGGTCTACCTGACCAACCTCCACCTCGAGACCCCCCGGGCTGGACTCACCCTGATGCGTGAGGGCGACCTCGAACGTGGGATCGACCGGATGAGCGAGAAGTCGGCTCTGCGTGCAATCGAGCTTCGGGCCGCACGCGGCTGGGTAGGCCAGTTCGTCGGTCCGAGCCTGGTGGTGGGCGACTTCAACACCCCGGCCGAGAGTACGATCTACAGAGAGGTGTGGTCCGATTGGCAAAACTCGTTCTCGCTGTTGGGGCACGGACTGGGAGGCACGCGCTTGAACGGATGGATCCGGGCTCGCATCGACCACATTCTGGTAGACGACGACTGGATTGTCATCGGGGCGGAGCTGGGAAGAGACGTGGGCTCGGATCATCGTCCCATCCTTGCCACCGTCCGTCGGGATTGAAGGGCATTGGCACGTCATGGGTCCTCAGCCCCGAGCGCCGTCCCGCCAGCGTCGCACTTGTTCAGCGGCGATGTCCCGGCTGCCGAGCCCGAAAGCCAGCGCGACTGAGACTGCGACGGCGCCGAGCGAGAGACCGAACGCGAGCTCGATGATCCGCTCGCCCAGCCCCATCTGCCTGAGAGCCATTGCGCCGGCAAGCACCAGGATCGAGACCCGCGACGCGATCGCGAGTGTATCGGCCTGCCCGACGCCGCTGTCCCTTACAGTCGTGGCCGCCAGGCCGGCGAGCCAAAGGCCGATCCCGAAGATCAGGAGGCCAAGCAGCACCTGGCCGCCGAACTCGATTAAACCCCTCAGAACCTCGTTCAAAGACACGAAGCCGATCATGTTGGCCGCTTCGACGGCAGCCAAGACCATGATGGCCACCAGCGTCAGCGAGCCGGCGATCTCCGAGAGCGAACGTCCGCCCGGCCGGTCCGCGCCCTTGAAACCGAGCTTTGCCAAAACGCCGTCGAATCCAGCACTGGCCAGCACATTCGTGACGAGCCCGCTCACGAGCTTGCCTGCTACGTAAGCGATGAGGAGCACCAGAACCGCCGCAAACAGGCCTGGAAGCGTGCTCAAGATGCTGGCCAGCATGGCGCTCGCCGGGTTCGTGATCGCGTCGAGCTGAAGCGCGTTGAGAGACGAGATCACGACCGGGATCAGAATCAGGACGTAGAGCACGAGTCCGACGAGGTTCGAGACCTTCCGGGTCCCCATGACCTCGATACCGAGTCGCTCGGGCAGCGAGTCCGCCCCTGCGGCGGCGAGCAGGTTCGTGACGATGCGCTGCACCAGACGGGCGACGAGCCAACCGATGGCGAAGATCAGGCCAGCGGCCAGGAGATTGGGCAGGAAAGACAGAACTTGATCTGTGAGCCCCTGTACGGGCGCGAGGAGCCCCTCGATGGCCAGCGCGCCCAGAACCGCCGGAAGGAAGAGGAGAAAAACCAGCCAATACACGGCGTCCGCGAGAGTACGGCTGAGGGGTAGGCTGCTGCCTTCCTCGAGCGTTCTCTCGCCCAACCTCTCGTCGAGGTTCGCGGCCGACATGGCTCCGGACACGATGCGACGGAGTGCGGTGGCGACCACCCATGCCAGGATCAGGAGACCTGCCGCACCGAGGACCCGCGGCGCGAACTCGGAGAGCTGCGTCAGCAGCGCGTTCAGCGGCTCGGTGATGAGGTCCAGGTTCAGCGCCTGAAAGAACGCGACCAGGACGAAGAGCATGACGAGATAGAAGACTGCCTTCCCGAACATGTTCTCGATCGGGAGTGCCTCTCCACGTTCTCCCCCGATCCAGGCCGCCAGGCGGTTGTCCAGCTCGGTACGATTCAGGACCCTGCGAACGACCGCAGCCAAAATGCGGGCGACCAGCCAGCCGCCGACGAGAATGGCCGTCGCGGCTGCCAGGTTCGGCAAATAGGTCAAAGCGGTTTCGAGCATCTGATTGAGAATGTCCTGCATCGGTCTGGCTCCTTTCTAGCTAACGGCCTGATTGACGGGTCGCACGACACGTCAGACAGGAGCCCGGCCCAAAAGTCACATGGCGAGGGCTCCCGACCACCGGAGCATCCCGTACTGGGCCGATGTGACTTCAGTCCTCAAGCCCAGTCTATCGTGTGAGTCACCCCCGCGCGAACCAGACCTCCACCTTGCGCTGAGGCACCAACGCTCCGGTATCTCCTGCCTTCCACGACCTTCGGTCGCTTCTGACTCCCTCAGGTTGGGAGACAACAAGTACACCGCTCTGTTTGGAACCTGTCGGTCCCCCCAATTTTGTCCCGTGAAATCGGGGGGTGCAAGAACCCCTCAACACAGTACTGTTGCGACGACCCCTTGAACCCAGGCTGCACGCCGCGGTCGCTGTGATGGACGAGGCGCTCCTCGTTGTCCTCCTGACGCTCCGAGATCGCTTGCCTCCAGCGCGTCGAGTGCCAAGTCGCTCCTGAGTGAACTGGAGACCCTCCAACCAACGATCCGGCGCGCGACCGCATCGATGACCAGCACCACGTATACGAAGCCTCGCCAGGTCGCCACGTAGGTCAGATGCGATACCCACAGCTCATTCGACCGGCGCGCCTGAAAGTCGCGATCCACGAGATCCAGCGGACGTACAGCGTCGTCATCGGCGATCGTCGTCACCGCGAAGCCCCTGCCGCGTACCACACCGGCTAGGCCCATCTCTCGCATCAGCCGAGCCACCGTGCACCGCGCGACCCTGATCCCCTCACGGTTCAGCTGCTTCCACACCTTTACCGCGCCGTAGACCCCGAAGTTGTCACCGAACACTCGTCGTATCTCGACGCTGAGCCAGGCATCGCGTTGGGCCCGCACAGACCGCCGCGTAGGGTCCGCTTCCACGGCCTTCTGTTCGTAGTAGGTCGACGGAGCGATCGGCAACACCCGGCAGATCGGCTCGACTCCGTACTCAGCCCTGTGATCGTCGATGAACGCCACCATCAGCGCGGTCGGCGGTCGAGCTCCGCCTGTGCGAAATACGCCGACGCCTTGCGCAGGATCTCATTCGCACGCTTCAGTTCGCGGTTCTCACGCTCCAGAGCCTTGAGTCGCTCGCGCTCGTCTGTCGTGAGCCCTGGCCGTCGGCCTGAGTCCCGCTCAGCCCTGCGCACCCACTTCCGTGGCGTCTCTGCCGTACACCCGATCTTCTCCGAGATTGAGCAGATCGCCGCCCACTGCGACGTGTGCTGTGGCGTATGCTCCAAAACCAGCCGACCGGCTCGCTCCCGCACCTCCTGGGAGTACTGTCCTGTTCTTCTCATGACCCCATCCTCTCAAGGGTTGGGGTCTCCGGCAATCCCGGCGCGGTTCAATCCCCTAGCTGGTGGGCAAACACGTTCCGAATGCGGTTGAGGAGACGCAGGTTACGATGTTCAGTCTGAGTGATCAAACAAAGGCAGAGGGCTATATCTGCTCTAGCCGAGTAGGTGCCCAATCCTTGAGACGGAGCGAGCAACCTGCCAGTCACTGATTCGTCAGCAAAGAACCCACTCAGAACCGACTTGAGGTGTGCGTCCAACAGGGAAACGCCAACGATAGCCACAGCTCGGTCGCTCTGTCCCGCGAACTCACGATCGACGTCCTCCTGCCACCCGAAAAGGGGTGATTTCACGGCCTCCCAATCACTAGGGCCTGGCGTCTTCAACGATTGCCCTACCCCCTTCCCCGATCCAGCAGCACCTCGAGCTCGGCGTCGGTCATGTCACCGAGCGGCGTGTCAGACCTGACCTCGACCTGGCAGCTATCCTGCTCCGACGCGAAATCCAGCACCTTGCGGTTCTCCACCCGCTCGAGCCACAACACCCAATGGCGCCCATCCCTCGGGTCCGTCCAGTCGCGGTGGGTCATCCGTCAACCCAATAGCCTCATCGCGCCGCTGGGGGGGGGACAGCGGCTGGTGGGTCCATACTATGTCCCAGGCTAGTTGCGAACGAGGATTACTGCAAACCGGATGGGAACGCTCTTCCGTTCGAGACCCTGTCTCATCTGCTGGAAAGTGCCTTCTCGACCGCTTCGAGGAGTTCGTCAGGGGCGACCGGTTTGCTGAACGTCGCAACAGCGCCCAGGTTCGCCGCCTGAGCAAGTAGGGTCGGCCCCTTCCCAGAGACAGCGATTATCGACGCCTCAGGATACATGGCCAGTAATGCCTCGATCAACTCCAGCCCATCGACGTTGGGCATGTGAAGATCCGTGACGACGACTTGGATATCCATCCTCAAGTAAGTCTTGAGGGCATGCTCGCCGTCACGGGCCATGTGGATCTCGTGCCCAGATCCCGCGAAGATGGAGTACAAGAGTAGGTGATCGGTATGATCATCTTCGACGATCATTATTCGGGCCACTATGCAACCTCCCGTCCGTTCGGTCCGTGGCTAACTTCAGCCATCTGCTCGATTAATCACGCTCACGAATGCGGTTGCCGGAGTCAGGCACGGGCCAGATTCTGCTCGACCCCATAGCGCCTGCGACGGGCTCCCTGCCGCTTCGGAGGCGTTGAAGCCATCACCTTGGTTCCGTAGGATGCGCCAGCTCCAGGGACCGCCAGTCGCCGCAGGTTCAACATAGGACGTGGTACCTCACCGGGGGGCAGGCCACTACCACCTGGAGAGTGTCCTAGTAGTGGCGGAGACGGCCAGCTTGCACCTGCCCCTCCACTCTGGCAGGTTACCGGGCCAGCCCTCCAACCCAGATGAGATTCCTTGACGTTAACATCCTGTCAGGCCCGCGAGACCACCTATAGAGACGACCGCCGGCTTTGCCCCTATTGCCGGGGCTCCGACCGCCCGGGAAGCCCGTGAGCAACGGTAACAGATGGACCAGGAGTCCCAAGAATTTCGTGGACAAGGCGGTGATTCTTGTCGTCGCGCTCGTGGCGATAAGAATCTGGCAGACCGTAACGAGTGACGTTGGTCCCGATCCGGCGGAAGAGGCCCTTCACTCTCCTCAGGAAGCGACCGACCAGTGTCGGGCAGCCATTGAGTCCCGGTTCGCTTCGCAGCGTGCCTTCATCATAGGGCCTCTCCAAGCGGAGTACCTCCAGGGTGGGGAGTACGAGATCCGTGGGACTCTTGAACTCGCAAACGGGTCGCGCCGGACGCGGCACCAAGTGCTCTGCGTAGCCCAGTTCGAAGCGACGGGGGGATGGGACGCCGAGGAAATTCTACTCGATACGAACTGATCGTCTCCGATTACTTCCAGCGGAGCGTGGGAGGTTGGTTATCGGGGTGCTTGAAGTGATAGTAGTTCGGGGACCCAGCATGCTCGATGTGCACGTGAACTTGGGCGATCGCCGGCTCACCCGCGTCGGTCACCGTGAACCTCGTGAAGGACACTCCCGGCGAGAGACTTAGGCCCTCGGCAAACAGAGCGTCCTCGTCACTCGGGAAGCTGTACTTGGTGATCGCGTAGCGCTCGATCTCCGTGATAGTGGTCCGGATGTCCGACAGCACCGTCGCGTTGAAGGCTTTCGTGCGTACCTCGTCAAACTGCGGGATGGCCATGCCCGCAAGGAGTCCGATGATCACTGTCACGATCAACAGCTCGATCAGCGTGAAGCCTGCGCGCTCCGGCAGGCAGTTCAGCCTGGATCCCGCCTGGGAGCACGGGGAATTGCGTTCTAACAGAGGGTCCATACCCCTAAATATACATCGCTTCGCCTTCTGACACCCCTACTAAGGCGCTACATCCCTAGACTGGGATGTCCGGAGAGCCCGACAGGGGATCTCTAATTCGCACGCCCATCCCCCCTCCCGCTATCCAGCAGAGCCTCGAGCTGGGCGCTCACGGATGCGGTTGCCGGAGTCAGGCATCTTGATCGCTCAACCACATCTCAACCTCCTGCTGAATCGCCTGAGTCAGCCCGCCCAACTCACTGGGATAATACGTGAAGTCCGCTTCCTCCGTTGGAGCACCAGCCGCTATCCATCTTGCTCCCTTGGCGTGATACTCCTCTGGTGAATCACCCGTGTACTTGTCGTATGGGTACCGGAGATCCACGAAGTTCTTGGAGAACGTCTTGAGGAGATGTTCTTTGTTATGGAGCGCCGCATCATGAGGAACGCCGGGCGCGACAGCAGCGGAAGACCAAATCCGATTTCGATATTCAAGCGGCAACGCACCCATCAACTCAACATATGAGTGGCTTCTCTTGGGCGGGCCAACAGTCACCAAGTGGAGTGCTTTGAGTAGGATTTCAAAGGCCAGGAGTCGAAGGAGGTAGCCACCGTCACCACCGTGCTGCCAGTACTCGCACAAGCGTTGCGCCTCCTCCAGACGTTGACGGGCTTGCACCAGCATACGCCCGGCCGTCCAGGCCCTGGCCTCGCTCTTAATGCGGTTGCCGGAGTCAGACATCAACGCGCGCGAACAGCACCCCGAAGATCTGGTCCTTCCCGACCGCGTACTCCTGGGAATCTACGTGGACGGTCAGTTCGCGGCGCACACGAGCGGGCCCCGTGCGCATCGGGTCCGAGCCTGGAGCTTGGTCCGTCGGGGCGACTATGATCCCGGCTTCGAGGTGGCCCTCATACCATTGCTGGGAGTCGGCCCAGTCAAAGCCTTTGGCCAAGGCTGCGGCCTTCACGGCCTCGAGCTCAATCCTACTCGTGGTCATGACGCTCCAATCCCTCATTCGTAGGTCCCGCACCTTTGCGATTCTGCTGCGCGGCTAAGACGCCGACCGCAAGCGAAGCGCGCGAGCCTGATGTCTACCGCGACAGCAGTGGTATGCCCATGCGCTCAAGCCGTGGGTGATGCTGAGGTTGGGCGATGGCTGGGTGGGGCTGATGCGAGGAGATTGTCGAGGTCGGGACGATTGATCGCGCACCGAGATTGCACTCACTGAGCGGAGGCCAGCGATGAATGAGTCGCCACGGCGACCACCGCCAAGAACCCGAGTGTCTCCCGCACCGCCTTGCCCGACATAGATGCCCTCCTGAGTGGATGCTACTCAGACCTCGCCGGGACTTCGAGCGCCTTCTCAACCCCCACGCCCTCGGCTCGGAGGACGCGTTACTCGAGGCGAAGGAGGTGGCGGAGGCGGAGGCTTAGCCTCTCCCCCCACCGTGTCACGGCGGCGTGTGGGGGCGGTTGCTTTTGTGGCTCCATCGTCCACGAGGACGGCTGCGTCTCCTTCTGCTATCCGATCGGCGACCGGGTCTAAGCGCTCCTCAAGAGCGGAGACTTCCTCGAGGAGCCGCTCCCCCCGTCTCCGAACGCCGCGAGGGACTGTGCCCTTAGCCTCGCAGGCGCTCCGCTCAGCGATGTACGCCGTGAGTCGCGCCCTGAGGGCGCTCCGCTCGGCCATGTGCGACGAGCTCTCGTCCAGGGCTTTCTGGGCACGATCCCAAACGCCGCCGTCGTCCGTACTCACCGGTTTTCCTCACGTTTGAGGACCTTTAGCGCGACTTTCCGTTCATCGCGAGGGTCGTCGGCTAGGTAGACCGTAGCCATGCCGCCCTCACCGATCTCGCGCTCGATGGTGTAGCGGCCTTCGAGGGCTGCGTTCAGGCGGGTGACGGGATCGGACATGGGCGGACTCCAGGATCAGACCGAGGTCAACATCCGAGAGCGGGACGGTAGGCGCAAGCAGGACCCCTTCAGACGCTTGCAAACGCGTTCTGGTCGTCTTCGGGCTTTGTTCGGTATCCTGGGTAGGCCGGAGCGTCCGCGTGGCTTAGAGGGCCGTTAACGGCTTGCTGATCTGTACGCCTACAGCGGCACCAACGGCTGCGCAAGCGATTGGCTACTGCGCCCCCGCCTTCCCGGACAGGGGTCCGCCCCCGTGCCACGAAGGAAACTACCTAGTCGTCGTCATACAAGGTGGTGGAGCATTCTTAGTCGCCGGCTTCGTATTTGAAGGAGACTTTGACCTTTGCGCGGTAGCTCTGAACGACGCCGTCCCTGAGCTGCATGTCCAGGTCTGAGACCTCCGCCACACGCAGGTCCCGCAGCGACCGGGAAGCATGTTGGACGGCTGCTGCCGCAGCCTTCTCCCACGACTCAGTAGAGGTTCCTACTAGCTCGATCACTTTGTACACGCTTTCAGCCATGATTTTTTCTCCTCCCCAGGAGTGTGGCCACCACGTAACGTCTCGCGATTCTGATCTTATAAGGCGAAGGGCTGACCTCACTCGAGCGAGGTGTTACGCTGAGCTTGCTCAAGAGCCTGCGGCACCCAACCCAAGGAGGCCAGCCATGTT
>JADFRS010000114.1 GCA_022561145.1 Gemmatimonadota bacterium
CTGCCTACGGCCAGGATGGTGCGGGGGGTGGTGATCCCGTGCCTCCTCAGGACGAGATCCTGCCGGAGCTTGCTCATCTCTAGCTCGAAGGCACACAGCCCGTTGACGACTCGTCGGCCGTGCGACTCCAGCCAGTACAAGAGCTGCCGGGCCAGCTCCACCGTGTGGACATTGCCCCGGGTGTGGGAGGACGGGCTGATGCGATTGATCCAGATGCCGTCCGGGGGAGCCTGCGACGGATTGATGCTTCCCTCGTTGACGTGGACGAGACGGACCTGGAACCCCTGGTTCTCGAGTGCCTCCTGAAGGGGCGGGACCCAAGCGGGGTTCTCGTAGAGTATGTGGATCTGCGGAAGAACAGGGCTGACCATGCGTATCTCTCGGCTGGAATGAAGGTCAGACCGAGCGGCGTGGGACGCAAAAAAGCCGCCCGGATCGGCTGACCGGGGCGGCTCGGAAACGTCTTGAGCTCTTGGGCTCAGGGCATCAACACACCCAGGTCCACGCCTTACATCGACACCAACACCTACAGGTGCAGGTGGCTCCGTGGGCATGCAGGGATTGGATGTCGGGCGCGCAATTCATGCCGAAAACATGTACGAATCGGGGCGACAGGGCAACGTCCTGCAGGCTACCGGACCCTGGCGAGCGACAACCCGTCCCCGATGGGCAGCAAGCTCAGCGAGATCCGGTCGTCGGTGGCCAGCTTGCTGTTCAAACGGCGGATCGCCTGGGTGTCCGCATCCGTCACCGAAGGATCGACCACCTTGCCCTCCCACAACGTGTTGTCGATGGCGATGAGTCCACCCGTGCGCACGAGCCTGAGCGCACTCTCGTAGTAGGCGTCGTACCCTTCCTTGTCCGCGTCGATGAAGGCGAAATCGAAGTGGCCCTCCCCTACCTCGGCCAGGAGTGCGTCCAGAGTCTCGCTGGCCGGAGCCAGCCGCAGGTCGATCTTGTGGTCGACCCCCGCCTCTTCCCAGTAGCGCCGAGCGATCGAGGTCCATTCCTCACTGATGTCACACGCCACGAGACGCCCGTGCTCGGGCAGCGCCGCGGCAACCACCAAGGTGCTGTACCCCGTGAACGTTCCGATCTCGAGAGCGTTTTCGGCACCGATGAGCTCGACCAGCAGGGCCATGAACTGCCCCTGCTCAGGCCCGATCTGCATGTTGGAGCTCTCCAGCGTCGCGGTCTCCGCCCTGAGCCGCCGCAGAACGTCTGATTCCCGGACCGAATGCTCGACCATGTACGTGTACAGGGCGTCTGGAAGGTGGTTGGTACGGCCGGTCATGTCGGACTCCGAATCCAGGTTTCCTGCATCCTACCATCCCGGACCCGAGTACCATAGGCCATGCCGATTCTGGAAGCGGTGATTGGCGAACCTCACGTGCGTAGCATATGCTTTGTTGCCGCCGACCACGTCTGTCACGGACCGATGGGCAACCCGAAACTCCAGACCTGGCCGGCCGAGCACGAAGCGAGAGTTGAGGCCGATCGCACGGCCCATGACGAGGAAGCACCGTGAGTCTGTTCGCCGAATTGAAGCGACGCAACGTCTTTCGGGTGGCGGCGGCCGCTGCGGTGGTCGCATGGCTGGTGACCGAAGTCGCTTCAGTGGTATTGCCCACCTTTGGCGCGCCCGATTGGGTGTTGAAGGCGCTGATTACGTTGCTGATGATCGGATTCCCGATCGCGCTGATTTTCGCCTGGGTCTACGAGATCACGCCCGAGGGTGTGAAGCTCGAGCGCGATGTCGATCGCAGTCGCTCGATCACGAGCCACACCGGCACCGGCAGGCGGCTGGATGTGATCACCATTGCGCTCGTGGTGTTGGGGGTCGGTTTCGTGATGCTCGAGCGGTTCGTATGGACCGGCGATCCGCAGTTGGCCGTAGAATCGGCGCTCGAATCTGAAGCGGTTTCAGATCGATCCATCGCCGTATTGGCCTTCGTCAACATGAGCGATGATCCCGGCAATGAGTATTTCTCCGACGGTGTCTCCGAGGAGATTCTCAACGCCCTGGCCAAGATCCCGGAGCTCAAGGTGGCCGCCCGCACCTCGACCTTCCAGTTCAAGGGACAGAACCAAGACATCGCCGAGATCGGAAAGTTGTTGAAGGTCAGCAATGTGCTGGAGGGCAGCGTCCGCAAGGTCGGTAACCGGGTCCGGGTCACGGCCCAGCTGATCAAGGTCGAAGACGGGTTTCATCTTTGGTCGGCCACCTTCGATCGTGAGCTGACGGACATTTGGGCCATCCAGGACGAGATCGCTGCGGCGATCGCAGCGGCCATGCGTACGACCCTGAATCTGGGGAATGCATCGGTGGGAAACCTCACCGGCACGACCAGCCTGGAGGCCTACGAGTTATACCTGAAGGGAATCCAGCAGTGGCACCTGCGCGAGGCCGCAAGCTTGCGCGAATCCGAGCGACTCTTCCTGGCCTCCGTGCAGATCGACCCGGAGTTCGCCAAGGCCCACGCCGGGTTGGCAATGACCTATGCCGTCATGCCCTCCTATTTGTTCGAGGCTGAAGGTCCCTACCTGCTCAAGACCAGAAGGGCGGCGGAGCGGGCGCTCGAGATCGACCCGGAAAGTGTCGAGGCCATGGCGGCCTTGATGTGGCTCAGTGGGACCAATGATCTGGAGGAATCCACCCGGCTCTTCGAGCGTGCTATTGCCATCAACCCGTCCTTTGCGACCGTCTACCAGTGGTTTGCCAGCATCGTGATGAGCTCGAACGACCTGGACGAGGGGTTGCGCCTGTATCGCCGGGCCTTCGAGTTGGACCCTCGCTCGCGGATCATCGGCAACAACCTGGCCGGCGGACTGTTGAGCGCGGGCATGTTTGACGAAGCTCTGATCATCCTAGCCGACATGGAATCGTTCGCGCCGGACTACAACGAGAATCTCGAGATCGAGTTCATGATTCGGCTCATTCGCGAGGAGTTCGACCAGGCGAGGGCGGTCGGGGAGCGACTGGCCCGCGTGCTTAACAAGCGCGCTTCGAGGCTGGATGTCTACATCGCGCTGTTCGGCCCCGAGGCGGGCCGAGCCGCCGCCGCCGATGTATTGCTGTCCTGGCAGCGAGATTCGCGGCCGGACCCCGACAGCCCAGTGCTGATTTACGACTTCGACCTGGTCCCTCTCCTGGCCCATGCCGGCGCGGACGAACAAGCCGTCGAAATGATGCGCTACGTGATTCCGAAGGCTGTCTCGGCGCTGAGTTGGCTGCGAGCCGATGTGGTCCTCAGGGAGTTCAATTGTCGCGAAGATGTGCGCGCTCTGCTTGAGCGAGCGGGGATGCGAGCTGTGAAAAACCAGGAACCATGCGGGCCGTAGGAGGCAAGGCCGTGAGCTAGAAGTACAGATCCAGCAGCGTCTCCACGGCCCTCCGGCCCTCGCCCGCCGCGCCGGTCCAGTACTGGTGTCCTCGCCGCCGTCCCGGCAACTAGTCGTAGCGGAGAGCTTCAGTGGGGTTCATTCGGCTTGCCCGAGAGGCGGGCACGTAGCTGGCGCCAGCCGCCACCACAGCCAGGACGAGAGCTACAACCACGTAGGTTAGCGGATCGATGGCGTCCATTTCGTACAGAAAGGTTTCCAGCACATCGGCCATTGCGAGCGCTCCGGCAACGCCGAGAGCGATGCCGAGGCCCACAGACTTCCCGGAGTGCCCCATGGCCATCGTTCTGATGTCGCCCTGGTGGGCACCCAGCGCCATCCGCAATCCGATTTCCTTCGTGCGCCGCCCGACCGTGAAGGACACCAGGCCATACAGCCCCACCGCCGTGAGTAGCAGGGCGAAGCCCGCGAAGACCCCCACCACCAGAGCGTAGAAACGAGGCGCCGCATTCGAGTTCCCCGCGAGCTCCTCAGCGGTCGCGATCGCACCCGTGGGCAGTCCCGGATCGAGTTCCAGTACCGCCTCCCGAATCGACTCGATGAAGGCGTTCGGATCGCTCGCCGTACGGACCATCAGGTCCATGTTGGCTGCGTGTCCAAGTTGATACACCCGGCTCTCGATTCCTTCGTCGTTGAATTTCACCCGATCGCTCAGGGTGTGTTGCTGCCCGTCCTCGACGACTCCGATTACGGTCATCCACTGCCCGCCACCGTAGAACGAGACACGCTTGCCCAGAGCGATTTCCCCGGGCCAGGCTCGGGCCGCGAGTCTCTCGTTGACCACGGCGACTCCCGACCACCCAGGCAGGCCACCAGGGGGATCTCCGGCTTGGAAGTCGCGTCCGGAAACGATCCGCATGCCCATGGTCTTAAAGAATCCGAGACCTACGACCCTCCCATCGGTGTTCCCGAGGAGGACCTCGGGTTCGCTCTCACCCACATCGCCTCCAGATCCGTCTCCGGAAGGAGCCATCGGATCCGTGGTTCCCGGAATACGCAGCGGGTAATACCCTCTCACGTCGACGAGCGGTGCGAGATCGGTAATAGCCGCCGATCGGACGCCGGGAACGCGCATCACCCGCTCGACAACCTGGTCGTAGAACCGCGCCATCGCGTCACGATTCGGGGGACAGCGATTCCAGAGAAGGGGCCTGCTGCCGTCCAGGTCGCAGGTGTAGTACTTGCTGTTGTAGGCGTTGGGTCTGCCCAGATCCACGGATACCTTGATCAGGTTCTCGGGCTCGAACCCCAGGTCGGCGCCGGCCAATCGAGCGAAGTTGCGGGTGAGCAGTCCGGCCCCCACCAAGAGAACCAACGCCAGTGCCACCTCGCCCGTAACCAGGAGGTGAGACATGCCCCCCCGCGTCCGGGTCCCCATGCCCCGGCGCTCCCCGCCTCTCATCGCAGTGGCCAGGTCCGCGCGCGAGGCCTTCAGCGCGGGCACGATCCCGAATACCACACCGGTCCCTAGGCTCACCAGCATGGCGAAGATGAGCACCGTACCATCGATGTTGGCCGCATCCGCCCGGGGAATGCCCGCCGGGATCAGGCTGACCAAGACCCGGGTGCCAGAGTAGGCCAAAAGCAGTCCGATGCCGCCCGCAACGGTAGCCAGAACCAGGCTCTCCGTGAGGAGCTGTCGGACGATCCGGGAGCGACCTCCTCCCAGAGCCGCACGGATCGCGATCTCAGGGCTTCGCGCCGCCCCACGGGCCAAGAGCAGGTTGGCAACGTTGGCACAACCGATGAGCAGCACGAGCCCCACTGCGGCCATGACCAGTGCGATCTGGGGGCCCAACGAACGCGTAAGAAGATCTCCCAGGGGAATCAGACGAACGCTCCATCCTTCGTTCACATCGGAATTGGCCTCGTTGATTCCCACCGACAGGGCGTTCATCTCCTCTTCGGCCCGCTCCACGTCGACTCCCTCCCTGAGGCGGGCGATGACCAGGAATTGCCGGGCTCTGCGGCGGAGGCCGAACGCGTTGTACGAGAGTGGCACGTAGAGATCCGCACCACTCAGCATGGTGTAGAGAGCGCCTAATAACTCCAAAGGTGGAATGTCGAAGTGAGGCGGCATGATGCCGACGACCGTGTGGGGCCACTCGTCCACCGTGATCGTGCGTCCCAGGACCGCGGGGTCAGCACCGAATTCTCTGACCCAAAGGCCATGGGAGAGGATCGCCACCCGGGGACCCTCGAAGGCGAAACCGTCCTCGGACGGAAGCCACGTACGCCCGAGTAAGGGCTCTACACCCAGGGTGGAAAACAGAGATGCCGAGGTGCTCACCGCCACGATCCGTTGCGGGCGGTCCCCGCCTGTGAGGTTCACATTGCTGGCCCCATCGGCCCAGCCCATGTCCTCGAAAACCGTGTTCAGCTCTCGGTAGTCCCGGTAGTTGTGCGCCGATACCGGCACATCGGCTGTCGGCCGTCCCCTTTCCGCAGCACGTTCCGGATTCCTTTCGACCATCTGGACCAGGCGTTCGGGCGCAAGGTAAGGGAGCGGGCGCAGAAGAACCGAGTTGAGAATGCTGAAAATCGCGGTGGTGCCGCCAATGCCCAGCGCCAACGTGAACACCGCCACGGCGGTGAATCCCGGACTGCGGCGTAGACCCCGAAGCGCCACGCGTAAATCTTGTAGGGAGCTGTCGAGGACGCTTCGCCGGGACCGCCGCCTCGAGACCGAGGATTGGAGGACCAGGCACTGGTTTCGGATCTCCGCCAGATCCCCGAAACGGCTGAGCGCCTCGTCCCGGGCATCGGCTTCCGTCAGATGCTGCTCCTCCAGGTCGCGTGCCTTCATCGCAAGATGGCACTGGAGCTCGTCGTCGATGTCGCGGAGGATGTCGCCGTCGGACCGACGAAAGAGGCGCTTGAAACCCGGCATCAGGGACACGGTCCTACGCGTCCTTCAGGTTGACGACGATGTCGACCGCCCTGGCCGACCTCCTCCACCGGGCCGTCTCCGTGTCGAGACGTCTGATTCCGGCAGGAGTCAGCGAGTAGAACTTGGCACGGCGACCGGTGTCGTTTCTTCCCCACTCGGCCTCGAGACACCCGTCTTTCTCCAGACGGTGAAGCGCGGGGTACAGCACACCCTCCTCGACGTGGAGCACCTCATCCGTGCGCTCCAGGACCCACTTGCTGATCGCATATCCGTGAAGCGGACCCCACGTCAGCGATTTGAGGATGAGAAGGTTGAGGGTGCCGGGTATGAGTTTGTCACGCGTTTCAGTCATGAGGACACGATACCTGGGTTACCTATGGTACGCAAGCTCGAGCGTGGCTTCCGTCTCGATCAGAGCCGCATGGCAAACGGCGGTATCCCCATGGCCTCGGCGACCTGAAGCATCCGGGAATCGTACGAGGCCAGGTGCACGTCATGCCCCCGTTCTCTCAGGAATGCCGCCGTGGCCAGGTGCACCGTATCCAGCGTCCGCACAGGCTGAGCAAAAGGCTGGAGCCGCCCGCGAAAGGACCGTCGAGTCCATCTCGACGAACGAGAGTCGGGCGAGAAGTAGCCGAGCCAAATCCCCATGAGATCGAGTCAGGTCGCGAGCGTGGATACGGCCCCAGACTTCGTACTCCAGTAGGCGACTCGTAACCAATTCCTGTGCCCAGAGGTCGGCAGGTGGGCGATGGTCTTCGGCCAGGAGGTGTGCGAGGGCGACCGAAGTGTCTACGTATATCATCGATCAGTGTAGGTCAGCGGTCCGCACGATCCTCATCGAGCTCGCAAAGGATGTCGGCGAGAGGTGCGACCGGCGCGGAGGGCGGTGGGTCGCCTGCCCCCGATCTGCGGGGAGTCACGAGGCCCTCTTCAACCAGGTCCCGGAGCGGTCCCGACCCGCGGGTACTCCCCACGGCCTCGATCAATAGATGACAATCAGCTCATCACGACTCCTTCCTCTGATCGGTTTCCGCCTGAGATCATCAGCCATGGCGTATGGCCGTTTTCATCAACAGAGTCTGCGAGGACCCGGCTCAAGTTGACAATACCCTCCGGCGGCCGCGCTGCCGCCTCGTGCATGGGGCGGACGCTCCCCAGACGAAGGGTTGCATGCGGGCCCTCCCGTCTGGGGAACCAACTGCGGCTTGGATGGCGCTACCTCGACCGGCCGAGATAACGTAGGAAATCGCTGTCAGTGCTCAAAACGAGCACGGTAGTCGAGTCCAAGGTTGCTCTCAGGACCTCCATCGTCTTGAGGAACCGGTAGAACTCTGGATCACGGTTGTATGCTTCGGCAAAGATGTCAGCCGCCTCGGCGTCGGCCTCGCCCTTGACCACCTGAGCCACGCGATAGGCCTCAGAGGTGATCTGCTGGAGGTCCCGGTCCCTTTCGCCGCTGATCCGCGCCGCCTCGCCGGCACCCTCTGAACGAAACTGTTCGGCGATCCGCTGCCGCTCGGAGATCATCCGGGCATAGACTTCGACGCGCACCTCTGCGACGTAGTTGAGCCGCTTGAAGCGAAAGTCGAGGATCTCGATTCCCAGATCCTCCGTGCGCGCCTGAGCTTTCCGCAACACCTCCAGGGCCAGCTTCTCTCTTCCCTGCTCGATGGTTTCGGTGGTGTCGGGCGCGGACCCGCCGGCGACCACTTCGGGAGAAACGGCGAACTCACGGTTGCTGCTCCGCACAACCTCGATCAGATCGTGGCTGGCAATCACGTTGCGTGTCTCGCCATCGAGGATGTCGTCGAGCCGCGACTGGGCCCCCAGTTCCGTCTGTAATCGCTGGTAGTACTTGAGCGGATCGGTGATCCGCCAACGGGCATAGGTGTCGACGTGGATGAATCGCTTGTCTCGCGTCGGCACCTCATTCGGGTCGCCGTCCCATTCCAGGAAGCGTTTGTCGAAGTAATGGGCCTTCTGAATGAACGGGATCTTGAACTTGAGTCCCGCCGTGGTGTCCGGCTCGCCTTTCGGCTGTCCGAACTGCAAGATCAGCACCTGCTGGGTTTCATCGACGATGTAGAACAACCCGCCGGCGCCCAACACAGCGACCAGCACGACAAAGCCGATGACCACGATGAGTAACTTTTTCATGGCTTCCTCTCAGTGGTCAGCTGCAGCAGCGGCAGGACTCCTTGCAGAGCCGCGTCCAGTATGATTTTTTGCCGCACTTTGGGGTAAACGGCCTGCATCGTCTCGAGATAGATGCGCCTGCGAGTGACCTCGGGCGAACGTCGATACGCCGCCAGCAGCGACTTGAACAGCTCGGCGTCACCTCTCGCGCGGTTCACACGATCCGTGGCGTACCCGTCGGCCTGCGTGATCGTCTGCTGTGCCTCGCCGCGAGCGCGAGGAATAACCCTGTTGTATTCGGCCCTCGCCTCGTTGATCATCCGCTCCTTTTCCTGCTGGGCCTGGTTCACCTCATTGAACGCCGGCCGGACCTGATCGGGCGGATCCACATCTTGCAAGACGATCTGCTCGATCTTTATGCCCGTCTCGTATTGATCGCAGAGTTCCTGCAGGCGCCGTTCCACCTCCGAGGCGATTTCCGCCCGGCCAATCGTCAGAACCTCATTGACGCTCCGGTCTCCGATGACGGCCCGCATTACCGCCTCGTTCATGTCGTGAAACGTATCGGTGCCGGATACCGCCTCAGGGTCGAAGAGATTTCTGACCTTGAACAGATACTTGTAGGGATCGCTGATCCGGAACTGCGTCGTCCATGACACTACGGCCACGTTCAAATCGCCGGTGAGCATCAGCGACTCCCCGGCGAACGCACCCGCCGCATACTGGGTCCGCACGCCGGCACTGGTGGTGCGGAAGCCAAACTCCGCCTTGAGTTGCCGCTGAACCGCCACCATCATCACGGTCTGGAACGGCCTGGGCCATTTTACGTGCAGCCCAGGTTGCGTCTGGCGAGTGTACTTGCCGAAGGTGAGCACGACGCCGACCTCCTCAGCACCCACCGTAAACACCGAACTCCAGACCCCAACGACGCCCAGCAACAACAGCAACCCAATGCCCGCGGTTCGGACGTTTACCTTCTGCTTCCGTAACCAGGCAAGGCCGTCCTCAAGAGGCCCTTGCGACTCCATAAACACCTCCTTGTTTCATGGTGGCGAGGTAATGCTCACCTGTAATCTCGCAGTCTAGCCGATAGGTGTGGAAAGCGAAGACTCCGTCTCCCCTGGATAATTGAGCCCACGGTCCGCAGCCGAAGGTCAGAAAGTCAAGAGCCGCACGGCGGACGAGGCTTTCGGAGAGGACGGCCCCTCTGCGTTCGGACCGCTCGCGGAGACGCTGCCTGCCGCCATTCCCGTCAAGTCAACCCGTCGAACAGCTCTTCCATGCGCGTCCGGGTCCGCTCGTCGGGCAACCGCCCCACGCCGGCGCCCATGTTGTCGACGAGGTGCTCCGGATCCGAGGTGGCCGGAATGATGACCGTCACCGCCGGATGCGCCAGGATGTACTTGAGGAAGAACTGCCCCCAGCTTCGGCAATCGAACTCGGCCGCCCAGTCCGGAAGCTCTCGGCCACGCACCGCGCCGAAAAGTCGGCCGACGTTGTACGGCTCGTTCACCACCACCCCGAGCCCTCGGTCCTGCGCCAGCGGAAGGAGACGCTCGGCGGCTTCACGCTCCCCGAGCGAGTAGTTGAGCTGGACGAAGTCGAGTTCCTCGATCCGGAGCACTTGCTCCATCCTCTGGTACTGTCGCGCGAAGGAGGTGGTCACGCCCACGTACCGGGTTCGACCCTCCTCCTTCGCCTGTCGGATCGTCCTCAGGTGGGTATCGACATCCCGCAAGTTGTGCACCTGGTTCAGGTCGATGGTGTCGCGCCCCCAGCTCTGGAGCGACGCTTCCTGCTGAGCAATCCCGGCTTCCCGCCCTCCACCCGTCGAGATCTTGGTGGCGAAGAAGAGGTCGTTCTGGATTCCGAGTTCCTGAACCAGCTGGCCGGCTATCCTCTCCGAGGTCCCGTACGTCGGAGCTGTATCGAAGAAGCGACCCCCCATTTCTTGGAAGAGTCGCAGCACCTCCTTCAAGGGAGCCCGCTCCTCACCCGACGGGCCCACATTGAACGTGCGCGCGCTACCGAGCCCCAGGGCGGGAATCTCCTGTCCCGAGGACGGGATGGAACGCATGAGTAGCGGTTGGTCCTGGGCGAAGGCCGGAAGCTCACTCAGCAGCAGGGCGGCCCCTGTCCCCGCGCTGATCTTGAGCATGTCTCGACGCGAGATCTTCATGTCGTCACCTCGTAGACTGTACGACCATCCCTCTGGCGATCACCCCAAGATGAGAACCGGTGCGCCGAATGGGCAAGAAACGGCACCCGACAGACACCGGGACGGTGCCAATCCTGACCCAATGCATGACCCAAGCCCACAGCAGCCTCTCTTGGCGAAAAAGCCTCAAGCCCCTGTCGTTAGTGGACTTCCGGCCAGTGCCCCGCCAGGGACTCGAACCCACGCCCCAGGAATTGAAAGCCCGCCGCGGCATATACACAGAGTGCTCGTGAGGTAGTCTGGGGTTTCGCGAGTTTCCGCGGGTCATCGATTGTGAGACAAGTCCCTCGTCCTCGTCGCCCTCTTCACGGAGTCGTAAGCAATGCGAGTCCAAGAACACGTCGGAGAGCAACCACACCGCGTCGTCGAGCTCGAACTCGTATACGTATAAATCGTTTCACTTCATACGTATGAGCGAGTTCATCACCGCTCCTTCCTCTGATCCAGGTACGGCACCGGCGCCTTGATCCAGTCCGGCGCCTCCTCCCCCTTGAGGTGGTGCCCGAACCACTGGAGGATGCGCCGGTGGTAGTCGATCTGATTGGGCTTCTTCCGGAGACCGTGCCCCTCGTCGTGGTAGGCAAGCAGGACCAACGGCTTTCCGGCCCGGCGGGCGACGTTGAAGTACTCGATGCCCTGACGCCAATCGACGTTGCGGTCGGCGTCCGCCACTTCGACCAGTAGCGGCGTGTCGAGCGTCTCGATGTTGTAGACGGCGGAGTTGCGGACGTAGGCGTCGAGGTCCTCCCAGTAGGGGACCTCCATCCGCTCCTGCCCCACCTCGAAGTGCCCGGTCTCGGCCGCGCTGGCCGACCAGAAAATAGAGCCGTACATGCTCACGAGGTTGGTGAGGGCCGCGCCGGCCACGACGGCTGCGAACACGTCTGTATTGGTGGCCGCGAACGCCGCCTGGTATCCGCCCCAGGAGTGGCCGATGAGGCCGATGCGCTCGGGGTCGACCCCGACGTCGTGGGCCACCACGGCCTCGATGGAGGCCTCCATGGTCCGCGTCGAAGAGATTCCGGGATCCCGGGTGTCGAAGACGATGTCGGGCTGCCAGACGAAGTACCCCTGGGCGGTCCACACCGCCCAGTTGTAATAGCTCCGCTCCGACGGCACCGCGTACTGCTTCGCCGACTGCGACCGGATCTCGTAGATGTACGTGATCATCGGGTAGCTCATCGACGGATCGTAGTCGGCCGGGTAGAAGAGGGCTCCGTGGAGCTTCCGCCCCCTATGGTTCGTGTACGGGACCAGCTCGCTGTGCCCCCAGGCGTAGTCGTCGTGGAAGGGATTGACGGCCGTGACCTGTTTCGGCGAGCGGAAGGATCGGTCGCTCACGAAGTAGTCCGGCGGGTCGTCGAAGTCCTGGGCGACGTAGGCGAACACATCGGCGTCGTCGGCCTTGATCAAGCGACTCACGTCGTCGTCCTGGTAGACGAGCCGCTCCGCCCGGCCGCCCCGGAGACGGGCGAATCCGTGATTCAGCGTCCACTCCCCGCGTAGGCTCAGGTAGACGTCCCGGCTCAGGTCGATGGCGTCATCGTCGGGGTCGACGCTCACGTAACGGTGCACGATCTGATTGGCGGCGCCGTCCGTCAGCTTCTCCGCGGATCCCTCGAGCCCGAGCAGCCACACGTCGTACTTGTCGTAGACGAGCAAGGCGCGGCTGTCCTCGGTCCACCCGGCCACACCGTACGGTGGCTTCTCGGCCACCGGAT
>JADFRS010000115.1 GCA_022561145.1 Gemmatimonadota bacterium
CTGGCGTCCTCTTCAACCTGCTCGTCGATGTAGTCCTGCAATGCGGCATTCGTCACCGGCCGCAGCCGTGCAGAGAGCCTGAAGATTCTGAGCAGTCCCCCATTGCCGTCATAAGCACGCACGTCGTAGGTGTCTGCGAAGCCGATGTAGAGCCGGTCGCCTGCAGCCGACGCCACCGTGTTGCGGCCGAACGGGATCGTGCGCGCCATGAAGTTGCCGCCGTTGACTTGGGCATACATCTCCAGAGCCGGGAACTCACCGAAAAGGGTCGCGGCTTCGCCGTCCCTCGATACGCTGGCGTAGAGCGACTTGGCACGATGGAGGCCAGTGGGAAACCCGGTATCTGAACTGAACGACGCACCCCCGCCATAGACTATGCTGCCATCGGCCAAGACGCCCTTGGGGATGGGGTAACCGCCGCCGTCCTGCACCGCGAACGATCGGGCGAAGCCGTCGTCAACGTGTAGGATGGAAACGCGACGCAGGTCGAGGTCATGGATCACCAGGGAATCCGTCCCGTAGGTGCCCGCAAGCCAGGGCCGCCTGAACTCGCCAGGTCCGTCTCCATCGGTTCCGAACCCGTGAAGAAACTGGCCGTCTCCACTGTAGACGCGCACTTCTTGGCTCCCGCTGTTGACCACCGCTATCCGGCCGTCCACCAAACGGTGCGCTCCGGCGATCCGGAAGAACTGGTACTCGGGGCTGCCCGCCAGCGTGCCTATCGAGAGTGAGGGTTGGTCCGCTACCGACCATCCAGCATGTGAGGCATCGGGATCCACGACGCTTTCGACGATCGTGACTCCGGCGCTGTCGCGTTCCGTCCACGTGACGGCGGGGTTGGCGTCGAGCGCGCATCCGGCCAGCGTTGTCGTGATGAGGGTGCAGGCCAATCGCGGTATCTGTGTGTTCACGAACTCGTGCCCTCGACGCTCGAGTGGTGTGCGGCGGGTCCGAATGTGCTGATCCATTCTACCACCGTAGGGGTTGCCCGGGCGGAGAGCTCGCCTCATGGGCTTGCTACCATCGGCCTCCCTGTAGCCTCGCCTCACTGCATCGCGCTCGGCGGCGGCATGGTCAGCAGCGCGGCGTAGAGGTCGATACCGTACCAGAGGTTGCGAATCCGTAGGTTCTCGTCGGGGGCGTGCTGGTTGTCGTCATGGTTGGCGATGGGCACGACCACGGCCGGCTTGTTCATGCCCTCGGTGAATAGGTAAAGCGGAAGCGACCCACCCATAGCCGGAACCACCACCAGGCCTCGCTCACCCGCCGCCTCCCGAATGGCCGTCACCAGTTGCCGCGAGATGGGCAGGTTCATGTCGGTCCGGGCCGCGCGGTAACCATCTCCGTGTGTCACCTTGGCGATCTTGGGATAGCGTCGCCGGGTCTCCATGTCGGGATCTTCCCTCACCACGTGGTAACCCTGGGCGCGGATGTGGGCCTCTACCAGATTGCGCATGTGCTCCGGCTCGTTGCCTTTCACCAGCCGGATCCCGAGTGAGGCTGTCGCCGTCGCCGGGATCACGTTCCGAGCCCGGGCGCCCACGTTGCCGCTCTCCAGACCGCGCACGGTCAGGGAAGGGAGGAGGAGGCGCTCGGCCAAGGACTGCGGCTCACCTTCGGTGCGGGCCAGGCCAAGCTCGTGCTTCAGCTCTTCGTCCCATGGAGGGAGGTTGGCTAACGCTTCCCGCTCGGCGGGCCCGATCGGCTCCACCGTGTCGTAGAATCCATCGACGAGTACGGTGCCGTCCTCGTCCTTCATGCTTGCAAGGAGGTGAGCCAGCATCTGTCCGGGCACCGGAGACCAGTTGCCGTAGTGGCCGCTGTGCAGGGAGCGCGAGGGGCCGTAGACCACGACCTCCATTTCGGTCACACCGCGCACACCGAAGGTGAGGAGGGGACGGCCGCTCTGGTGCACGGGGCCGTCGAAAAACAACCAGATGTCGATTGAGGCCAGCCGGTCGCGGTACCGGTCCAGGTACTGACCCAGGCGGAGCGATCCCGCCTCTTCCTCTCCTTCGAAGAAGAAGATCAAGTTCGAGGTGGGCGTCACGCCACCTTCCTGGAAGGCAGCGAGCACCGGAAGTAGAGCGCCGAGCGGCGCCTTGTCGTCACCGGCGGACCGGGCATAGATCACCCACTCGGGGTCGATCGCCTCTCCGTCCTCTGGGAGGGCGCGCTCCCGGCCACCCTCCTGGATGAGCCGGGTGTAGAGGGTCGGTTCCCACGCGCCGTGGGTCCACCGCCGCTCGTCCACGGGCTGCCCGTCGTAGTGGATGTAGATCCCGAGCGTGCGTGTTGCTCCGGGCACAAGCAGCTCTCCGTACACGATGGGCGGCGCCCCCGGAAGCTCGAGCAACTCCGCGGTCACGCCACGCCGTTCCAACTCCGCGCGGATGTACTCCGCGTTCCGACGGATTCCCACCGAGTCGCTGGCGTTGTTCGGGATGGCAAGGAGATCGGCGAAGTCTCGGATGATCGCCGGACCGTGCGCCTCACGGTAAGCCCGTGCCACCTCCACCCCGGAGGTCTGAGCAGCCGCGCCGGCGGGAACGAGCGTGAGGGCGAGCAAGATCGAGCGGTGCATTGGGCGCTCCTGGTTTCTTCGTAGGATCAGTGTGGTGAGCCAGATGGCATGATCGCCGCGACCCGGATCTGGTCGCAAGGGGTGACCCGCACCTAGTCCGTCTGCTCGCTGTTGGCGAAGACTTCGCGCTCGGTAAGCCCATAGAGGGGCGGGACGTCCACGTCCAGTATCCCCAGCATTGCGTAGATTTGCCCGCGGTGATGGATCTCGTGTTCCGGCATGGCGCGCAACCACTTCCAGGTGCGCAACTCGCTCCCGCCCGGTGTCGGGCACTTACGCTGGAGATCCTGGGGTCCAAGCCGGGTGAAGATCTCCATGGAATCGGCATGCATGAGGTCGAAGTACGCGAGCACGGCGTCGTACCCGTCCATGGGTATTCCGGTCGTGGGAGGGCGCGCGTTCAATGACGCTGACCGGGCCGACGGAATGTACGTTTCGATGGTGAACCGCGCGTTCGAGCGGAAGTACTGGCCCGGGGGCTCCGCGCTCGGAAAGCGCCTCAAGCGTGGTCCGTACGGAGGGACGCTCCGGCCCTGGACCGAGATCGTGGGTATCGTCGACGACGTGCGCGGTAAGGAGCTCGGCAAGGAACCGAACCCCATGCTCTTCTACCCGCAGGCCCAGAACGACGGCGCGTATTTGTCCGTGATGGTCTATACGGTGCGCGCAGCGGTCGAGCCGTCCAGCCTCGTGCCGTTGCTTCGCCAGGCGGTGGCGGAGGTATCTCCGATTGCCACGGTCTTCCGTGCCTCGGTGGGGGCCGACATCCTTCGCCAGGGGACCAGTCGAGCGCGCTTCAACAGTCTCGTGATGCTCGTGTTCTCGCTGGTCGGCCTGATCCTCGCGGTCACGGGAATCTATGGAGTCACCGCCTTCAGCGTCGGCCGCCGGACCCGCGAGTTTGGACTTCGCATGGCGCTCGGTGCCCAACCGAGAGAGGTGCGGCGGTTGGTGCTCCGGGGGGCAACCTCGGTCGCAGGTTGGGGGTTGGTGTTCGGCACGCTCCTCTCCTTGCTGGGCACTCGCCTGATCTCGGAGCTCTTCTACGGCGTGCCGGATTTCGACGTAGCTACGTACTCGATCGTGTCTGTTGTGCTGTGCGCCGTCGTAATGATTGCCGCGTACGTGCCGGCCCGGAGAGCCACTCGTATTCATCCCGCGACAGCCCTCAGAGGAGAGTGAGGCGAGGGACGCTGCCCAAAGCGCGACTGCGCTTTGGCGAGTACTATGCTCGGCGGATCGCAGATCCTCGCTGACGATTCAGAGGCGTGTGAAGGCGATCAGCGAGAAGCTTGAAGTATGACTGAGGGAGCCCTCATGATCGACCTGCGCAGCGACACGGTCACCAGGCCCACGGCGGCCATGCGCGAGGCCATGGCCCGAGCCGAAGTGGGCGACGATCTCTACGGCGACGACCCCACGGTCAATGCACTCGAGGCGCGCGTCGCCGAGATCCTCGGCAAAGAGGCTGCGGTCTACATGGTGAGCGGGACCATGACCAACCAGGTGGCGTTGAGGGCACACACAGAGCACGGCGACGAAGTGCTCATGGACGTGAACGCCCACCTCGTGCGATTGGAGGGTGGGGCACCCTCCGCCCTATCGGGCCTCACCGTGCGTCCGTTGATGGGGAAGCGGGGGATCTTCACGGCCGCGGACGTGAACGCGGCGGTGAACGTGCGCCACTCGTTCGTGCTACACCGGACGATGCCCCCGCAGCGGCTGCTGTGCGCCGAGAACACGCACAATGTGGGTGGGGGGTCGGTGTGGCCGCTCGATTGCCTGGTCGAGGCGGCGGAGGCCGGCCGGGCCCATGGGTTGAGCACGCACCTCGACGGAGCCCGGCTGTGGCACGCTTCGGTCGCGTCCGGTACGCCGGAGGCCGATTACGCGGCGCCGTTCGACAGCGTGAGTGTGTGTTTTTCCAAGGGCCTCGGTGCTCCGATCGGCTCGGCTCTGGCAGGAAGCGCCGCGTTCGTGGAACGAGCCCGGCGTTTCAAACAGGTCTTCGGTGGGGGGTTCAGGCAAGCCGGGATCGTCGCTGCCGGCGCGCTGCATGCGCTCGAGCACCACCGGGAGCGCCTGGCTGAAGACCACCGCAACGCCCGTTCGCTCGCCGATGGCCTCGCCTCGATCGAGGGTATCTCGGTGGAACCCACGCAGGTAGAGACCAACATCGTGCGCTTCGACGTGGAGGCCATGGCCGGGGGCGAGTTCGTGGACCGGTGCTTCGAGCGGGGCGTCCACCTCCTTCCGGGTGGCAAGCGTGCGGTACGCGCCGTGACCCATCTCGACGTCACGGCCGATCAGATCGAGCAGTCCCTCGAGGTAATGCGCGGTGTGATCGGAGAGTTCAGCGAGGACCGCGGCCAGTGAGCGGACCGTACAAAGACGGACGTCCCGTAATCGGACTCTTGGCGGGCATGGGCGTCCGCAGCACGGCACCCTTTCTCGATCTCATCGTCGAAGAGTGCCAGCGGCAATACGGCGCCCGACAGGAGATGGACTATCCGCACATGATCGTCTTCTCGTGGCCCACGCCGTTCTACTTCGATCGTCCGATCGACCCCGACGCGCTGCGTGAGAGCATCACGATCGGTTTGTCCTGGCTCGAGGGCACGGGCGTCGACTTCATGGCAATGCCATGCAACTCCGCCCATGCCTACTTCGACGAGTTGGCTGCGGGGGTGGGTGTGCCTCTCCTGAGTATGATCGATGCTACCGCGGGCGACGTCCCCGATGGGGTGAGCCGACTGGCCCTGCTCGCCACTCGCACGACCCGTGACGCGGGGTTCTACCACCGGGCGCTAGCCGCTCGCGGGATCGAACTGGTCGTCGACGAGGCGATCCAACTCCGGATCGATTCGGTCTTGGAAGAAATCCGCCGGGTCTCCGACATGGCGGCTCCCCGCGGTCGCTGGGAAGAGCTTTTGCAAGACCTGGCTGACGACGGCATGGACGCCGGGTTGATCGCCTGCACCGATCTGAACGTCTTGCTCGGTAGTCCCGAACCGCTACCCCTGGTGGACGGCACACGGAGTCTGGCGCGTCTGGTCGTCCAGACGTGGCTCGAGATGCGTGATCCGGCCGAGGGTTAGAGGTCGCGCAAGCTGAGATCGATCAGGGCACGATGGTGATCTTCCGGCCCACGGTCATGGCTTCGCGCCCCGCGAGCTGAATCTCGACCGTGAGCGTATATTCTCCCGGCTCCACATCCGGCAAGTTCAACTCGACCGACCGGAACACAGTGCCCAGCACGTCGGGGCCTGCCTCCTCCCAGCTCATGACGACCGGATTGTCAGGCTCGAGGACGCGGAAGAAACGGCCGGCCCGCTGCAACAGGCTCAATCCCCCCTGGTCGATTCCGATCCGCACCTGGGCGTTCTCCCCGATCGCGAGACCGTAGAGTTCCCAAACGACCTTGAAGCGCTCACCCGCCGGGATTTGGATGGCCGCCATGGCCGAAGGGATGGCCTCGGCGAGGGATTCCGGATTTTCCCCGCCGCCCTTGAGGATGAGCAGGTCGGAAACAGAGGCCAGGCCGAACGGCAGCTCGTCTTGCCACAGGCCGTGCCGGTCGCGCCAGGCCTTCTTCTGGTCGGGGCTGAATGCCTCGACTCCCACGATGTAACGCCCGTTGGGTACCAGTAGCTGGAAAGCCCCTTCCGGACCCTCGCCATGGACCTCATGGCGTTCAGCCGTAACCTCGTCGATCAGAAAAAGCCCTGACACCACAGGTCCTTCCACCTCAGGCTCCTCCGGAGCGAACGGTTCCGCCACCTCGGCGGATCCGAACGGGTTGGACCGCCGTTGGCGGTCCTCACGGCTCACGTTCCGCCGTGCGCGCATGTCGACGATTCCCGTGTTGCGGGTCCTGCGCGTCGCTCTTCGCTCCTTGGGGACCTGCGGAGCGAACGCCCCCACGACCAGCAGGGAGTCGCCACGCCGGAATCGGGCCACCTGCGTGTCGAGTGGGTTAAGGTCGGGAGCATAGGGCGGTGCGTACCCGGTGTGAGGCTTCGCCTGCTCGAGCTCCCAGGCGTCCGCCGGAACATCCGAGGGTGAAAGGAGGACGGGGCCAGGAGGCATGAACTCCTGGCCCTTTGGGTGATGGCGGCCGACGATCGAGCGCGTGTCCTGGAGGTTCGCGGTGGGAAGGCTGCGACGACGCTCCCACGCCTTCTCGGCGCCATAGCGTAGCGTGAGTTGAGCGATGTCATCCCCCCACTCTACGCCATAGGCGTTCGCGGCACCGTCACGTATCCGTATGAGGACCTGACGAACGTACTGTTCAGTCTTGCGATCATTTCCCTCGACCAGGTAGAGCGGGTCGGCAAGCAGCCACATCCGGTCCGCCATGGCCTTCTTGTCTGCCGCTTCCTCGAAAGTGTCGGCTCCGTCACCGTCCAACAGGTAGGTAGGTGCCTGCCAATCGGCGGCCACTTCGGGAGGCATCATGGCGATGGCTTGTTCGAAAACCTCGGCGGCCTCTACCCATTCGCCCCTATGGTGCCGCATCATCGCTACCAGGGCAGTGCACCACCAACTCTCAGCTCCACCGCACTGCTGGGCGAGTCGTTCAGCCCTATCCCAGTCGCCGACCTCACTCATGTAGTAGACACGCTGTCCCAAGACCCATTCGTCGCCGGGGATCTCGCCCGCGATCTTAGCGAGATCGCGCAGCACCCGCACACGGGCCATGCCGAACTCTACGGGCTCCTCGGGCACCTGCCATTCGCCTGATTCATCACCACCGAACCGTAGACAAAAGCGGCCCACCAGGTCATCGCAGCCACGGCCAGCCCGTCCGAGTTCTGGAGGGATCCGCTCTTCGCGATAGCGCTCGAAGCGGGTCTGCACATCCTTTGCCTTGGCCAGAAGCTCCAGCGAGTCAGCCTCGGAGACCTGAGCCTCGACCGAGCTCGTCTCCACAATCATCAGTGCGCCCGCTGCCCAAAGCGCCAGCGTGATCCGTGATTTTCCGTGCAATCTCATCCCACATTCTCCTGCAAGATGAACGGCCGCGGCACCGCGCGGTGGCCCGACCCGGTTCATCGGGTCGCTCTACCTAGAGGCCTGGGTCGTCCGCCATGTTAATCGTCGGATATTCATACGAACCGTTGTAGAAACTGAATACACAGGGAGTGTATGCCGGATCCAATGAAGGCGTCGGAGTAACTGTGATCTGAGACACGCTAGCGGTCTGGTCACCTGTCGGCGGTTTGGCCTCGTGCTGTATCATAGCCGCATGGCTACTAGATCGGACGTGGAGGGACACCTTTGAAGACCGTATTGATAACGGGTGCGAGCAGGGGTATCGGCTTCGAAACCGCGTTGGCTTTCGGCCGCGCCGGCCACCGGGTGCACGCCACCATGCGCGACCCGGTCCGAGCCCCTGAGCTCGGGCGGACCGCGGCCAGAGAGGAACTGCCGATCTCGATCTCCGTCATGGACGTCGATTCGGACGAGTCCGTCAGGGACACGATCGGCGCGATCCAAGAGGGGGAGCCGATCGACGTGCTCGTGAACAACGCAGGCATCGAGCGGCGGGGGACCATCGAAGAGCTGGACCTCGCCGTGTTCCGCGCCGTGATGGAGACCAATTATTTCGGAGCCCTGCGGTGCATGCAGGCTGTGCTTCCGAAGATGCGAGTCCGTGCGAGTGGCTGCGTGATCAACGTGACGTCGGTTGCCGGACGGATCTGCACCTCGCCATTTGGACCGTACGCCGCGTCGAAGTTCGCACTCGAGGCCGCCAGCGAGGCGCTTGCCCAAGAGGTCAGGGCGTTCAATGTCCGCGTCGCGATCGTGGAGCCGGGCATGATCGATACGGTGATGGCCCGGGGAATCAGGGAGGAGCCGTACGAGTCGGTCTATCCCCACGCGCGGCGAATGGCCGCCCTGTTCACCGCATCACTCCAGGAGGCCGCCGGGCCGTCGCTGGTGGCCGAGAAGATCCTGGACATCGCGGAAAGTGATAGCTGGCAGCTCCGGTACCCGGTGGGCCCCGATGCGCAGGGCGTGCTGGACTGGCGGGCCTCCATGACCGACGAGGAGTGGACGGACCGCGGCGGCATGGACGACGAAACCTGGTACGCCGCCATGGAGCGCGACTTCGGCATGGATTTGCGGCCGAAGGAGCCGGGGGGACACGATGAATAGCCTCGCGAGAATCCTTCCCCTTGCGCTGGTCCTCACGGCCTGTGGTGGTAGCAGCACCGAATCGACGCGCCAAGAAGTGCTGGTCACCGGGACGATCACAATCGGCGGCCAGCCCGGCCCGGCGATCGTGACACTGGGGATAGAAGGATCGAGTAATCCTGGGTTGTCCGTTGGCGTATTTGGCACCTATCGTCTCGTCACCGAAGTCGCGTCTTCGGACTGTCAGCGACTCTTTGTCCAGGCGTTCTTCTTGAACTCGGTCGACCAGCCCATCGCCGAGGAGACTAAGCCCTTGGGGTCATGTGGGACACACGTCGTAGACTTCGAGCACAATCCCTAGGTCACGCTCAAACTGGCCTACCAGCAGGCCGATACCGTAACTATGTTGAAGGTCGTGCTGGAGGCGGGTGAGTTGAGGGAAGCGCACGACTCAGGGGCCATAGCTCAGCTGGGAGAGCGCCGGCTTTGCAAGCCGGAGGTCGCCGGTTCGAGACCGGCTGGCTCCACTGGTGGAAGATGAAGCCCGACAGTCACTTACGGCTGTCGGGCTTCCCTCATCTCTGACACTGAAAACCAAACAGTGCCGGGAACAGTGCCAAGAATAGGCGAGAAAAAAAGGTCAGGTCGTCAGTTTCTCCAACGCCGTGAGCCGGTCCGCGAGCGCCTCACGGTGGTTCTCAATCTGATATTCGACCACTTCGGAGCGATCGCGGACCTGGCCCAGATGGCCGTAGACCCGCTGTACCATGGCCGTTCCACCGTGACCGAGTTCTCGGCCGACCGTGTAAGGGCTCACGGGCGCACCACGGTCCAACGTCTGGAGTCGAGCGGCGCAGTACGTGTGCCGAAATGCTTTGCTGCGTACCTCTCCCTTCTCCCATCCCGCCCGCTTGGCCACAGCGTCGAGGCCCTTACGGAAGTCTGTGATGAGCGATTCTGAGTGCATGACAGGCGAGGGGAATAGCAGACGCCCTAGACCGCCCTCACGCTCCTTGTCAGCGAAGTACGAGCGGAGGATGGCCTCCAGTTGCGGCCACAGGGGGACGCTCCGATGGCTGGTCAGGGTCTTGAGACGTCGCCAGTCGTTCGGGCGGAAGGTGATCGTTCGGCGCTGGAAACTCACGTCGTCCACTTCGAGGCCGAGAACCTCGGACGTGCGTCCACCCGTGAGGAGCATCACCGCCAGGAGCGGGTAGAGCGGCCCGGCGTGGGCGTCGGGATCCGGGCGGTAGGTGCGGGCGCTCTCAAGTAGTAGCGCCGCCTCGTGCGGCTCCAGCCAACTGGCCTCTGCGGGCTTCCCTGATGGCTTTTCCATGAGCGCGGCCACGGGGTTGTAGCCGGGGCCTACCAAGCCCTCCGACTGAGCGCGCCGGTAGAGGTTGGAGAGGCTGTTGAGGTAGTGACGCTGTGATGAGGCCGCTAGGGTTCCCTTACGACCGTTCGAGACTGTCTGAAGGTGGTTGGCGTACCGCTGAGCGTCGGCGGTAGTGATGGACGCCACGTCGCGATTCTCACCGAAGAATGCGATGGCCTCCCGGAGATGGTATTCCGCAGCCTCCAGCCAGCCAATGGTCACCTTCCCTCCCTTCGCCTTCTGGAGTAGATGCTGTGCGGTGAACGTCTTTAGCCCCTCCACACGCTCGACGCCGAGGATCACCTTGCGACGTTTCTGGCCTTCCAATTCCTTCACACGACGTGCCGCGAGTTCCGCAGCGATGTCGGGATCCGTGGTGCCTCGCTTCTCGCCCTTCACCTTCAGCGCCTTCCGTCCGCCTCCCAGGTCTCTCAGGTCGACATAAGCCCGCTTCACTCCCCCCTGATCCCGCCAGTAGATCCGGCTCTTCTTCTTGGCCATCGTCAGTCCTCCTGTTCCACTTTACCCGTGAGCATGTGTATGCTTCCTCGGCCTCCGAGCTTGCCTGGGGCGTCTTTACTTTTCACCCGGCTTGATACAATATAGTTGACATCCCATGGCACCGTCAACATGGATGTATCAATGGATTTCAGGACCGCTACCGATCGAATGAACCCCGCCATAACGTTGGCCGATCTTTCCGCTGAGCTGGGCATGTCCGACGCGGCAGTGAGACAGGCTAGGCTTGACCCCGAGGGGTCGTCGTACCGAACTCCTCCCGGTGGCTGGGAACAGGCCATCGCCAAGCTGGCCAAGGAGAGGGCAGGGGAGCTAATTAAGCTGGCGGAGGAACTCGAGGCGGGTAACTGACATGTTAAATCCGTCTCTGTGAAACGGTTTCGTGATTCTGACTGGCTTTCTGGGAGGGTTCCGTGAAAAAGAAAACAGCCAAGGTTGATCACTTCATCGAGGGTCTCCATGAGTTCATCAAGAACCACCCCCAGTTCCGAAAGCAGACCGGTGAGAAATCGGAGGTGAGGATTCAGGCCGAGATACGGCCCATCATCATCAGGTATCTGGAGGACTACTTCCACGAGGCTGGCTACAAGGACTCAATCGCAAAGGCCAACAAGTCTTTCTACTGGGAGGGGCAAGAGGGGCGATTCGGCAAGGAGCGAGAACGGATCTTCGGGACGCGGAACTACCCTGACTTCATTATTACAGAGCCGTACCTGATAGACGAGTTTAGCGGTCCCTAGGACTGGTGCCTGATATCATTTCTGACTGTAAGCAGAATCGCCATGATCAGACTGATTCCAATGATTTCAAGCGGACCTTCCGATAGCCATGGCAAGAGAAGCGAGACAGCCCCACCCAAGAACGACATTCCAATAATCACCCAGCCACGACGAGGGTAGCCTTCCAGACGCAATCCGACGCCCATGAGCGCCCCACCACTCAGGGCAAAACTCAGGAAGAGGATCAGGGAGACGAGATGAATGGTGGATGGCCACCTAAAAGACCCGATCAGGATCAAGAAGACGAATGCGACGACAAAAAAAAGCAGGCCCACCGCGGAAGGGAGAGTGCGCACCTGTGACATCAATAAGTAGCAATACGCGATGGCTAGTCCCCCCGCAGTAATCACGCCAGCATTGAAAATCCAGGCTGCAACTGCTCCCGTGCCCCCCAATCGAGAGAGTTGATCCAAAAACGAGTACGATGGATTGAACAACTGACCCAGATAGACGACCAGCCAAAAAACCAAGCCGCCTAAGACACTGACTCCAACCCGATATTGTTTGGGCAACCAGGCGAGGCTAAACCACTGTCTTGGAAACCAACGGGTAAGACGGACGAACCAGTCCGGTGGCTCGATCACAGATTGAACGGTGATCCTCGATCCGGCTTTGATCTTTTTTCCTAAGAACCTGAAAAAGAGGATCGGCTTCACCCAATTGCGCTGTCTCTGTGAACGAACATTGCTAGCGGCACCAAAACTACAGGAACCGCCTGAACTCCTCGATAGTCAGTCCTAATCACGAACGATGCCGCCCATAGTGACGGCGTTGATGGGATTTGCTCGCGGAATCGTTAGCAGGCGCTGTCCATCGGACATGACGATATGCTTCCCTTGGCGGACGACGCTGAACCCGGCCTTCTCAAGAACGCGGACTGCATCTTGGTGGCGAACACCCGGTAATGTTCGGGCTCACTTACAC
>JADFRS010000116.1 GCA_022561145.1 Gemmatimonadota bacterium
CCCGTCGATGCCGACGAGCTTCCTGCACGACATCTACGGGCGTGACGGCTTGCTCTTCCTCTCCTACTGGGACGAGGGGCTCGTGATCATGGACGTGGGCCATGGCATCCGTGGAGGCACGCCGGCCGATCCGAGGCTGGTGTCGCGCGTGCTCACGGCAGGCGGCCAGACCCACAACGCGTGGTACTGGCCTGAGTCCGGCTATGTGTTCATCGGCGAGGAGGACTTCGGAACGCCCGGCATCATGCACGTCGTGGACGTCAGCGATCTCGACAACCCGGTCGAGGTGGCCACGTTCAGGGTGCCGGGACAACCTCCACACAACTTCTGGTTGGACGAGGACCAGGGTGTGCTGTACCAGGCCTGGTACCAAAACGGAATCAGGGCCCTCGACGTCACGGGAGGACTGGCCGGCGAATTGGAGCGCCAGGGCCGGGAGATCACGTTCAGCCTCTATCAGGGCGGGCAGCCGGCGTCGACACAGTCGTGGGCCGTCCAACTTCACGAGGGCATGCTGTACGTTTCGGACATCCGCCGCGGGCTCGTCGTCCTACGGCCCCAGTTCTAGTCCGTCCCAAGCCTTTGGCGCATCGACTCAGTCGTCACCGGTGGAGCCCGACGTTTCGTGTTCGAGGGCGGTCGAGTTGATGCAGTAGCGGAGGCCGGTCGGTTGCGGTCCGTCAGGAAACACGTGCCCGAGATGCCCGTCGCAGGAGGCGCATCGCACCTCCGTCCGGCGCGTCAACAGGCCGCCGTCCTCTTCCTCCCGGACGCTGGCTCCTTCTACCGGCTCGTAGAAACTCGGCCATCCGGTGCCCGAGTCGTATTTCGCATCAGAGCTGAACAACGCCGCGCCACATCCGGCGCAGCGGTACGTGCCCTCGCCCTTCTCTTCATTATACGCCCCCGAAAAAGCGGGCTCCGTCCCCTTCTTTCTGAGCACCCGGTACTGCTCGGGTGTCAGGCTCTCACGCCACTCCTGATCGGTTTTCTGGTTGGTGCCGGCCAAGATACACTCCCCACTCTCGATCTATCGGCCCCGCCAGACCTTGGTCTCGGGCCGGAAGACACCCCAAGCGAACCAGAAGTGATTACCGTGGACCACCTCCGTCAACTGCGTTCCCTCCAGCTCGCCCTCGATGGCCCGCCCCACCAAGTTCCAGACCGTACCCGTCTGCCGGTCCTTGAACCGGCCGTCCCCCGCCTCCTCGAAGATGAGCTTGCGGCCGGCCACGACGGGATCGAACGTGGTGCTCGACCCCACGTCCCGGCCATGCGCCATGTCGGCTTTATCTACGGCGCTCGCGGTGCCGGGCGTCCAGAACACCACGACGTTCATGCTGCCCACCTCGACGTTGGCCACGCGGACATCCTTCAGCACCGAAAACGGCACGGCCAGATAGGCCTCGGCCTCCGTATCCTCGAGCGCCACGACCCTCTCCATGGCAGGTAATCGGTGGTCATCCTTCCCGAACCGGAAGAACTCCCGCCTCGGCCCCCTGCTCCGATCGTAGCCCACGTAAGGGCTTCGACCGTACGTCGAGGGTGAGTACAGCCCGGTCTCGCGGGACAGGACCTGGGCCTCGGGGAAATGCCGCTTCACGTCCCGCCAGGACATTACGTTGGCGGGGATCAACGTCAGCCGCTCACCCGCGTACTGCCCCACGATCCCCTCGCCCGTCGCCTGCTGCCACCACGTCTCCGTCTGCCTGTCGTACATCACGAGATCCGAGTGGCGCAGCCTGCCGGTCGTGCCGAAGTCCAGCAGCTTGCCGTCGTAGCGCCGGTCGAACGCCAGCGTCGTGTTGCACAGCGGGCAGTAGGTCACCGTGATCGGCTCGCCGCCCACCACATCGTTGACGATCTCGTGACGAATCAGAATCTGAAGCGGATAGGCCTTGGTCACGCCACCGGCGCGCACGACCGCGATCGGCTCCCGATCCCCCAACCACCGGTCGGCCGCGTCGATATCGACGAACCGCGGAGCGTCGATCGCTCGGATTCCGTCCTTGGGCGGCCCACCGGAGGTAATCTCCTCGAGCGGCACCGTGTGCTTCGTGAAGTCGGTGATCCACTGGTCCCGACCTGCGATGGACGGCCTATCCTGGCCCGACACCTCCTCCGCACGAGTCGTGCACGCCATGAGTGTGAGCAGGAGAATCAACTGCGTGGCCCTATGGGGTCTGAAACGCATTTCCAACCTCGGTTCGGGATTATGGTCGTTCTGTTACCGAACGCGCGGGGAGGCCCGAGCGGTTCCGAGCCACGACGCTGCTTGTATCTGAACGCGGAGCATGATCTCTTGAGGCCCCTGCTGATCCCGTGGAGTCCCTTCAAGTGACGAGAACGAGGAAGCCGACATGAGTGAAGCATCCGTCAGGCATTTTCGGTGGGAAGACATGCCCCGAGAGGAGTTGAAGGAGGGACTCGCCAGGCGGGTCGTGTCCGGTGAAAAAGGTATGCTGGCACAGGTATATTTGGACCGGGGATGCGTCGTGCCGCTGCATTCCCACGACAATGAGCAGTTCACCTACATTCTCGAGGGCGCACTGAAATTCCGAATCGGCGAAGATCAGTCTGAGGAGATCATCGTCCGGAGCGGCGAGGTCCTCCACATTCCTTCCGGCGTGCCGCACAGCGCGGAGGCCATCGAGGACACGCTGGACCTGGACGTATTCGTGCCGCCAAGGCAGGACTGGCTTACCGGCGCGGACGACTATCTCCGGCAAACCGACGAGACCTGAGACCTAGAGGGGGATCCGTGGACTTCGGAATCGATGGAAAGACCGCTCTGGTAGCGGCCTCGAGCAAGGGACTCGGCCGGGCTGTCGCGGAGGAACTGGCCGCGGAGGGAGCCCGAGTGATCCTATGCGCCAGGGGGACCGAAGCGCTCGAGGCTACCCGGGCGGCCCTGGCCGACTCGGGTGCAGAGGTCACGGCGGTCACCGCCGATCTCACGGATCCCTTGCAGGTTGAACGCGTGGTCCAGGTGGGTGTGGAGACATTCGGACCGATCGACATCCTGATCACCAATACCGGCGGGCCGCCACCGGGACCCTTCGAGAGCCACACGCCGGAAGCCTGGAGCCAGGCGGTGCGCCAGAACCTGGACAGCGTGCTCAACTTGGCTCGGAGCGTGCTGCCCGCCATGAAGGAGCGGAGGTGGGGCCGCATCGTCACCATCACGTCGGTGGCCGTGAAGCAGCCGGTGGACGGGCTCATCCTGTCGAACAGCATCCGCGCGGCGGTAACCGGGTTCGCGAAGACCCTCGCCAACGAAGTGGGTGCTTTCGGCATCACCGTGAACAACGTCATGCCGGGGTACACCCGCACCGAGCGTCTCGACCAACTCGCGGCCGACATCGCCGAGCGGTCGGGAGGGAGCATCGATGACGCCTTCGCCGCATGGGAAGGCCAGATTCCGCTGGGTAGGGTCGGGGACCCGAGGGAATTCGGGGCGCTGGTGGCGTTTCTAGCGTCGGAAAGAGCGAGTTACATCACGGGCACCTCGATCGCCGTCGACGGCGGTGCCGTAAGAGCGCTACTCTAGCGCCTTTCGTCAGGAGAACATACATGGCGACAAGACTCGAGGGCTCGAAGTGGATCTGGAAGGACGGGGATTTCATCGCATGGGAGGACGCGACCCTGCACCTCCTCAGCACGGCCGTTCAGTTCGGGACATCGATGTTCGAGGGGATCAGGTGCTACAACGGTCCGTCGGGCCCCGCCATCTTCCGGTTGGACTCCCATCTCGAGCGCCTCATACATTCTTGCAAGATCTACCGCATGGTCCCGGCACACTCGACCGAGACGCTCACCCAAGCGTGCAAGGACCTCGTGAGCCGCAACGAGCTCGGCGACTGCTACATCCGGCCTATGGTGCTGCGCGGTTACGGGTCCGCCGGACTCGATCCGGCCGCCAGCCCCATCGAGACCTATGTGGCCGCATGGAATTGGGGCACCTATCTGGGGGAGGAGGCGCTCGAGGAGGGCGTCGACGTGTGCGTGTCATCGTGGAATCGTCCCGCGCCGAACACCTTCCCCGTGCAGGCCAAGGCCGCCGGCCACTACAACAACGCGCAACTCGTCAAGATGGAGGCACTCGTAAACGGGTACGCCGAGGCGATCGTGCTCGGGCCTAGCGGGATCGTAAGCGAGGGAAGCGGCCAGAATCTGTTCCTGGTGCGACGCGGGGTGCTGATCTGCCCGGCCTTGGAGGGAACGGCCCTCCGTGGTATCACGCGCGATGCCATCCTGACCCTGGCCGGGGACGCAGGCCTCGAGGTCTGCCTGGAATCCGTGGCACGCGAGGACCTCTACACGGCCGACGAGCTATTCTTCACCGGAACGGCCTCGGAAGTGACTCCAATCCGCAGCGTTGACCGCATTCCCGTCGGGAAAGGTAAGGCGGGCCCGATCACGCTAGAGCTCCAGCGGAGTTTCCTGGCCATCGCGAAGGGTGAGGCCGAGGATCCGCATGGTTGGCTGACCCCCGTGAACTGACACCTCGCGACGTCATCAAGCGGTCAGGGAGTCTCAGTGCCCCACCGCCCGCGAATCGGGATTGCGGCCGTCCGCCGCCCCGAGGCGTTCACCCGTGACGGGGTCGATCATGATCGAGTGGGACAGACCCTGTCCACCACGCACGACCACTTCGTGTCCCATGCGCTCGAGGCCCGCCACCGTAGAGGGGGACACGCCGTCGGACTCGATCGTGATTCTGTCGGGGAGCCACTGGTGGTGCAGGCGTGGGGCGTCCACGGCCTCCTGGATGTTCATGTCGAACTCGATGACGTTGAGCACCACTTGGAGCACGGTGTTGATGATGGTGCGCCCGCCGGGACTCCCCACGACCGCCACCAACTCTCCGTCGCGGGCGATGATGCTTGGCGTCATGCTCGAGAGCATGCGCTGCTCCGGCCTCGCCAGGTTGGGAGTCGTGCCGATCAGTCCGCGCTCGTTCGTGAGCCCCGGTTGCGCGTTGAAATCGCCCATCTCGTTGTTCAGCAGAAAGCCGGCGCCCGGTACCACAATGCCCGATCCGTAACCCTGCTCGAGAGTGTACGTCACAGAAACGGCCATCCCGCTCGCATCCACGACCGAGTAGTGTGTGGTCTCCTCGCCCTCGTGGGGCAACACGATGTCGGAGGGCTCGGAGTCCGTGGCCCGAACGCTCGATATGCCGGTCCGGAGCTCGCCCGCATAGTCCTTGCTGGTGAGCCGGTGCACGGGCACGTCCACGAAATCCACATCGGCCACGAAGCGGGCACGATCACGGAACGCCATGCGCATAGCCTCGGTGAGGTGGTGCACGTACGCCACCGAGTTGTGGCCCATGGCGGCCAGGTCGTACCCCTCCAGGATGTTCAGCATCTCGACCAGGGCGATTCCTCCGCTGCTGGGCGGCGGCATCGAGATGATGTCATAGCCCCGGTACGTGCCGCGAATCGGTGTGCGCTCCCGCGGGCGATAGCGGGCCAGATCCTCTTCGGTGATCATTCCTCCGGCCCTACGCATCTCAGCGGTCAGCAGACGGGCCGTCTCGCCCTCATAAAAGCCGTCCCGCCCCTCGCGCTGAATGCGTCCGAGGGTCCGGGCCAAGTCGGGCTGGCGCAGGATCTCGCCCGGCGCGTAGGGCTCGCCGTGCTTGCTGAAGGCGGCCACCGTGGCGGGATACTCCGCGCGGCGCTGTACCAAACGGCTCAAGCTGCCTGCGAGACGCTCCGTGAGGGGGAACCCGTCCCGTGCGAGCGTCACGGCGGGACTCACCAACGAAGCCCACTCCTCGTTGCCGTAAAGGGCGTGCGCCTTCCAGAAGCCGGCCACAGTCCCAGGAACGCCGACCGCCAGATGGCTGTCGTGATGGATCTGGCGTGAGTACTCCCCGGACTCATCGATGAACATCCGCGGATAGGCGGCCAGCGGTGCTTTCTCACGGAAGTCGAGCGCAGTCACGCCCCCGTCCGGAAACCGAATCACCATGAAGCCGCCCCCACCGATGTTGCCGGCTGCGGGGTGCGTTACCGCCAAAGCCAGGCCGGTTGCGATCGCCGCGTCGACCGCGTTTCCGCCCGCGGCGAGCACGTTGGCACCGACTTGGCTGGCAGCCACTGTCTCGGATACCACCATGCCGTGCGCGGCGCGCACGGGGGCCACGGCGTCCTGGATGGCGGATAGTGGTGGAGCGAAACCGGCAAGCGAGACCGCGAGCAAAACCCGCGCGACCGTACCTACGTTGCTGGATCGAATCATGTCATACCCTCTTCGGCCGACGACCGGTCGTAGGAGACGATATTCTCCCACTCCGATGCATCGGAACGCGCGACGACAGCCACTACGGGTTCGGTGTCGCTCATATTGAAGACCTCGTGCGGCACCCCCGGCTCGATGAAGATGAAGTCACCGGCCTCGCTCTCGATCACCTTACGGAGTCCGGTGCCGTATTCATGTCTGACACGGCCCTGGAGAATGTAGAGCATGACCTCGAAGTCGACGTGGATGTGAGCGAAGGCCACGGCGCCCGGCGGGATCGTGGCCACGTTCATGGACAGTTCCTTAGCTCCAACGGTCTTGCCCGACAGGCCGGCTTTGTAGCGAATCCCGTTCCAGCCCCGGCATGTCTCGCTCGCCCGGAGAACCGATATTCCGCCACCGTCCTCCGCCAACTCCTTGAGTTGGTCCTCGGAGATTGACGGAATCTGTTCCGACTCGGACATGCTCATCTTCCCCCTTTCATGGTGTCGCCACGCTCGATAAGCGCGCCAAGATCCTTGATATGCTGCTCTGCCGTTGCCTGCAGGCGCTGGTCCATGGGATGCTTTCTCTCCATGGTGACCAGGCGTTCGAATTCGGCTCTGGCCGCCTCGTGCTCTCCCCGCGTCTCGTAGAATCGGGCCAGGTCGTATCCGAATAGGATCATTCCGGGATCCAACTCTACGGCGCGCTCGAGATACCTGCGGCCGTTCTTCCAGCTGGTATCAATGAGGCCCCGGTTGCCGAGCACCTTTCGGCCCAACCAGCGCTTGATGGGCGGAAGCTTCATCACCTCGTAGTTCAGTGCACCGAGCACGTAGTGGGCCCCGGCGTACAACGAGTCTCGTGCCAGAACGCCGTGTGCCTCATCGTACACCTCACCCGCGAGCCGAGCAGCCGTACTGAAGCTTGCGTGCAGAGCCTCTCTACCCTTCGCGGACACGAGCCAGTAGTGCCCGTCGATTCTTAGCGAGTCCACAGCGATGGCGCGGGCGGCATACTCTCGAGCCTTCTTGTAAAGGGCGTCGCGAGCCACCGGATTCCGCTTCTCCACATCACCGAGCAGCAAGGCACCGCGAGCCGCCCTCCACAGTGCCTCGAAGTTTTCCGGTTCACGAGCGACCACGCCCTCGTAGGCTCGCAGCGACTCCTCGCCCCGCAACTGCTCGTAGAGACGATCGCCCGTGACGATGCTCGCCAGCTGGCCCGTGAGGTCCGTCGGCGTGCCCAGAAGCACCCCTGAAGCCACCAAGCAAATGGTTCCGATCCGGATTCTCATGGCTACAGTCGATACCCGCCGTCGATGGGAATGACCGCGCCCGTAATGTGCCGGGCAGCCTCGGAGCACAGGAACAGGACCACGCCCGCTACGTCCTGAGGGTCCCCTAGCCGGCCCAGAACGCTATTCTCCCGCGCCCGATCCAGGATCTCGGCCGGCACCCTCTCCGTCAGGCGTGTGGTGCGTATGTACCCCGGAGCAACAGCATTGACGTTGATGTTCTTGGGACCCAACTCCACCGCCGTACTCCGAGTGAGTCCGATGATGCCCGCCTTCGAAGCGCTGTAGTTGGCGAGCCCGAACTCACCGCGGAGTCCATGCACGGACGTGACGTTCACGATCTTCCCCCACTCCTGCGCCCGCATGTATGGAACGACCTCACGCGTCGTGTGGAACACCCCCGAGAGATTGGTCTCGAGAACCGAGCGCCACTCTTCATCGCTCATATGCCACAGAGCCCGGTCCCGCCCGATACCGGCGTTGTTCACCAGAATGTGAACACCGCCCAACTCCTCTACCGCCGCCGCAACGAAATCCCGAACCTGATCGGGGTCGCCTACGTCGCACGCGCGGCAAAAAACCTTCACCTCGAGTTCGCGGAGTTGGCGCACCACGGTCATGGCCTCCTCCCTCTCCTCACCGCCCGTATCGAGGAAGTTGAAAGCGACGTCCACTCCGGACCGTGCAAGGTCGAGAGCAACGGCGCGTCCGATCCCGCGGGAGCCGCCCGTCACGATCGCCACGCGCCCACGCAAGTCGCCACGCTGAAGGATCTGCTGCGCCTGCGTCTCCGTTCCCACCTGGTCCAACAACTGCTCTACGGCATCCCCGAGAGGCTCGGCGGCCGCGGTGGCCATGTCCTCGTAGGTGGGGTCACCCGTTCCATGCGGCGCACGAGGGTCGCGGTCGTTCGGGCCCGCGTCGTTCATCTCGAGTTGATCAGCCGTTCGAGGGCCGTGGTCGAAAGCACCCGGTCTGCCGATTTCGCAGCGTCGAAAAGCGTTTGGCAGAGGGCTTGGTCCATCGGGTCGTAACCGTGGTTCTTCAACCAGCACTTCACGTTCGACAGCCCCGACATCGGACCGATCTCGATCACCTGCGTGCGTCCCACCATCGAGGCCGGAATCCCCGAGTAGATCCGGTCCGCCAACCAGGCTTCCCCTTTGGCCTCTGCCTTCACGATGGCCGCCGCGTGGACCCCCGTGCCCGTCCGGAAGGCGTCACGACCCACCACCGGATAGCCGTTCCCGATTGGGACCTGGCATGCCTCGGCAACCAGTTCGCAGTATTCGGGAAGCTTCGTGAGGTCGCTCTCGTGCACGCCGAGAAGCTTGAGATTCACCAACAGGAGGTCCATCTCCACGTTGCCGACGCGCTCGCCGATTCCGAGCGCCGTCCCATGGATACGTGTCGCCCCCGCCTGCATGGCAGCAAAGGCGTTGGCCAACCCGAGCCCACGATCCCGGTGGCCGTGCCAATCGACCCCTACGTCCTCGCCAGAAGGCTCAACGATCTCCTCGATCACAAAGCGCACGACGGCGCGCGCGCCGGCCGGCGTCGCGTGACCCACGGTGTCCGCCAAACAGAGGCGCCGGGCGCCCCACTCGATCGCCTTGCCGTAAAGGGCCTTGAGCGTTTCGGGGCGGGCGCGTACCGTGTCCTCGGTTACGAAAAGCACCGGCAGTCCTTCGCCGATTGCGAACGTCACCGCCTCTTCGGATACCCGGAGCATCTCGTCCAACGTCCAGTCTTCGGCGTACTGGCGAATCGGCGAGCTACCGATGAAAGTGCACGCCTCGATCGGTATGCCCACCTCCTGGGAGATGCGTGCGATCGGCTCGACGTCGGCCACCACCGTGCGGGCTGCGCAGTTGGCCGTGATCGACAGTCCCGCGTCGGAGATCTCTCTGGCTAGAGCCGTGACGGCCTCGACGGCTCGAGGGCCGGCGCCGGGCAACCCTATATTCGCCGTGTGGATGCCCAACTCTTCCATCAGGTGCAGGATGCGGATCTTACGCGCGATGTCCGGATCCACCACCGATGCGTTCTGGAGCCCGTCTCTCAGCGTCTCGTCGTCCAACTGGATCTCGCCCAGCGTACTCCAGTCGAACGCGTCTGCCTCGTGGGTATTCCAGTCGTGAATGAGATCACTCTCGTCCATCGAAGCTCCGTCCGTAGCATTCCCTTAACGACGCCCCGCGTGGGCTAAGTATAGCTGCGGTGGGGGCTGGTTTGACACCCGCTATCCGCCTGACGAGCTTCGCAAGATGACCGAGAAGTCCTTTGCCGTCGGGGCACAACTCCTCTCCAACCCGGTTCTCCGGGAAGCCCTGGACCATCTGATCGAATGTGACGAGCGGACCTTGCTCACTCAGGTCGCGCTCACGGAGGTTCCCGCACCCCCGTTCGGCGAGAGTGCGAGAGCGGCGAGCATGGTGGAGCTTTTCGCCGAAGCAAGCCTGGACTCCGTGAGTACCGACGACGAGGGCAACGTGCTCGGCGCGCTCGCCGGCGCACATGACGAGCCCCCGCTCATCCTCTCCGCCCACCTCGATACGGTCTTCCCGGAAGGCACCGACGTGTCGGTTCACATGGACGGGGACACCTGGTATGGTCCTGGAATCTCGGACGACGGGCGCGGCTTGGCCGCCTTGGTCGCGATCGCCCGATGCATGGGAGAGCTCGGAATAGAGCCGACCTTGCCGATTCTGTTCGCGGCCACGGTGGGCGAAGAAGGCATCGGCGATTTGAGGGGCGTGAAACACCTGTTCGCAGAGCACGGAGTCGGCCGCAGCGCACGAGCGTTCATCTCCCTCGATGGCGCAGGATTGAGCCGCGTGGTGGTGCGGGGCCTCGGCGCGAGACGAATACGGGTGACGGTGCGGGGTCCGGGCGGGCACTCCTGGGCCGATCGAGGCGCCCCGAACGCCATTCACGCCCTCGGAGGGGCGGTCGCCGAGATCGCCGCCATCGACGTGCCCGCGAGCCCGCCCTCAGCGGTGACCGTGGCACGATGGGGCGGCGGGACGAGCATCAACGCCATCCCCGCCGAGGCCTGGTTCGAGTTGGACTTGAGGAGCGAGTCGGCCGACGTCCTACGGGAACTCGAAGTAGCGGTCTTGCGCATCGTCGACGATGCAGTCGATCAGGAGTCGGCACGAATACAGGATGGTGCGGCGGGCCTGGAACTCGCGGTGGAAGTAATCGGCGATCGTCCGGCCGGATGCACAGATCCGGACTCCCACGTCGTCCAGGCCGCACTCGCGGCTACTCGATCGATCGAGGTGGAGCCCGGACTCGTGGCCGCGTCCACCGACGCCAACATCCCGATGTCGCTCGGCATCCCGTCCGTGACGCTGGGCGCCGGCGGCGAGGCCGGCCGCATACACACGACCGAGGAATGGTACCGAAACGAACGCGGACCCGAGGGCATTTACCGCGGGTTGCTCACGGCGTTGCTCGTCACGGGTATCTCCTGAGCGGAGACCTGGGGGGAACGACTCCGGCCTCAGCCAGCCACTTCCGAGTCGGCTGCCACACTCAGCGTGCCCGAGAAGCCGCTGATCCGAGCCCGGCTTCCCACCATCGAATCACGCAGACTCGAGGACTCGATCGACGCGCCGTCCCCAACGATGACGTTCGCCAGCGTCGAGCCCTCCACCAATACACCCCTCTCCAGCGTGACATTTGGGCCGATCGACGAGTCGCGTACGACCACACCCTCTTCGATGCGCACCGGCTGCACCAACGTGGTGTTCTCCACGACGGCATCGGGATCCACCCCGCCACGCGTCGTCTCGAGCAGGTGCCGATTGGTGTCGAGAAGAGTCTCCAGCTTGCCGCAGTCGTACCAGCCGGCCACCGGGGCTGTACGGATGCGCGCGCCTTGGTCGACCATGTACTGAAACGCGTCCGTCAGGTAGTACTCTCCCGACGGCCCGGGGCCGGAATTCAAAGTATGCTCGATCCCCTCGAACAGCAGCTTGTGGTCACGGATAAAGTAAAGACCGATGTTCGCCAATCTCGAGACCGGCTCAGAAGGTTTTTCCACGATGCGGGTCATCGCCCCCGTCTCGTCGGTGAGGATGACGCCGAAGTGCTGGTAGTCCTCGACCTCCTTGGCCCAGATAACACCGGACCACTCCTCCGGCAGACTCCGCACCAGGCTCAGGTCGGCATCGAACAGCGTGTCGACAAAGAGGATGAGTACTTCCTCGTCCACGTAGGGCGCCGCGAGCCGGAGGGCCCCCGCCGTGCCGTCCTGGACCTCTTGAACGACGTAGTGGCCGGTGATGTCGGGGTATTCGTCCTCGATGTACTCACGCACGACGTCTCGCAGGTAGCCCACCACGAACACCATCTCCTCGATACCCAACTCCTGAAGATCGTCGAGGATGTAGCTCATGACGGGTCGCCCCCCAACCCTGAGCAGTGGTTTGGGTGTCGCGAACGTGTGAGGGCGTAGGCGAGTCCCCTTCCCGGCGAGAGGAATGATGGCCTTCATGGAGCTCCGTTCTCAGGTGGCTCGGCGGGATACGGGCTGGCCGGCGGTCAGGCGCCCAAACTATACGGGTCTCTCCCATGGGCAGCAAAGACCAAGCCGGAGCTTGCGATTCAGCGACAACGAGGGAACTCTTCTGTTCACGAGCGGTTGAAGCTTCGAGCAGACCGTACCAAGGTCGGCACCGGTCGAGACATGAGGTCGGAGGAGATGGTCGAGACATGCCGCAGCCTGAACATTCCGTTTATGGC
>JADFRS010000117.1 GCA_022561145.1 Gemmatimonadota bacterium
GAGATCACCCGGGACGGCAAGCGCTACCATCAGCGCTACGAGCGGGGCATCAAGAACACCGAGTTGGTGGTGTTGGGCGAGGCTGAGGGGAGTGGCACCAAGGTCACGTTTCTGCCCGATCATGAGATCTTCACGGAGCGGACCTACAGCTTCGAGACCATTAACAATCGAATCCGTGAGTTGGCGTTCCTGAACAAGGGGCTCGAAATCACGCTGACGGATGAGCGTGAAGATGGTACCGAAGAGGTCCACTGCTACGAAGGTGGTCTCGCCGAGTTCGTTACGTATGTGCGTGGGGCGAGGCACCCTCTTCACGAAAAGGTGGTCTACTTCGAGGCGAGCCGTGAGGAAGCCGACATCGAGTTGGCTTTGCAGTATGACGACGGCTTCAGCGAGAACACCCACACTTTCGTGAACAACATCAACACGCACGAAGGGGGTTCGCACCTCACGGGGCTCAAGGCCGCGCTCACCCGTACGATCAACGATTACGCGCGCAAGAACGGGATCTTCAAGAAACCCGACGAGAGCCTCTCTGGGGATGATGTTCGCGAGGGCCTCACGTGCATCCTGAGCGTCAAGGTCATGGAGCCCCAGTTCGAAGGTCAGACTAAGACCAAGCTTGGGAACAGTGAAGTACGGGGTGCGGTCGAGACGGCGGTCAACGAACATCTGGCGATCTTCCTCGACGAGAATCCCAAGGCCGCGAGGGCGATAATCGAGAAGTCCCTTTCGGCGGCGCGGGCCCGCGAAGCGGCTCGCAAGGCACGTGACCTCGTCCGCAAGAAGAGTGGGCTCGAGGGTGGCGTGCTGCCCGGCAAGCTGGCCGACTGCTCCATCTCCGACCCATCCCTGTGCGAGATCTATCTGGTCGAGGGCGACAGCGCCGGTGGCAGCGCCAAGCAGGGTCGTGACCGGTCGTTCCAGGCCATCCTCCCCCTGAAGGGGAAGATCCTCAATGTCGAGCGGGCAAGGATCGACAAGATCCTCTCGAATGAGGAGATCCGTGCCATGATCACCGCCATTGGGACGGGCATTCGCGAGGATTTCGATATCAAGAACGCCCGGTACCACAAGATCATCATCATGACGGATGCCGACGTAGATGGCGCCCACATCCGGACGCTGCTGCTCACCTTCTTCTTCCGGCAGATGCGCGAACTCATCGAAGAGGGGTACATCTACATCGCCCAGCCGCCGCTCTACCGTATCTCCAAAGGCAAGAAGGAGCACTACGCCTATTCCGAGGAAGAACGTAACGAGTACCTGAAACGGTTCAACGGGAAGGGCGACGGTGATGGGCCGGCCAAGGGTGTGACGATCCAGCGCTACAAGGGGTTGGGCGAGATGAACCCGGACCAGCTCTGGAAGACCACGATGGACCCCGAGGTCCGAACGATCTACCAAGTCACGATGGAGAGCGCCGCCGGTGCGGATTTGATTTTCAGCCGCCTCATGGGGGGCGACGTCGAACCGAGGCGACAGTTCATCGAAAAGAACGCCAAGTACGTAAAAAACCTCGACGTCTAGTCCGCTATGGCGAAGGTCCCGGCGGGGGTCCGGCTTGAGACCTCGGCCCGACCGGCACTACCTTCCTGTATGGAAACGAGCCGAATGGACCTGGAGACGTTGGTCGCTTTTCTCGTCGACAACGCTGGGCCTTGGATCAGTGAGCAGCGAGACCGGCACTTGGAGACCTCGGAGTCGCTGCCCGATACTACGAGGGCGGCCCTGCGCGGATATTTTGAGCCCGAGACTCTGGACAGAGCGAGAATCGGCAGTACGTCCGTGATCGAGAACCCTCCCTTCTACAGCCAGTTCGAAGCAGCGGGCCAGGCGATCCCGCTCGACTTCAGCGTATGGGCGGGCATTACGTTCGGCGACGTGATTCTGTTGAGTGATGCGGGAGAGTCAGGTGCGATGCCCCATTCCGTCGTCTTCCACGAGATGGTGCACCTGGTGCAGTTCCGCATTCTTGGGATCGACGAATTCGCTCGCCGGTACGTAACCGCGCTGGCTTGGAACCGATTTCAGTACATGACGATCCCCCTGGAGACGATGGCCTTCGATCTTCAGGATCGGTTCGAACGGAGCGACGGTCGACCGTTTCCGGCGGAGGTCGAGATCAGGCGCCGGTTGGACGCCACACCACCCACGCCCGCCCGTGAGGACCGCCTCTCTACGAGCTGAGCGCCGACATCCCGGCCCACACTCACCGGATCCCCTGCCGGCGATCAGAGTTGCCCATAATAGACAGTCGTGTCGTAGTCGATCCGCATGGCACGGTTGGGCTCGACCCCGATCACCGTGTTACCGTGTGCGAGCAGCAGCGCGGAGAGGATGCCCGTACCCGACCCGATGTCGGCGACTGTGTGGTCCGGCCGCAGGCCCATCTCCACTCGCATCAGATCGATCAGCTCTCCAGGGTAGGACGGCCGGTAGCGTAGGTAGTCGTCCACACGATCGCTGAAGCGTTCCGTCGGGTCTCTCATTGTGGGGCAAGACTCGGCGTGCCCGGGGAGAAGCAGCAAGCGTGCCGAGCCATGTCGCGCACCGGCGGGTTGTCTGATAGCCCAGGCTCCGGGAGATTGTGTTACGGGGTGGCTTGTGGCGTGGCGTGGATTCAGGAGGCGCACGATGGACCGATGGAAACAGGTGTGGGGAGCGGTGCTCGTAGTTGTGGCTGTCGCGTGGGCCGATCCGTCGCGGCTCCAGGCCCAGGATGGGGCACCACTCGGCCCGCTGGTCGGTGCCGAATGGGCGGCGGCTCATCTCAATGATTCGGACCTCGTCATCCTTCACGTGGGTGATGAGGAAGCGTACGCCGGGGGGCACATCCCGGGCGCGCTTTTCGTGAGTCTGATGGCTATCTCCGATCCCGACTCACGGAGCCAGTCCGGCCTGGTGCTCGAGCTCCCGGATCCGGCGGCGCTCGAGCTGACCCTGGAACGCCTCGGTATCTCGGACGATTCACGGATTCTGGTGTACGCCGGTGGCCGGAGTATCAGCGCAGCGACCCGAGTGATGTTCACCTTGGATTGGGCCGGGCTGGGAGATCGCGCGGTACTTCTGGACGGCGGGCTCGGCGCATGGAAGACTGGCGGCGGCGCCGTCACCGCCGAGGTGCCCACCGTCACGGCGGGCGATGTCACCGTGCGTTTGCGGGAGGACTTGGTGGTCGATGCCGACTGGGTTCGCGGGCACTCCGAGTCGGAAGGATACACCGTGCTGGATGGGAGGGCTCGACGGTTCTACGACGGCGAGCGTGAGGACCGCGGCAAGGCCGGACACATCCCCGGCGCGGGAAGCCTGCCGATCGAGGAGCTGTTCGGCACGTCGGGCGGCTTCAAGAGCAAAACGGACCTCCGGGCGATCCTGGCCGAGGCCGGTGTGAGTCCAGGGGACACCGTGGTTGCATACTGTCACATCGGGCAGCGAGCCAGCACGGTCGCTTTTGCAGCGCGGATGCTGGGTCACGAAGTGAAGCTCTACGACGGTTCGTGGGAGGACTGGGCGGCTCGTGGACTGCCGGCGGTCAAGGCCCCGCCAGGGCACAGGTGATCTGAGCCCAATCGCATGATTCTGATAGGCCCCGGATGGTCGCTTGTGGCCTATCGGCAGGGCGGGATATGTTGCGCGGGTTCTGAAACCTCCACCCACAGATAGGACTCCCGCATGTCGCTGCCCACGAAGATCTTGATGGGGCTCGTCGCCGGACTCGTGGTCGGACTGATCGCGAACCTCTCGGGCATCGAGCAGCTTCAGACCCTCATCGGCGGACTTCAGCCGTTCGGCACTGCCTGGATCAGGCTGATTACCATGATCGTGATTCCACTGGTCGTGGCGAGCCTGCTGGTGGGTACGGCCTCTCTGGGCGACCTGCGCAAGGTGGGACGGATCGGCGGCAAGACGCTGGTCTACTACATGACCACGACTGCCATTGCGGTCACGATTGGACTGGTGATCTCGCAGATCATCGAGCCGGGCTCGGGTATCGACCCGGCAACCAGAGACGCCCTGTCCGCGGAGCTCACTGGCCAGGCGCAGGGCTCGATGCTGCTGGCGGCGGAGAAGCCGTCCACCGTCGAGACCCTGCTCAACATGATCCCGCGCAATCCGGTCGCCGCCGCCGCCAACATGGATCTCCTGCCGTTGATCGTGTTCACGATCATCTTCGGGGCCGCCGTAGCCACCCTCCAGGAGGATCGCAAGAACGCCGTGCTGAACTTCTTCAACGGCGTGAACGATGCCTCGATGGTGGTGATCAACTGGGTGATGGTGCTCGCCCCCTACGCCGTCTTCGCGCTCATTTCCGCGATCGTAGCAACGTTCGGCCTCGATCTACTTCGGAGCCTGATCACGTATGCCCTGGTCGTCGTCCTCGGGCTGGCGCTCCACGTTGCCGTGACGTATTCGCTAGCGGCCCGGTTCCTCGCTGGACTCAGTCCGCTCGCCTTCTTCAAGAGCATTATGAAGGCGCCCCTGATCGCTTTCTCCACGTCCTCATCGAACGCCACGCTGCCGGTGACGATGGAGACGGCGGAGGATGAGGTGGGCGTCTCCAAGCAGGTCTCGAGCTTCGTGCTGCCGCTGGGGGCCACCATCAACATGGACGGCACGGCGCTCTACCAGGCGGTGGCCGTCATGTTCATCGCCCAGATCTATGCGATCCCCCTCGGCTTCGGCGCGCAGCTTACGGTGGTGCTCACCGCGACGCTCGCCTCTGTTGGTGCGGCGGGGGTGCCGAGCGCGGGGATCATCACGCTCATCATCGTGCTGCAGTCGGTTGGCTTGGGTGATCAGGTCGAGGTGGGCATCGCTTTGATCCTGGGAGTAGACCGCATCCTGGACATGCTCCGCACGTCTGTGAACGTGACGGGCGATATCACGGCATCGGCCGTGATCGCGAGGAGCGAGGGTGAGGTGCTGGCTCCGGCGGTCAGCGTGAGCAGATAAACGCATTGGGGGGGTCCAGCTCCGGGCATGAAAGCGATGCGAAGGTCGGCGGCGCTGTTGGCGACGTTCGCGACTCTCGCTTGTGGGGAACCCCCCGGTATAGGTCCGGAAGAGCCGGTCGCGGCTCCTCCTCCTGATCCCATCGTTTGGCTGCCCGATGTCGGGGCTCTCCTCGCCAGGGCCGAGCGGTCGCGCTTCATGGCCGACATCGAGGCCCTGGCCGCGTTCGGAGACCGAACGCAGGGCGCCCCGAGCAATATCGCCGCCGCGGCCTGGATCGAGCAGCGACTCGTCTCGCTCGGCTACGAAGTGGAACGGCACCCCTACCTCTACCGTGGTGCTGCCCGCGAGAGCCTTTACGCGACCAAGGTCGGGGCTACCGAGCCCGACAAAATGTACCTCGTGTCCGCCCACATGGACGGGCGGGGTGGTGGCGGGGCAGCGGATGACGACGCGTCGGGCGTGGCCCTCGTGCTCGAGGTGGCCCGCGTGCTGGCGCTGGTGGATGTGAGCACCGAGCGGTCCGTGCGGTTCGCCTTGTGGAACAACGAAGAGACGGGGTTGAACGGCAGTACGGCTTATGTGTCGGACCGTGCCGCGCTTCAGGGCATCGAGGATCCACCCTCGTCGGGCCGTTATCCGGAGCCGACCTGGCTTGGCATCATACAGCATGACATGATCCTCTTCGACCATGGGTTGCCCCCTGGCCCGCAACAGAGTGTCAACGCCGACGTGGACGTCGAGTACCAGTCGGCCTCGGCGTTCGCATTGGAGTCCCAGACCCTCGCGGACGTACTGAGGCAGGGCAACCGTGAGTTCGGCGTGCGTTATCCGGCGAGGGTTGGCTCGAACATGCGCAACACGGACTCCTGGCCCTTCCGGGACCTGGTGGCTTCGGTGAGCGTGAGGGAGAACCAGCGGGTTGCGGAAATCGGTGCGGGATCCAATCCACACTGGCATCAACCGACGGACTTGTTCTCCACCTATGATGACGCGGACTTCGATCTGGGCTTCGCGGCGCTCCGGACCACTCTCTCGGCGGTAGCCCAACTTTCCGGGGCGCGCATCGTTCCTTAGCGCTCCCGCGCTCGCCGCACTCCCGGTGGGTGTTGTGGAAGCCCGGCGTGATAACCTTTGCGTTCCGGGCCGGGCGGGTCCCAGATTGAAAGATGGGAAGCGTAACCACCATGCCCTCGTAGCTGGCCGACTCACCCGTGGCGAGTCCATTATCGAGTCGTTGAACCCAAGCACGTTCGTCGGCATCGCGACGTCCATCCTGGGAGTGCCCTTTGGCACTTGCCGAACTCCGTAGAAAGGACACCATGTTCAGAGGCCAGAACGGCACCATCTTCGTCGAGGTGGCACTCCTCACCATTATCGTTCTCCTCGTGGACGAGGCGCTCCTCCGCGCGTTCATGGCGTTCGTTCCGGCCATGCTCCTGGCGCAGAGGGCCTTGAGCGCCGCGGGGGATTCGGCCGGCGAGTCCGTGAGGTCCGGGGAACGGCGGGTCGACGACCCGGCGCGGAAGCATATCGATGATTTCTTGACTCAGTTCCGCGAGTTCTACTCGACCTGCCACCTCCTGGGCTCGGGCGAGATCTCGTCGGGCGAGGCGCTGGAGCGGACGACGCAGTTGGAGCGGAACCTCAACCGGCTCCTGGCCCAGGTCACGGCCGCGACGAAGGCACGGGCCGGGCTCGCTACCCCGAGCGGGGCATGGCCGATTCCCCGGTAGGGCGGCCTACACCGCGAACGCCGCCAGTAGCGTGGCCAGCACCGCACCCATGCCCGCGGCTGCGAGGGCCAGAGGAAGCTGTGTGAGCACGTGGTCCATGATATCTCCTCCGCACGCCAGGCTGGACAAGATGGTCGTGTCCGAAATCGGTGAGCACTGATCTCCGAACACCGCGCCACCCAGCACCGCACCGAAGGCCAGCGACAGGTAGAAGGGATCCGGGCTGATCGCGTAGGCTAGCGGCATGGCCAGCGGAAATACCACCGCATAGGTGCCCCATGACGAGCCGATCGAGAACGCCACGGCCATGCAGATCCCCATGAATACGGCGGGCAGGAAGATCGGATTGAGCAGGTGCTGCGTGGTCTCCACGATGTAGTTGGCGGTGCCGAGAGTCTGTGATACCTGCCCCAGTGTGACGGCCAGCGCCAGAATGATCGCGCCGATGGTCACGCCCTTGCATCCCTCGACAAAGCCCTCGACGACGCCCTTCACGTCCATGCCCTTCGCTATGGCCACGAGCATGGCGGAGAGCACGGAGAGGCCGAACGCCTCGGCTATCGGCACGTTGATGGAGGCCAAGAATACCTCGACGCTTCCCGCCTGAACGCCCTCCACAGCGGCGCCGATCACACCGGTCAGCGCCGTGCCGACCAGCACGCCCAGGGGCACCAGGAAATCGATCAAACCCGGCGTATACCCTTTTGGGATCTTGAGGACAGTGAGCTCCTCGGACGTGAGCGGCTCCGCCTCCGGCCGGTCGAGTTGGCCGGTCTCACGAGCGCGCAGCCGGGCGGCTTTCATGCGCTTTCCTTCCCACGGCAGCACCTCCAGTGAGAAGAGCAGTGTCATGAGTACCGCGAAGATCGCATAAAAGTTGAGCGGGAGCGATCGGAAGAAGAACGTGACGACATCCTGTTCGGTGGCGAAGATCGGGATCGTGCCCACGAGCAGCCCCGCCACGTAGAGGGGCCAGGCATTGAGCGGAATCAGCGTGGCGATAGGTGACGCGGTGGAGTCGACGATGTACGTCACCTCCTCGTGCGAGACCCGCTCGGCGTCCGTCACAGGCCGGACGGTCGTGCCCGCGAGAATCGTGGAGACCGTCCCGCCCTGGTGGAACACCACGCCCATGAGCCACGCGAAAAACTTGGCGCTTCTGGGCCCTCGCACGATCCGGTCACGCGCCCACTCGGCGAAGTAGCGGGCGCCCCCTGTGCGGGTCCAAAGGCCGATCAGTCCGCCGAGGAACCACAGGTAGACCAGTAGGATGACCGCAAAGTTGGCCGTCCCGATCGACGGGATCAGGAACCGGTCCACGATATTGAGATCGCGAACCACGAAGCCCGCGGTCACGATGCCCACGAACAATGAACTCACTACTTCTCGGGTCACGAACACCAGGAGCAGGGTCACTAGGGCGGGCATCAAAGATGCGAACCCGTAGTGGCCGGCCTCCTCGAGGGTGTCGACTCCTCCGGGGGAGATCGTGAACGCGAGGAGGGCTGCCGCCGCCGCGACGATCAGGGGCGTCCAGCGTGCCAGTGCTTTTTTCGGCCCAGGTGGCTCCGTGTGCTCGCCGTCGTCCATCAACGCGCCTCCCTCGGTGTACGGTCAGAAACGGCCGAGAACGTAGAGGGGTCGTGAGGGTGCGAGCAACCGCAGGGAGGAGCGCGGGACTCCCCGGTGGGTCAGTCCGACCCGAGCACCCGCGCAGGATCAAGGGAAGCGGCGCGCCAGGCGGGAGCGAGCGTGGCGATCATGGCCACCAGGAGGTACCCCAGCACGACGGCTGAGAAGGACAGCGGATCCCGCGGGTCGACACCCGAGAAGAAGAGTGCGAAGTACGGAGCAGCTAGGTAAGTGAGCGCGAATCCGAGCACGAGGCCGGGCAACCGCCGTATGAGCCCCTGTGCCATGGCCCGTGGCCGGCCCAGCCTTATGATTCGGCCTCCGTCCGGAACCGGGAGGGCCTGCGAGAACCCCCGCATCACGCTGAAGATGGCGGCCGCGGCTCCGAACCCTATGGAAAGCGTGAGTGCAGCCGTGAGTGCAGGTGCACGGTTCCCGCGAAGGCTCCGGAGGCCGAGGCGAAGCGCCTGGATTGGATAGAGGCTGCCGGCCTGGAAGCGTAGTCGCATCGTGTCCTAGTCCCCCGAAATCGAACGTTCAGCCGTCCATACGGCCGGCCATCTGCGCGGGTTTCGCGGAATGTTCGGTTCTTCTACCCCGTTTCCGGTTTGACGGCCCCGGGGTGGGTGAAGCAGAATCGGGGGCCATGAACGATCAGCCCGCCCCCGAACTCCGCAGGGAGATACGCCTGCATCACGCCACCGCCATGGTGGTGGGCACGATCATCGGCGCCTCTATTTTCGTACAACCGTCCGAGATCACAGGACGCGTGCCTTCCCTGACGGGGGCCGCCCTCGTGTGGCTCGTGGCCGGTGGCATGACGTTTCTGGGCGCGTTGGTCACGGCGGAACTCGCCTCGACCCTTCCCGAGAGCGGTGGTGTCTACGCGTTCCTCAGAGAGGCATTCAGCCCGGTCCTGGGATTCCTTTGGGGCTGGGCGATGTTTTGGACGATGCACTCGGGAATAATCGCGGTGATCTCTGTGGTGTTTGCCCGCTACGTCGGGTTCTTCCTTCCGCTGGGCGACCTTGGCACCAAGGGCGTGGCGATCAGCGCGATCCTGGTCCTGTCGGCAGTGAACTACGCCGGCGTGAAGCACGCCAGTAACCTGCAAGCCGCCTTCACCTGGGTGAAGGTGTCGGCAATCGTGCTGATCATTGCCGTAGGATTCGCGCTCGGAGAGCCACCCGTCGATGCTTCGGCCGCCGCCGACACTGGGTTGTTGGGTGGCGGGAGCGGTTCGGACTTCATGCTGGCCCTCGTCGCCGCGCTCTTCGCTTTCGGTGGCTGGCACATGGTGACGTACAACGCCGGTGAGACCCTGGAGCCGACGAGGACGATTCCCCGGGCGCTGACGATCGGCGTGCTGGTGGTCACGCTGTGTTACGTCGCCCTGAACGCGGTCTATTTCTACGTCCTACCCCTGGAGACCGTGATCACTTCGAACCGCGTAGCGGCCGACGCGGCGGACGCCGTGCTCGGTTTCGGCGGTGGCGCCACGATGTCGGGTCTTGTGCTGTTCTCGACGTTTGGGGCTCTGAGTGGCATCGTGCTGGCGGGTCCACGCGTCTATTACGCGATGGCCAAGGATGGTGTGATCTTCAGTTGGCTCGGCGACCTGCACCCCAAGCGCCGCACGCCCCACCATGCCATCCTGCTCCAGGCCGTTTGGGCGTCGGTGCTAGTGGGAACGGGGAGCTACCGGGCGCTCTTCACGCGCGTGGTCTACACCGAGTGGATCTTCTTCGGGATGATGGCACTGGGTATCTACGTGTTTCGGCGCCGGACCGACCTGAAGCGAGACTACTCCATGTGGGGTTACCCGGTGACGCCCGCCCTCTTCGCCCTCGCAGCCTTCGCGATCGTCATCAACCAGGTCATCGCCACGCCTCTCGACAGTGCTCTCGGCCTGGGTTTTGTGCTCTTGGGCGTTCCGGTCTACTACGTGTGGATGCGACTCCGCGACGGGCCCAGTCACCGGTAGCGCGGGCCGAACGCCCGAACCACCCTTCCATTGCCCGAACCGTTGGCGTCGGATCATACTTCACCGGTTTCGGCAGGACGGCACACCTACTCGCAAGGACCCCCAGAGTGATCATCGACTTCCACAACCACTACTTTCCCCCGCTCTTCCTGGACGCCATCCGCGAGGGGCCGAGTAACTTCAGGATCACCGAGGACGACGACGGGAATCCCGTCCTCCACTCTCCCGGCGACTACAACGTCCTGGTTCCGGGCCACCGCGACCTCGCGCATCGGGCGCAGGTGCTGGAAGAGGCGGGAGTGGATATGCAAGTGATCACGTTCACTGCGCCGGGCACGAGCATCGAGACTCCCGCGCGGGCGGCCGAGCTCGCTTCGATCGTCAATGACGGGCTCGCCGCCGGCCGCGACGAGTGGCCGGAGCGCTTCACCACCCTCGGGCACCTCCCGCTCAACAACCCCGAGGCGGCCGTGCGGGAATTGGAGCGTGGCGTGACCGAGTTGGGATTCAAGGGCTTCATGCTTCTGAGCAACGCGAGCGGCGTGCCGTTGGCCGATGAGCGTTTCGAGCCCCTCTACGAGCGGGCCGACCACCATGGTGTGGTCTTTTACATCCACCCCACCTACCCACTCGGCGTGGAGGCGATGGAAGACTACATGCTGATGCCGCTGGTGGGGTTCCTCTTCGATACGACGCTCGCTGCGGCCCACCTCGTGTATGCCGGCGTGCCGGAGCGTTACCCGAACATCCGCTGGGTCCTGTGCCATACGGGGGGAGCGATCCCGTTCCTGGCGGAGCGCCTCGACCGTGGCTATGAGGCCTTCCCCCGTTGTAGCGAGCGAATTTCCAAGCCGCCCTCGGAGTATCTGAAGAGGTTCTATTACGATACGGTCAATTTCGACCCGAAGGCCTTGAGGCTTGCTGTCGAATTCGCCGGAGTCGATCAGATCGTCGCCGGTAGCGACTACCCGCACATGGTCGGAAGCCTGGACAAGATGAGGTCCACCATCGCGGCGCTGAACCTGTCGGCGGAGGATGAAGCGAAAGTCCTGGGTAAGAACGCGGAGAGGCTGTTGTCGCTTTGACGTCGGGGGGTCCCTAGACGTTATACTTCTCGCCTCCGATTCCGCAGGAAGAACCTCAACAGAACCACACCCGAGCCATCACAGGAGTGTGCTGACGGACCATGGTTGACGCCACCATCAAGAAGACGATGCTGACCGTTCTGGTGGCGGCGTTCGTGGTGCAGACTGCCCTGGTGTACTCCGACGAGCGCCAGGAGCCTCTGTCGGCGGACGCCCTGTCGGGCAGGGAACTGTGGCATGCCAACGCATGCCAGGTCTGTCACCAGGTCTATGGGCAGGGAGGCTTTCTGGGTCCCGACCTCACCAATGCCTCGAGCTACCTGGACAACGCCCGCTTGGACCTCTTGCTCAAGGAAGGCAGCGGGCAGATGCCCGCGTTCGACTTCTCGGAAACCGAGATTCAGGACATGCGCGCGTTCCTTAAATCGATGGATCGCCCCGAACTCGGTCGAGGGCAGTTGCGGATGGCGAGGGCCACGTCCAGTGCGACACCATGGGATCGGTTCGGGGCGGCGGTTACTCCGCTGCTCACCGGCGCACCTGATGCCCAGCGTGGCTGGAATGCCATGCAAGTGCGCATCTGCACGGCGTGTCACCTACCGCTTGCCGCGTCGCCGACTGGAGCCCCGGATCTCTCGCTTGTGATGGAACGGCTTTCTGCGGAAGAACTCCGGACGGTCCTCGCCGAGGGACGTGTCGCGAACGGCATGCCTGCCCCGACGCCTGCGTTCTCTGACGAGGAACTCGACGCGGTGCTCACATTCATGAATTGGTTGGGCGAGAATCGCGCAGCGGTTGCGAGCGGCATGGAGGCCGGTGAACCCGATCGATCGATTC
>JADFRS010000118.1:0-320 GCA_022561145.1 Gemmatimonadota bacterium
CATGTCGTCCCTCAGGTACTCGAGGCCCTCCCGATCGCCGTGGAGTCGGGGCTCACGCTGCCCATCGTCTACAACACCTCCGCGTACGACGCGCTGGAGAGCCTCGCGCGGCTCGACGGTATCGTGGACATCTACATGCCCGACTTCAAGTTCTGGAGCCCGGAGCGCGCGCGAGCCTACATGAAGGCCGCAGATTACCCCGAGGCCGCCCGCGCGGCCGTCAAGGAGATGCACCGTCAGGTCGGACCCCTGGTGATAGGCGCCGACGGGCTCGCACAACGGGGCCTTCTGCTCAGACACCTGGTCATGCCCGGCTTACT
>JADFRS010000118.1:330-12226 GCA_022561145.1 Gemmatimonadota bacterium
CACCGACACCTACGTGAACCTCATGGCGCAGTACTACCCGGCCGGCAAGGTGACCGCGGACCGGTATCCGGAGCTGGGCCGTAGGCTGGACCCGGGGGAGTTCGACGAGGCGCAGAAGATCGCGGCCGAGCTGGGCCTCCGGCGCCTGGACGAACGGCGGCCGCATTGACCGAGGCGCCAACGCGAGCCACCGTAGGGGCATTCACGGACAGCAGGGCACACACGCCTCGTCGTCCCGATCGGTGAGTCGTTCTCCGGGAGTCGTCATGGTCTGGATCGTCGCACTGGGCTTGATGGCAGCCCCGGCCCAAGCCGGCCTTCCCACGGAGGCGCCCATCCCTTCGAGCATGCCCCTATCCCCAACGCCCACTATCGAGCACATCGAGATCGTCGTGGGCGACCTCCGGTTCGACGCCCTGGCGGCCGGACCGGAGTCGGGCGACCTGGTCCTTCTGCTGCACGGCTTCCCGCAGACCGGGCATTCCTACCGGGCGCAGATCGCCGCACTCGCCGAGGCTGGATACCGCGCGGTCGCGCCGGACCAGCGCGGGTACTCGCCAGGAGCCCGGCCCACACGGGTGGAAGACTACGTCATGGGCAACCTGGTCGCGGACGCCGTGGGCATGGTTGACGCACTCGGCTACGAGCGCTTCCATCTGGTGGGACACGACTGGGGTGGAGCCGTGGCCTGGGTCGTGGCGACACGATTCCCTGGCCGGGTCCGCACGCTCACGGTGCTCTCCACACCGCACTTCGGGGCCTTGGGAGCCGGCCTTTCCGACCCCGACTCGGAGCAGTCTCAGCGCTCGTCCTACTTCGACACGTTCGCGGCCGAGGGCTCCGAGGCGCTGTTCCTCGCGGACGACAAGGCGTTCTTCAGGAGCATCCTAGAGGGTGTCGAAATCCCCGAGGCCGATCTCAACGTGTACCTGGAGCGCCTCGGGACTCCCGAGGCCATGCGTGCAGCGCTCAACTGGTACAGCGCGTTGGTGGCGGGACGAACCGGCGCCACAGGCGGAGCGAGTCCGCCGCCCCCTCCCATCCAGATGCCAACCCTTTACGTGTGGGGGAGCGAGGACGTGGCCTTCGCACGAGAGGCGGCAGAAGCGACCCGTGAGTTCGTGGCGGGCCCCTACTCGTTCCACGCTCTGGAGGGCCGGGGCCACTGGCTTCCCGAAGAGGCCGCGGAGACCGTCACCCGCCTCATCCTGGAGCACCTTTCGAGTTAGCCATCCTCGATCCCACGGCTTGCGCCAAACCCCCGAGCCACAGCAGCTTACGCCCCCCAGTTTTCTAACAAGAGGTCCCCGAAGCCGAGGTAGTCTCATGCAGTCGCGATCCCCGTATCGTCCCTCGCATTCCGTTCTGGCCCTGGTCGTATTCTCGCCCCTCGCGGTAATGGCGGTGCCGCCCGCGGCTCACGCCCAAGACGGCGGGTCCTCGCTGGAGGCGGCGGTCGCGAAGCTCGAGTGGCGCAACATCGGGCCGACCATCATGGGCGGCAGGGTGGCGGACCTCGCGGTGGTGGAGTCCAACCCCTCCATCTTCTACGTGGGCACCGCCACGGGGGGGGTTTGGAAGACGGTCAACCACGGCACCACCTTCGAGCCGATCTTCGACCACGCCGAGACATCCTCGGTGGGTGACGTGACCCTCGCGCCCTCGAACCCGAACATCGTCTGGGTGGGGACCGGGGAGCCGCAAAACCGCCAGAGCTCCCCGTGGGGGAACGGCGTCTACAAGTCGATGGACGCGGGGCGTACGTGGAGCCACATGGGGCTCACCGAGACGCACCACATCTCGAAGATCCGGATCCACCCCCGAGACCCCGACGTCGTGTACGTGGCGGCGGTCGGCCACCTCTGGGGCTCCAACCCCGAGCGGGGCGTATACAAGACCACCGACGGTGGCGAGACGTGGGAGTTGGTTCTGTTCATCGACGAGCACACGGGCGCCATCGACCTGGTCATGGATCCCGGTGACCCGAACACACTCTTCGCCGCCATGTACCAGCGCCAGCGCACAGGGTGGGGCTTCAACGGTGGCGGGCCGGGCAGCGGCATCTACCGCACCACCAACGGCGGCTCGTCGTGGTCGGAGCTGACCAACGGCTTGCCCCAGGGCGACATGGGCCGCATCGGGCTCGACATCTACCGGGGCGACGGCAACTTGGTGTTCGCCATCGTGGAGGCAGACGCTCGCGCTGCGGGCCGGGGCGGCCGGGGCGGCGGACGCGGCCGGGCCGGTGGTGGCGGCGGTGGTGGTGCGCGTCAGACCGGCGTCTACAAGTCGACCGACCGGGGAGAGACCTGGGAGCAGGTGAGCACCACGAACAACCGGCCCATGTACTACAGCATGATCCGTATCGACCCCAACGACCCCGACCGCATCTATACCGGGGGATCGTCGCTCTACAAGTCCGTGGACGGCGGCAGGACCTTCACACCGGACGCGGCTCGCAACGTACACTCGGACCACCACGCGCTCTGGGTCGACCCGGCCAACTCGGACCATTTGATCCTTGCCGGAGACGGCGGGGTCTCGATCAGCTGGGACCGGAGCGATACCTGGCGGCAGCTTCGTAACATTCCCATCGCCCAGTTCTACCAGATCGGTGTGGACATGCGTGATCCGTACCATGTGTGCGGCGGCCTTCAGGACAACGGCTCGTGGTGCGCCCCGAGCGACACCTGGTCCAACAAGGGGATCCGCCCGCGCGACTGGTACAACGTGGGCAGTGGAGACGGGTTCTATACGGTGATGCACCCGACCGAGGCGAACATCATGCTCGCGGAGTCCCAGGGCGGGAACCTCACGCGCGTCGACCTGGTGACGGGTGAGCGGGCCAGGATCCGTCCAGCGGCGAGGCCCCAGGACGGCGAGACCGAGAGGACTCTGCGCTGGAACTGGGACGCACCGGTTCTGATCTCGAAGCACGACCCCAACACGATCTACTTCGGCAGCAACATCTTGTTCAAGAGCACGGATCTGGGGCAGTCCTGGCGGGAGATCAGCGGTGACCTGACGCACGCGATCGACCGTGGTACGCTCGAGATCATGGGCGTCATGGGCGACAACCCGATGATGTCACCGCACGACGGCACCAGCTCGTACGGCAACCTCAAGACGCTCGCCGAGTCGCCCATCGACCCCGACTTGCTCTACACGGGAAGTGACGACGGCAGGGTGCACGTAACGCGGGACGGCGGCATCACCTGGACCGACCTCACGGGCAATTTTCCGGGTCTGCCCGAGCGCACGTATGTGAGCCGGCTCGTGGCGTCGCACGCGGATGAAAGCACCGTCTATGCCACGTTCGACGGACACCGGAACGACGACTTCGCGCCCCACGTGTACGTGAGCAGCAACTTTGGGCAGAGCTGGCGGGCGATCGTGGACGGCCTCCCGCAGACCTCGGTGAACGTGATCGTGCAGCACCCGCGCAACCCCGACCTGCTCTTCGTGGGCAACGAGGTGGGCGTCTACTTCTCGATCGACGGGGGTGACGGCTGGACGCGCCTCAAGAACAACCTGCCCACCGTACCCGTGGACGACATCGCAATCCAACTGCGCGAGAACGACCTGGTGCTCGGCACGCACGGCCGGGGCATTTACATCATGCCGGACATCACACCGCTCGAGAGGCTGACGGCAGACGTGCTGGCCTCCGAGACGCATCTGTTCCCAGTGCGGCGAGCCACGTCGTACAACGAGTACCGGCCGCAGGGGTGGGCACCGGGGATCTACGAATCGCCCAACCCACCTCAAGGCGCGCTGATCCGCTACTACCTGCGCTATGCGCTGACCGGGGCCGAAGTGATCGCCGAGGAGAGCGGCCCGAACGGCGACGGAGGCACGATCGCTCCGGTCGGTAGCACGTCGGCACAGATCACCATTCTGGACGGGAGCGGTGAGGTCGTCCGTGAGCTGGAGGGCCCGGGTGACGCGGGCATCCAACAGGTGCTCTGGGACCTGCGGTTCACTCCGCCGTACGAGGCCGTGGACCAGCAGGGTGGGGGCCGTGGGGGCGGTGGCGGGTTCCGCAGCGGACCGCCGCGCGGACCCAAGGTGCTTCCGGGCACCTACACGGTGAGGCTCGTGGCGGCCGGCAACGTGCAGGAGACGAGCGTGGAGGTCCGGCTCGACCCACGCATCGTAATCAGCCAGGCCGACTTGATGGCCCGCCAGGACCTGCTGATGAGCGCCTACGAGTTGGCCAAGCCTTCGTACGAAGCGGGCCAGGCCGTGCAGCGGCTCACGCGCCAACTGGCCGACATGCGATCCCTTCTGGACAGCCAGGAATCGGCTCCGGAGGAGGTGACACAGGCGGTCGACGAAGTGCGTGACGAGGTGCGCGAGCTGAGCCGTGATCTGACCCGGGCCCGGGGCGGAGCGCGCGGCACCGGCTCGGTTGAGGGTTCGACCTCACGGCCCAGCGCAGACCAGGAATGGCAGCTCGAGAGGGCCTGGAACGCTCTTCCGGACCTGATAACCAGGATCAACGCGCTGATCACCGAGCGTCTGCCCGAGATCAACGCGCTCTTGAACGAGCACGGCATACGGCCTGATCCGGGTGCGCCGCTGGAGGTGCCCCGCAGGTCGGGCGGAAACTGAAGGAGGATGTGAGCCGGATCTCGGCGCGGAGGGACTGTTGACCGACGAGGGTGGCCGCGAAAGCACAAACGTAAAGCTGCGGCGGCCCAAGCAGGGGGGCATCCCTCCCGTGACCATGTTGTTCGTGGGAGTGGGAGTGGGCTTCGCGGTCGCGGGCTGGTGGGGCCTGATCTTCGGCGGGGCCATCGGGTTCTTCCTTTGGAGATCGAGGGCCTGATCACGGCCACCTCGACGCGGGCCGGTCGTGACTGACGCCGACCTCGACCGCCGCTGGATGGAGCGCTGTCGGGAACTCGCGCTGGAGGCCAGGGCGGCCCCTGCTCCGGGCGCTGTCGGAATCTACCCGCCGGCCCGCTTGCCCGCAGCCTCATCGGCACCGACCTTCGCAGTCCATCGTGGTGCACGGCCGGAGTCGTGCCACCTAGCGCGACCAACTCAGGAGGACTGACATGTTCGCCCTTCGCCCGTCCGTCGATCCGAGGCCGCTGGACCCGTCCATGGTGCTGTCCGTAGCCCTCGCCCTGGCCGGTGCGCTTGCCCTGGCCGCGCCGCTTCACGCGCAGGACGCCGCGGATGCCGCCGAAGCCATGCGCTCCATCGCTTGGCGCCCCATCGGCCCAGCCAACATGGGCGGTCGCGTGAGCGACATCGATGGCATTCCGGGCAACCCGAAGATCTTCTACGTGAGTGGAGCGGACGGCGGCATCTTCCGGACCCGCAACGCCGGCACCACGTTCGAGGAACTCTTCACGGACCAGCCCTCGTACTCCATCGGAGCACTCACCATTGCGCCGTCGGACCACAACGTGATCTGGGTGGGCACGGGCGAGGGCGACCCCAGGAACAGCACGTCGTACGGCGACGGCGTCTACCGCTCGCTGGACGGCGGCGACACGTGGACCCACCTGGGGCTCGGCGACACGGAGCGCATCAAACGCATCGCGGTGGATCCGCGCGACCCGGACGTGGCATTCGTGTGTGCGCTTGGGCACGCGTGGGGCCCCAACGAGGAGCGGGGCGTGTTCAAGACGGAGGACGGGGGCGGCACCTGGGAGCGGGTTCTCTACATCGACCAGGACACCGGCTGCTCGGACCTGGACATGGACCTTTCCAACCCGCGCATCGTCTACGCCGGAATGTGGACACACCGGCGTCGCCCGTGGCGTTTCGACGACGGCGGCAAGGAGACCGCGCTCTACCGCACCAAGGACGGCGGGGCCACGTGGGAGAAGCTCACGAACGGCCTTCCGAGCGGACCTATGGCGCGCATCGGCGTCTCGGTCTCTCAGAGCGAGCCGTGGACGGTCTACTTGATCACCGAGGCCAAGGACGAGGGCACGCTGTTCCGGTCGGACGACAGCGGTGAGACGTGGCGTATGGTGAACGACGACCCCGGCATCAACTTCCGGCCGTTCTACTACAGCGACATCCGCGTGGACCCTTCCAACTCCGAGATCATCTTCGCTCTTTCGGGTGGACTCTCACGGTCCATGGACGGCGGGCGAACCTTTCAGCGCATCGGGCGTGGGGTGCACGGCGACCATCAGTCCATGTGGATCGATCCCGAAGACGGTGACCGCGTGCTGAGCGGGAGCGATGGAGGCTTCCAGCTCTCGTACGACGGCGGCGACACCTTCGACATCATCAACACGTTCACGCTGTCGCAGTTCTACCAAATCGACGTCGACGACCGCGACCCCTACTGGGTGTGCGGCGGCCTCCAGGACAACGGCAACTGGTGCGGACCCAGCAATTCGCTGCACTCGGCCGGCATCCTCAAGGCCGACTGGTTCACGTACAGCGGGGGCGACGGCTTCTACAGCCAGTCGGTTCCCGGCCAGCCGCACCTGGTGTACTCGAACTCCCAGGGCGGCAACATCATGGTCACGGACACGCGCTCCGGGCAGACGCGGCGCATCCACCCCTACCCGAAAATCGTGGGCTCGGCGGGTGACGCGCTGATCGACCACCGCTACCGCTTCAATTGGGACGCACCGATCCACGTTTCGCCGCACGAACCCGGCACGGTGTACTGGGGCGGCAACGTGCTCTTCCGTAGTAAGGACTTTGGCTACTCGTGGGACGTGATCAGCCCCGACCTCACCACAGACGATCCCGACAAGCAGCTCGACTCGGGAGGGGAGATCTACAACGACAACACGGCGGCCGAGTTTCACACCACCATCCTCACGATCGCCGAGTCGCCGATCGAGCCGGGCGTGATCTGGGTGGGCACGGATGACGGGAACGTCCAACTCACGCGAGACGGCGGCGAAACGTGGACGCTGCTGAGCGAGCGCATCCGGGGGCTCCCGGCTGAGACCTGGATCGCCAAGATCGAGGCCTCGCCGCACGATGCCGGCACGGCGTTCATCGCGGTGGATAATCATCGACTCGATGACTTCACGCCGCACCTCTTCAAGACCACGGACTACGGCCGGAGCTGGACCACGTTGAGCGAGGGCCTGCCGCAGGACGACTACGTGAAGGTCGTGCGCCAGGATCCGAGGAACCCGAACCTGCTGTACGTCGGCATGGAGCGAGGTCTCCAGGCCTCGTGGGACGGAGGCCGAACATGGGCGTCGATCCGCAACGGCCTGCCGCCCGTATCGATCCGTGACATCAAGGTGCACGGGCGCGACAACGATCTGATCATCGGGTCCCACGGACGCGGAGCATTCATCCTGGACGACCTGACCCCGCTTCAGGAACTCGGAACCGCCATGGCCGACGGCCAGCGGCTGTTCCCCATCCGGCGCGCTACGCGCTGGCAGACCGCCCGCAAACACGCCAACCAGGGGCAACGCAGCTACAGCGCGCCCAATCCACCCAACGGCGCGTTGATCCAGTACTACGTGTCGGAGCGCCCCGACGGGCCGCTGTCGCTGTCCATTACGGACGCGACCGGCGAGGCCATCCGCACGATCCGCATGCGAGACGTCGAGCCAGGCGTGAACCGCACCGTGTGGGACCTGCGCTATCAGGGTCCGGATCCGATCCCCGGCCAGCCCGCAGGCGGACGGGGTGGCGGTGGGGGCCGCGGAGGCCGTGGCGGTGGCGGAGGTCCCAAGGTGCAGCCCGGCACCTACACCGCCACGTTGAGCGGCCCGGGATGGGAGCAGAGCCAGACGTTCGAGGTCCGTGGCGACCCGCGCATCGATATGTCGGACGAGGATTTCCGCGTCCAGTTCGAGGCCTTGATCGCGCTGCGCACCCTGGCGTCCACCATGAACAACACCGTCGGCGCGTCCGAGAGCGTGATCACCCAGCTTGAACAGCTCAAGGAGACGCTGCCAACCGATCGGGACTCGGACGCTGACCTGATCGGGGATATCGACGCCGCCATCCAGGAGATGGCTGAGGTGCGGGACTCTCGACTCCGGCGCCCGCCACCGCGCATGGGCTACCGGCAGTTCCCCAGAGTGAGCGAGGAGATCCGCTCACTGAACGGCGCGATCGGAGGCGTGGAGGCCCGGCCCACCGAGCCGCAGCTGCTGCGCGTGGCCGAGATCACCCAGGAGGCCCAAGCCGCCATGGACGCGGTGCAGTTGATACTAGACACAACGATCCGCGAGCTGAACGAGCGGCTGGGCGGCGACCCACGCATTCGCGTGGACCTGGGGCGCAACCGGCGACGGGCGATCTCGCAGGAAGACCAAGGGCCCGGGGGCTGAACCCCCGGGCCCCGGCCCACCGTCGCGTCGTCAGGCCGAGTCGGGAGGCTAGTCGCCCCTGAGCGCCTCCATCGGGTCCACCGAGGTGGCGCGTCGAGCGGGCGCCAGTGTCGCCAGCAGCGTCACGCCGAGCAGTGCCGTAGCGCCCAGCACGAACCGTTGACCGCCTATTCAGCGGCTGCGGGAGTATACGTATAAAGTGGATCAGTTTATACGTATAACTTGCTAGGGGCTTGGCTCCGGGCGGGGAGGGCATCGCAATCTATTGGGCCGGGCCGGTGATCGGCGTCTCGCTCATCAGGCAGAGGTAGTTGTTGTCGGGATCACGGAACCCGGCCATCCACAGCTCGGTGTCCTCGGTCTTGTGGACGATGTGGGGCGCCCCCTCGAACTCGACGCCCCTCGCAGCGAGCGCGCTGTAGGCCGCATCGATCTCGCCAACCCGGTAGTAAACCACGGGAGACGAATGGAAGTCAGGAGATTCGGGCTTCCCGAGATAGAGGCGAATCCCCCCGCAGTCGAAGAACGCCATTTGCTGGCCGGGCACCTCGAAAAGCAGCGTCATCCCGAGAACATCACGATAGAAGGCCACCGCGGCAGGTAGATCCTCGACACTGATGTGAATCTGACCGATCGCGTCGAGTTTGAAGTCGCTGGCCATGGCTGTCCTCTGGGGTAAGGGGGTTGCAGAGCGGGGCGGCGCTCGGGTATTCTCTGTAATACTGTCAACAGTTAACCATGTTAAGTAATTATGGCAACCCCTCCGCTACCGCGAGGCCTCGAAGACAATCCTGCCCACCGGATCGCGAACAAACTCCATTCTGCTGCGATCCACCTTCTTCGTCGTGCCCGCGTTGTGGATCGTCAGGCCGGCCTGACGGCGGAACGCCTCTCTCTCCTGTCCGTGCTTTCCTTCGCCGGCCCTCGGACCGTGAGCCAGCTCGCGGAGGTGGAGTTGGTTTCGCGGCCGGCGATCTCTCGCATCCTCAATTCACTTGAAGACGCCGGTCTGGTGAGGCGTGAGAAGACACCAACCGATCGGCGCCTGGTGCGGGTTCACGCCACCGCCAAGGGAACGAGGTTGATGGAGTCCGCGCGAAAACGCCGGCTCGAGGTCATCGCGGGTGAACTTACCGGCCTGGACCGGACGGCCCTTTCCACACTCGAGCGTGCGGCCGAGGTCCTCGAGTCTCTCGGGGGCTGACGTCGGAGTCCATGCCACGTCACATCGCCTTTCTCCGCGGGATCAATGTCGGGGGCCACAGGGTCAAAATGGACGAGGTCGGCCACCTCTTCGTTGGGCTGGGATTCTCGGACGTCTCTACATTCATCGCGAGCGGAAACGTGGTATTCGAGTCGCCCGACAAGGACTGTGCCGGCCTCGAACAGACGATCGAAGGGCATCTCGAAACGGAGTTGGGTTACGAGGTCGCGACCTTCATACGGTCCATCACCGAACTCCAAGCGATCTCGGCTGTGGAACCCTTCGGAACGGCCGATCCGAACCACTCTCTGTACGTTGTGTTTCTGCACGCACCGCCCGATGACGAGGTCAGACATGCCCTTTCAGATCTCCGGAGCACGTTCGACGATTTTCAGGTCGAGGGGGGTGAGATCTACTGGTTATGTCGCGGCAGGCTGACCGAGTCGCCGGCCTTCAAGGGAGGGTTCGCGAAGGCGATGGGGGCGACGCCGACCACCATGCGCAAGATCACGACACTGCAAAGGATGGTGGCCAAGTACGCGGCACCCCCAGGCTAGCTACTTCTAGCGCGGTCCAGTCCAATCTACCTCCCTTGCACGCGCCCCCGAGCGGAGCCTACAGTCCCAGACCTATGAACCATCAAGCCTCCAGGACGCTTGCCCCCTTCGCCGCCGCGGCGCTCGCGCTCACTCCAGCTGGCCTCCACGCCCAACAAGACCTCGTCATCACCGGGGGGCACCTGATCGACGCGGTGGCCGACGGCGCGGTGCCCAATCCGGGCCTGCTGGTGCGGGCGGGTAAGATCCTTCGCATCGGGCTGGGGGACGGCACCCTCGAGGCGGACAACGCCCGCACCATCGTCCTAGACGATGACGAGTACATCATCCCGGGCCTGTTCGATCTGCATGCGCATCACGCTATGGACCTGTTCGGACAGGGCCGCGTCGACGAGCGTACGGCGTACCCGTCGATCTTTCTGGCCAACGGCGTCACGTCGGTGTTTCCGGGCGGCGAGATGAATCCGGTGGAGATGCGCGAGTTGCGCATGCGGATCGAACGAGGGCAGCAACCGGGCCCGCGGCTGTTCAACTCCGGGCCCTACTTCGGCCGCTGGCGGCCGGGCTGGACGGACCTCTCCGCCGACAGCATCGAGGCCGAGGTCGATTACTGGGTAAACCAGGGCACCCGGGGCTTCAAGGCCAAGTCGATCTCGCCGAAGCATCTGCGTGCGCTGATCGAGGCGGCCCACCGGCGCGGTGTGACCGTGACCGGCCATCTCGACTCGGGCTTTCGCGGCAGTGTCAATCCTCGGGACGCGATCCTCATGGGCATCGACCGGGTGGAGCACTTCCTCGGCGGGGAGGCCATCTCGGGGGACCGCTCAGCCTACAGTTCACTCGAAATCCTAGACCCGGGCACACCTGAGTTCGACGCCATCGCTGCGCTCTACATCCGACACGGGGTCTTCTTCGACGCGACGCTCACGGCGTATGGCTATTACGGCGAGCGCGATCCCGAGGTCTTCACCTATTTCCACGACGAGATGAGGTACCTCACGCCCTATATGCGGGAGATCGTGGACGCGCGCGACCCGCGCCCCGTGATCGACCAGTTCGAGCGGATCTACTGGGTGAAGCGCAAGACGATCAAGGCCTTCTACGACGCGGGTGGCGGCCACCTGATCACCCTGGGCACGGACCATCCGTCCTGGGGCGAGTTCATGTCGGGGTTCTCGTCGCACCGTGAACTCCATGCGATGTCCCTGGCGGGCATCCCCAACATCGACGTGATCAGGTTCGGGACGATCAACGGCGCGCGGGCGCTGGGCGTGTCGGACAGGCTCGGCACCATCGAGGCCGGCAAGCTCGCCGACTTCTTCGTGGTGCGTGGCAACCCGCTGGAGGACATCCGCCACACACGCGACGTCCAGATGGTGATCAAGGCCGGTGAGGTCTTCGATCCGAACGAGCTGCTCGAGGAAGTCGTGGGTAAGATCGGGCCCAACGGTCCCGAGGATGAAGCCATTTGGAAGCCCCGTGCGCGTGACTGAATTCACGACCCGCGGCGGACCGGCGCCTCGATGGTCCTAGTAAAGGTCTGCTGCATCGGTTCGGTGGAAGAGGCGCAAATGGCCGTGGAGGCTGGAGCGTCAGCCATTGGGCTCGTATCCCACATGCCGAGCGGACCCGGCGTGATCGACGAAAGGCTGATCGAGGAGATCGCCGCAGCCACCCCACCAAACATCGCGACATTTCTGCTCACAAGCCGGACGGATCCCGCCGCCGTGATCGACCAGGTCCATCGCACGCGTGTGAACACGGTCCAACTTTGCGATCGCATGCCTGCCGGGGCCCACGCGGAGCTTCGGGCCGCGCTTCCGGATGTGTCGGTCGTGCAGGTGATT
>JADFRS010000119.1 GCA_022561145.1 Gemmatimonadota bacterium
CTGCTCTTTCGCCCCCGATCCTGAGCTTCCACAGCCGGTGGCGGATCTTCCCGAAACCTTCCTGGAATCGGAAGCCACAGACGTATACGAGCCGCTCGAGTGGTGGCACGACTTCAATAACCCCACGCTCGACGCGCTGATCGACTCTGCGCTCGTCTCGAACCTCGATCTGATGGAGGCCGTCGCCCGGGTGGAGGAGGCCCGGGCTCAATCGGGCATCGCATGGGCAGACCTCTTCCCACAGATCCAGGCCGGTGCAGACGTGAGCAAAACCAGCCAGCCGGCGAACACGGGGATCGGTGGAGCCCTGGGTGGACCGGCTGGGGACTCCGCCCAGGCGGGTCCGAGCTTCGACCGCTTCGACTTCACCACGTACTCGGCATCGCTGGGGTTCTCCTGGGAGTTGGATTTCTGGGGCCGCGCCCGCAACGATGGGCGTGCCGCCGTGGCTGACCTCATGGCATCTCGGGCGGATCTGCACGCTGCGCGGCTCGGAGTCCTCTCCGAGACGATCTCCACGTACTTCCAGATCGCCGACCTACGGGAGCGCGTAGGGCTGACGCGTGAGACGGCGGACGTTCTGGAAGAGCGAGAGGCGCTGACCGTGACGCGCTACGACCGCGGACTCGTCTCGTCGCTCGAGCTGTACCAGGTCCGCCTCGACCTGCGAGCCGCGCAGGCGAGCCTGCCGCAGATCGAGATCCAGTTGGCGGACGCCGAAGGCCGTATGGCCGTGCTGCTCGGACGGTACGCCGGACGCATCGAAGGTCTCTTGGGTGAGGTGCTCAACCCTGTCCAGGTCACCAGACCGATCGATACGGGCATTCCGGCCGACCTGCTCCTGCAGCGCCCGGACGTACGGGCCGCGGCCGAACGCCTGGAGGCAGCCCGGTTCCGGGTGGGAGCCCGCAAAGCGCAGCTACTTCCCACGCTTACGCTCTCCGGATCGGCCGGGCGCCAGAGTCAGGACGTGGGTGGGCTGTTCGACGCCGACCAGTGGTTCACCAATCTCATCGCGGGCCTCACGGCCCCCATCTTTCAGGGCGGCCGGTTGCGCAACAACGTCGAGCTCGCCGAGGCGCAGTACACCCAGTTCGCGGCGGCCTTCGGGCGCACGGTTCTGACCGCGGTCTACGAAGTGGAAACCTCGCTCAGGCGCTACGAAGAGGAACGGCAGCGCTACGGGCTCCTGACCTCGCAGCAGGACGAGGCGCGGGCCTCCGCGGACCTCCAGTCGCGGCGGTATGCGGCGGGCGTGGCGGGCTACACGGACTACCTCGATGCGCTTCGGACTCTGCTCGGCGTGCAGTCCACCCTCTCGGCGGCCGGGACCGATCTAGCGCTCGCCCGGCTCGGCGTTCACCGTGCCCTGGGTGGTGGATGGACGGACGACGACCCTCGACCCGTTCTCGAATTCAGTCCCACCGATGCCGTCCACGAGGCCCCCCGATGACGAATCGCAGCCGCCTTCTCACCATCGCCGGGATTATCATCGGCGCGGTCGTCGTCGCGCAGGTGATGATCATGTTGCGGCCCGAACCACCTCGGCGGCCCCCCCGGCCCGAGGCGCCGCTCGTGTCCGTCGAGACGGTGGTGGCCGGATCCGGCCCCATTCCGGTCTTCGGGAGTGGAACCGTACGGCCGCGTTCGGAAATCGACCTGGCGGCTGAGGTGAGCGGGAAGATCGTGGCGGTCAGCCCCAACCTGCAGAGCGGCGGCCACGTGTCCCTGGGTGAGGTCCTCGTCTGGATCGACCCGGCCGATTACGAGAACCGGGTGCAACAGGCCGAGGCCGACGTCGCCGCACAGCGCGTCTCGCTGCTTCAGGCCGAGGAAGAAGCGAACATCGCGCGGACCGAATACGAGCAGTTCCGGGCTCGGGAGAGTCGCCGCGGCAACGGATCCACACCGCCGAGTGCGCTGGCTCTCCGCGAGCCTCAACTCCAGGCGGCCAAGGCCGCTCTCGCCCGCGCGGAGTCCCAGCTTCGCGATGCCCAACTGGCCCTGGCTCGCACGGAGGTCACCTCCCCGTTCGACGGGCGTGTACGAAACGAGAGCGCCGACGTGGGTCGCTTCGTCGCTCCGGGTCAGAGTCTCGGTCGGATCTACGCTTCGGACGTGGTCGAGGTCGTGGTTCCGGTGTCCGACGGCGACGCGGTCCTTATCCCAAGCCTCTGGTCGCTCCAGGCCGGGGACGATGACCGCTCCGTCGCGGCGACCGTAACCACGGTGTACGGTGCACGGAGCTTCTCTTGGGAGGGCTACGTCGACCGGGCCGAGACCGCGCTCGACGAACAGAGCCGCACCATTCGCCTCGTGGTTCGTGTTCCCGACCCGTTCAGCGACGGGCGTCCGGCCGATGGCGACTCCGAAGTCGGAACGGCGCTGCCCCTTCTCGTGGGACAGTTCGCCCAGGTGGTGATCGAAGGCATCGAGCCGGAGGAGTACTTCGTGGTGCCGCGCCGTGCGCTCCGTCCGGACAACGAAGTTTGGGCGATCGGCGCCGACGGTCGAGTGACCATCATCGCGGTGGATGTACTCCAGGAATCCGACGAAAAGATCTACGTCATCGCAGACTTGGCCGACGGCCAGTCCGTGATCGTGGCCGGGACAACCGTGGCGACCGAAGGCATGGAGGTTCGTGTGATCGACGCCGGGGGGCGGTAGCGTCATGACCCGTATACCCGACGACCTCCATGGCCCGGTCTCGTACATGGCACAGCACAAGGTGGCCGCAAACCTGCTCATGATCTTCGTGATCATGGCGGGACTCGTGTCGATGGGGGCTCTCGTCCAAGAGGTCTTTCCGGAGTTCAGCCTCGACACCGTTCTGGTCTCGGTGCAGTACCCGGGTGCGACGCCCGACGAGATCGAGGAGACGATCCTCCTCAAGATCGAGGAGCAGGTACAATCGATCGACGGCATCGACGAGATCACGTCGACCGCCGCCGAAGGCCTGGCTACCGTCGCTCTCCAGCTCGAATTGGGCGCGGACCTGAGTGCCGTACTCGACGAGGTGAAGGCCGAAGTCGACCGGATCACGACCTTCCCCGTCGACGCGGAACGGCCAGAAATCCGCGAGCTCACCAACCGCCAGAGCGTGATCAAGATCGCGGTCTTCGGTAACGTTTCCGAGCGAACTCTCAAGGAAATCGGGTACCGTACAGAGGATGCTCTCGCGGCTCTCGACGAAGTCTCGTACGTGGAGACGAGCGGTATCCGGCGGTACGAGATCTCGATCGAAGTCGAACAGAACACGCTGCGTGCTCTCGGCCTCACGCTGGGTGACGTCTCGCGCGCGGTTCGACAGAGCAGCCTCGACCTCTCCGCAGGAAGAATCGAGACGCGCGACGAGCAGGTGCGCATCCGTACGCTCGGGCAGAACTACGACCAGCAGGACTTCGAATCGATCGTGATCATCAGCCGCCCGGACGGCACGGTCGTAAGACTGGGTGAGATCGCGACCGTGCGTGATGGCTTCGAGGACGTCGACCTGATCACTCGCTACAACGGTCGGCCCGCCGCGCTGGTGGAGGTCTACCGGACGTCGGACGAGCGCGTGCTGGAGATCGTGGATGCGGTGGAGGCTGCGCTTGCGGACGACATCATTCCGGCGTTGCCCGCGGGCGTGTTCCTGGAGGTGTGGAACAACGATGCCGACATCCTGGCAGACCGCCTCAAGCTGATGCTGAAGAACGCGGCGCTCGGCCTGCTGCTCGTCATGATCGCGCTGACGCTCTTCCTCGAGTTGGGGCTGGCGCTCTGGGTGGCGGCCGGGATCGCGCTGTCGTTCATCGGCACACTTGCGGTGATGATGGTGCTCGGCGTCTCGATCAATGTGATGTCGCTCTTCGGCTTCATTCTGGCGGTCGGCATCGTGGTGGACGATGCCATCGTGGTCGGGGAGAACATCTATTCGGAGCGGGAGAAGGGAGTGCCAGGCCTGCTCGCGGCAGTGCGCGGCGCCAAACGCATCACGGGCCCGGTCATTTTCGCCGTGCTCACGACGATCACCGCGTTCTCTCCTCTGCTCTTCGTGCCGGGCACGATCGGAAAGGTCCTCGGGGCGATCCCGGTCATCGTGATCTCGGTCCTGATCCTATCGCTCATCGAGTCGCTCCTGATCCTGCCCCACCACCTCTCACACCTACCCGAGCCGCACACGCAGAAGCAGAAGAAGGGCATCTCCCGTCGGATCATGCTGGTCCAAAACGGCGTGGACGCACGACTGCAGGGCTTCATTCAGGGACCGCTGGACCGGGCGCTCCGTTTCACCACCAAGGAGCCGGGCATCATAATCGCAGGGGCGGTGGCGTTGATCATCATGTCCGTCGCGCTCGTGCCCGCGGGCCTCATCCGGGTCGAGTTCTTTCCCGGTGTGGAGGGCGACAATGTGATCGCCGACCTCGAGATGCCCGAGGGCACGTCCGTGTCGCGCACGAGTGCGGTGGCCGAACAAATTCGGCTGGCCGCGGAGCGCGCTGTCGAGCGCCTGGAATCCGAGCGGCCGGAGGGTTCCCCTCCGCTGGTGCGGGGAGTGTACAGCGTCGTGGGCAACCCGCCTCCGGTCGGGGGGCCGATCGCCGCGATCACCACCGGCGCGCCTGTCGCAAACCGGGCGTACGTCAACGTGCGGCTGCTCAGTGCAGAGGAGAGAACGCTCACCGCCCGAAGATTCGAGCAGGTGTGGCGCGAAGAAGTCGGAGACCTACCCGAAGTGCGCTCCCTGACGTTTTCGGCCGACATCCTCAACATCGGGGCTCCCGTCCAAGTGGAGTTGTCGCACCCCGACCCTCAGCAGCTCGCAATCATCGGGCGTCGCGTGGTGAACGAATTGCAGTCACTCGCGGGTGTGTTCGACGTGAAGACCGACCAGGATCAGGGCCTCAGAGAGATTCAGATTCGCCTGAAGCCCGAGGCCAACACTCTCGGGCTGACGTTGGACAACGTCGCGCGACAGGTCCGCGCGGCGTTCTTCGGAGACGAGGCGCTGCGGGTTCAGCGAGGACGCGAGGACATGCGTGTCTATGTGCGGCTCCCCGAAAGCGAACGTAACGCCATCGCGGACGTCGAGGACTACATCGTGCGCACGCCGAGCGGCGGGGAGGTGACGCTGAGTCGCATTGCGCGGGTCTCGTTCGGCAAGTCTCCCACGAAGATCCGCCGCAAGGATGGTCTGCGCATTCTCACCATCACGGCTGATGTGGATCCGGCCATCGTGACCGGCCAGGTGGCCACACGCGAACTGGAAAAGGTCATCATCCCACGCCTCGCTGCGGAGGACGCGCGGCTCGGCTACAATTTCGGCGGCGAACAACAGGAGCAGCAGGAGTCGTTCGCCTCCATCGGGCGGGGATTCGTCCTGGCCTTGTTGGTGATCTATGCGCTGCTGGCGATCCCCTTCGGTTCCTACATCCAGCCGCTCATCATCATGGCGGCGATCCCCTTCGGCATCATCGGAGCGCTTCTGGCTCACCTCGTCATGGGGCTCTCCCTAGGCCTGCTCTCACTCTTCGGAATCATCGGACTCTCCGGCGTGGTCGTGAACGACTCGCTGGTGATGATCGACTTCATCAACGAGCAGCGCCGTAACGGCATGCCCGCGCGTGAGGCGATCATCCACGGTGCGAAGTCGCGATTCCGCCCCATCATGCTGACCTCGCTCACGACCTTCCTGGGCGTGGCACCGCTCGTGTTCGAGCGGAGTCTTCAGGCGCAGTTCCTGATTCCGATGGCGGCATCACTCGCGTTCGGAATCCTGTTCGCGACGGTGATTCTCATGCTGCTGGTGCCGGCGCTGGCGACGGTGGAGGCCAACGTCGCGGAGTGGTGGGAGGGGCGACAGGCGGGTCGGGTCACATCTGCTATGGTGGAAGTGGGGGCCGCCGGAGACTGAGGCGACCCCCACCCGCCCCGGCTACTCCTCCCGCAACAGCCGCGCCGGATCCACCGAGGCTGCCCTCGTCGCGGGGAGGAACGAGGGCGTTTCCTTCCCCTTGCGCGTTTAGGGAAGATTGGTTAGTTCCCCTAGAGCATTTAGGGGAACTCCAGACGGGCAACAGAATCATGACGAAGCGTGGCATCGATCTGCTTCAAGGCACCCTCGAATTCCTGATCCTGGAGACCCTCAAGGATGGTGAGGCCAAGCACGGCTTCGGGGTCCTGCGTTGGATCCGAGACGCCTCGCAAGGAACTCTGGAGATCGAGGAAGGTGCGCTCTACCCGGCGCTTCACAGACTGGAGCGGAAGGGTTTGGTGGAGGCCGAGTGGGGCCTCAGCGAGAAGAACCGGAAGGCCAAGTACTACGTGCTCACGTCGGCGGGCGAGAAGCATTTGGCCCGGGAAGAGGTGAACTGGGGCCAATACGTGGACCTCGTGGGGCGGATCATCGCCACGGCGGGAGCCGACTGAGGTGAGCCGCAGCGGTCGTTTCAAGCGACTCTTCCGGCTACGGTCCCGAAACGGTTGGGTGGAAGATTCAGTCGATCTCGAAATGCGGCATCACGTCGAGATGCGCGTCGATGAGATGATCGAAGAGGGCGTGGGGCCCGAGGAAGCGCGCCGCCTCGCTAGAGACGCCTTCGGAGACATGGGCCATTATCGGTCGGAGTGCGTGGCGCTCCAGAGACGGGGGGAGAGGACGACGAGGCGGATGGAGTGGGTTGGGTCGATGATGTCGGACGTGGCTCATGCGTTCCGGAGCCTTCGGAAGCACCCGACGTTCGCGATGACTGTGCTGCTGACGCTCGGGCTCGGGATCGGCGCCAACACGGCCATCTTCACGGTGGTGGACGCGGTGCTGATTCGGCCCGGGCCGTTTCCGGATGCCGACCGGCTGGTGGAAATCTCCCCGACCAGCGAAGAGTCGGGGTTCACGCTCCCGTTCCAGTACAAAGGGAGTGCCCTGGCTTGGCGAGAGGGAGCCGATTTCATCGAAGAGATCGGGTACTCCTCGCCACTCCGCATGGTGAGAACCGACGGCGAGGCCGCAATCAAGCTACAGACGTACCTGATCTCGCCGGTTCTGATGGACATGTTGGGGGTTCCGCCCATCCTGGGTCGCCCCTTCCTCGATGAGGATGGGAGGTCTGGGGCGCCCGAAGTCGTGATCCTGAGTGAAGCGGTATGGATGCGCGACTTCGGTGGGGACGAGGGAGTCATCGGACAGACGGTCATGCTGAACGAGCGCCCGCACACCGTGGTCGGGGTGATGCCTCGCAGCTTCCGGTACCCGAATCCGGGGACCCGAGACCAGTGGGTTGCCCTCAACGAGGATCACATCGCCGCCATGGATGAGAGGGGGCGTCTCACGATGGTTGGCAGACTACCTGTCGGTGTCAGCCGGGAGTCGATCCAGGAACAGGCCAATGCTTTCCAAGCTGGACTCGTCGAGCAGAAGATCGAGCTCAGTGGATTCACACAGGTTCGAATTCAGGCCTTGGACGAGTGGAGGGCGAACCCCAACACGAGAAAAGCGCTGTGGGTGTTGACCGGTGCGGTGGCCATCATCATGCTCGTTGCCGGCATAAACGCGGCGAATCTCCTCCTCGTCAGAGGAAGCACACGAGCCGGCGAGATCGGAGTGCGACTCGCGTTGGGCGGCTCGCGTGGCCGCGTCGTTCGGCAGATGGCGGTCGAAGGGATCGTACTGTCTCTGGGGGCAGGGCTGCTGGCCGTGCTCGTAGCGTCTGGGACACTCGAGGCGATCTTGGCGATCGCGCCCCGCGATGTCACGGAATGGTCGACGAACCCTATCGAGTTGGGCTCTCGGGTTATCGCTTTCGCGCTGCTCCTTGCCATCTTCGTAGGGGGGTTCTTCGCGGTGCTTCCCGCCGTGAGCTCGGTGCGCTCCGCACAGGCGACCAGTAACGCGAGACTCGGATCCTACGGGGCTACGCACCCCCATCGCCATCGTTGGCGGGGGGCCTTGGTAATCGCCGAGGTGGGTCTTTCGGTCGTCCTCCTCGCCGGCGCCGGACTGTTCATCAAGAACTTCATGGGCCTTGTCAGCACCGACCTCGGCTTCGAGGCCGAAGGGCTCGTACAGCTGACCCCGGGACTCGTCGAGTCGCGGTATCCTGAACCCGAGGCGAGGCGGGCGTTTTTCGACGAGCTGATCGCGCGACTATCGATGCTTCCGTCTGTAAGCCACGTCTCGTTGGCCAGCGGCATGCCTCCCCACACCGGAATCACCTTCGGCGACAGTCTCATGGGAGAAGGAGTCCCGCTGCCGGTGGGCCAGCCTAACGTGATTCCGTACGCTGAGGTCGATGTATCGTTCTTGAAGACACTGGGAGCCGAGCTCGTGGCCGGCCGGAACTTCGCCCCGGCGGACACTCCGGAGGATCGCGTTCGGATCGTCGATCGCGACATGGCCCGCTTCCTGTTCGGTGAAGACGCACCGATCGGAAAACGCTTCCGAATGGGCGACACCGGTGAGTGGCAGACCATCATCGGGGTGGTGAAGGACCTGCACCTCATGGGTGCCAACGACGCGGGCCAGCCCTACGATGTCCTGTACCCGCTTCCGCCCGAGGGTGCGGACGCGTATTGGTCCGTGGCGATACGTACGGACGGGGATCCTGGACAGCTCTTCGCTCCGATCCGTTCGATCATCCGTGAGATGGACCCCAGCCAGCCGATCGATCGGCTGGTGGTGGTGGCCGACGCATTCGTCGATTCGCTCGAGAGTGAGCGGTTCCTGCTGACGCTGATGTCGGTGTTCGCGGCGGCGGCGCTCGCGCTCTCGGCGCTCGGGATCTTCGGCCTGGTCTCCTACATCGTCCAGCGGCAATTCCGCGAGATCGGGATACGCGTGGCGTTGGGTGCCGACCGCAGCCACATCCGCCGCATGGTGGTTGGGCGTGGGGTGCGTCTCGCGGTCGCGGGTGCGCTGCTCGGGCTGTTCGGTGCACTTTCGCTGGGGCGACTCACCAGCACGCTCCTCTACGGTGTCGAACCGACCGATCCGTTCGTGCTAACGGTGACGGTGTTGGTGTCGTTCGCCACGTGTTTGGCGGCTTCGGCGCTTCCTGTGAGACGGGCTGTGCGGGTGGATCCGATCGAGGTGCTGAAGGCGGAGTAGGGGGCTACGTCACTTCTCACGACCCCCTCAGCGGTAGGCCACCACCTGCAGTCCATTGACGCGGCCGAACTCGGCGGGGTTGGCTGTGACGAGCGGAAGTCCGTGCCGCACACTCGCGGCGGCGATCCACAGGTCGTTCGTGCCGATGAGCCGGCCCTGGCGTCGCAGGCCCCGGGTCAGGCCGCCATAGGTGAGCGCCGTCGCTTCATCCACCGGGAGCAACACGTGCAGCTCGCGCACCACGCGGAGTACGGGATGATCCTCGTCCTCGAAGCCCTCGGCGAACTCACCGAGCGCGACCGTGGACAGGTGCAGCTCGAGCCCCGGGTCCGCCGCCAGGAACCGATGTGCGGCACCCTCCGCATCCCCGCGCGCTCGTTCGCGCTGGAGGTCGATCAGAAACGTGGTGTCGAGCGCTACTCGGCCCGCCAAGGATCCTCCGGGGGCGGGTCGCAGTCCTGAGCCCTGTCCAGGCGGTCGAGGATCTCCTCCTCCAGTACGGGCACACTCGCCAGGGCCCGGATCATCGCGTTCGCGGTTTTCGGGGGATCGGGCCACTCAGCCCGCTTGATCACCTGCGAGAAGGATTCGGTAGGGACCCGGCGGGCCCGCCGCAGCCTCTCGTAGGCCTCGATGTCGACGGAGATGGTCTTGGTTGCCATACATACATGTGTGTGTGCCGCTTAATAAATCTTTCGATCGGTTTGCGTCTCTGGGTTTCGTGACCACGACGGATATGTCCGTTTGAAGAACTCCCAAATCAGTTCAAGATTCAAAAAGACGATTCGCCATCGTCCGGCATGAAAAACCACTGCTGTCAGAATCGAGGCCATCGGTTCGACCACCGAAAGGACTGCTCGAATCGCCGCTGTCTCGGTTCGCCAACGAAATTCGTTGACCTCTGCGCTCTGTACCGAACAGATCAGTTGATCTCCACCCACCGTTCACAGGAAGCGGGGCGAAGGGGGTGGTCGTCGTGAATGCTGCAAAGTCGAATCACCGTGAACCCCTGGATTCCAACGAGGCCTATCTCCGACGCTATCCGCGCATTTGTGCGCACATCATTGCTGAATCACTTGGGTATGCCACGCCGCAACGCGCCGCCTCCATTTTGCGCGATGCACGCGAGGGCCAGGAAAACTGCTGCGAATGGATCTTCTCCTGTTACAACCGTGATCCCAAACCCGCCGTAAAGGGCGCCATCTCCGGACGCCATCGGCACAAGGGGTACATGGCCTCTTACCAACAGGCACTACAGATCGTTCGCCAACAAGTCGACACCGGAAGGGGGCCGGATTTCGCGAGCTGGTTCTGAGGAACCGAACCTGCGCGCCAGGGACCATGACAAAAAAACGTCACAAGGGATTCGAGGATGAAGGTATTCACTGGGAGGGAACGCGGAAGGAGCTGGAAGAGTGGAAAGGGTACAAGATGCAAAGGGCCCACGAGTTCGTGTCACCTGGTTACTCCGTGGCCTGGTGTCCGGACGGTGACAACTGGATGGACGTCTATCATCCTCAGCGTCATCATGTGAAGGAGCCCGAGCTCCGCGCGTCGGTCAAGTTCCTCCGCGATCCGTCGAAGTTCGGGATGGATGGCGGCAGGATCTCCAAGCTGACCATTCAAACCAGAGACGTGGATCCTTGGGAAAAAGTGCTTGGTCGGTCCTACGAAACCGTAGAGACGGTCTTCAACTATGATCGTGGAACGGACGTCAACCGGCTCCCCTACGATGCACGCGCCCGGAAACTGTACGACGTGGTCCAAGAGATTTTGGGATAAATGTCGGCCAGAATGGTTCGCGGGTACGAGTAGCTTTGTCCGTCAGAATATGCCAGCCTTCCACGCCGGTGATTACAACACGACAAAGGAATCACGCCGCGCAGCCTTCCACGTCCAAACCAGGAATCCGATCAAAGTGCTTCGCGTTGCGCGTGATGAGCCGCTCGTTCTGGGAGGCAGCGATCGCACCGATCTGTACGTCCATCGGCTCGATCATCTCGCCGCCAGTGATGAGGGATGCATTCAAATCGCCTGCGAGTAATGCCGCGTGTTTATCGAGCGGCAGAACGTTTGCGGAAGTGAGAAATGCGTGCAGTTGGTTCTTTTCTTTGGCTGATTCGGCCAGTGATGCACCTGTCGCAAGCTCCATCAGCGTCGGAGCAGTGATCGAAATGGACTCATGTTCATCGGCGAGCTCTTTCACCCGTTCGACGGTGTCCAGCTTGCCGCGGAAGAAATCGATCATGAATGAAGTATCAAGACATACCATGCTAGTTCATTTCCTCACCGAGCCTCGCGATACGGTCCTTCAAGTTCTTGTTGTGCCGAATTCGTTGCCGTTCAATGTGTCCCTCCATGGCATCCGCGCTGCTCTTCGAGAGGATGCCCGCAAATTGCATGATATCTCTTGCCTGCGTAATACGGTTGATGATCTTTGAGAAACTCTCGTCGCCCCGGCGCAGCGACGCCAGACGACGATACGCCCCTTCCGTGATCGAAATATTCTTGGTTGCCATACCCACACGTACGTGTAGGTGGTTTATATAGTCTTCTGTTGCGCCAAGTATCTTGTGGCGATCTCCACCTTTCTTGATTCGGATTCCGCGAATTTGAGCTCAAGGTTGCTGACTCGCTCTCGCAATGGCGAGCCGCGCAGGACGAAACGAATCCGCGCGCAGGTCAATGCAGCGCAACATTTATATAGCTCCTAGTCTTCCTGCACGCCTCTCTGGAAATCCAACGGGGACAGGATCGAAACAATGCGCTTACGTTCAGTTTATTGGGAAACTGAACCTTTTGGTTCCACGACCATCGGGGTCATTGACCAAAAAGGTTCAAAGTACCGGAATTCGCCGACTCGCAAAGCGGTTCCTTTGTTAAGTAGCCACGTCGCCACAGCATGTTATGGAATTGAAGAAACAATACGCCAGCGTCAAGAAAAAGCTACTGGCCCATGAGTCAATATGCGAAGAGAACCGAGAACTCTTTGAGAAGTTCTTCGTTCATCAAGAGTACAAACTCAAACGAATGAACCACCTGTCCGCGCTGGACGACGGCACGTATAAGACGCTCATGTTCTACGCAAGCAGGTTTCGCACGGTCAATCGGTGGTTTGCGAA